>JBIQJM010000025.1:0-36556 GCA_044507525.1 Burkholderiales bacterium
CAGTACCAGCACTACATGCAGAAGGAGATCTTCGAGCAGCCGGGCGCGATCGCCAACACGCTCGAGATGGTGACGAACGCGTCGTCGGTCTCGGCCGGGCTGTTCGGCGCCGAAGCCGAGGAAGTGTTCGCCCGCACGAAGCACATCCTGATCCTCGCCTGCGGCACCAGCTATCACGCCGGGCTCGTCGCGAAATACTGGCTCGAGGCCATCGCCGGCATTCCGGTGTCGGTGGAGATCGCCAGCGAATACCGCTACCGCGACTCGGTGGCGCTGCCGAAGACGCTGGTGATCACCGTGTCGCAATCGGGCGAGACCGCGGACACGCTGGCCGCCCTGCAGCACGCGACGACGATCGGCCTGCGCGATTCGCTGTCGATCTGCAACGTGCCCGAGTCGGCGCTGATCCGGCAGAGCCGCCTGCGCTTCCTCACCCGCGCGGGGCCCGAGATCGGCGTCGCGTCGACCAAGGCCTTCACGACCCAGCTCACCGTGCTGTTCGTGCTCACGCTGGTGCTCGCACGCCAGCGCAAGCGGCTGTCGGCCAGCAAGGAGAAGGAGCTGCTCGCGCAGCTTCGCCACCTGCCGGCGGCGCTGAACCACGTGCTCGAATGCGAGGACGCCGTGCGCCACTGGGCGAACCGCTTCGCGCCGAAGCAGCATGCGCTCTTCCTCGGCCGCGGCGTGCACTACCCGATCGCGCAGGAAGGCGCGCTCAAGCTCAAGGAGATCACCTACATCCACGCCGAGGCCTACGCGGCGGGCGAGCTCAAGCACGGCCCGCTCGCGCTGGTCGACCGCGAGATGCCGGTGGTCGTCGTCGCGCCGAACGACTCGCTGATCGAGAAGCTGAAGTCGAACCTGCAGGAAGTGCGCGCACGCGGCGGGGAGCTCTTCGTGTTCGCCGACCGCGACACGCACATCGAGCCGAGCGACGGGATCAACATCATCAACCTCGGCGACCACGCCGGGCTGCTGTCGCCGATCCTGCACGTGGTGCCGCTGCAGCTGCTGGCGTATCACGCGGCGCTGGTCCGGGGGACGGACGTGGACAAGCCGCGCAACCTGGCGAAGAGCGTCACGGTCGAATGACCGGCACGCGGACGGCGTGGCCGCCTTCCGCGATCGCGGTTGCGCCGATGAACGCCCCGCGGCAATCTGCCGGCATCGTTCACAGCATCGGAGCACACCCATGAGCCTGTTCGACTCGATGAAGGGAGTACGGATCCCGACGACGGAAGCCGAGAGGAACGAACTCACCGTCACCGAGAGCACCCACGGCATCTGGGACTACCATCTCTCGCGTCGTGCCAGCATCATGCGCGCCCTGTGCGGCGCGCCGACCATGCCGACGGCGATTCCCGTTTCCGCCTGGGGTGAGCAGCCGGACGAGAAGTTGCCCAAGCGACCCGTCTACTGCGAAGCATGTGCGCGCCTGGCCTGGCCACAGGGCGAAGCCGGCGACGACGCCGCCCGGCGGGAATCGGGCGGCGCCTGAGCCTGCATCCCGGGGCACGCCCGCTACGCGGCCTCGCTCGCCGGCAGCCTGCCGCGCCTCTCGCCCCTGCCAGGGCGCCTCCCAGCACCCGTACCGACTCGTCGGGGCGTTCGTGCTCCTTCCCGAGCAGATACAAGCACCGCCACCCCGCGCAGTGCCTGCGCGGGGTGTTCGAACCGGTTTCGCGAGCTGCAAGCGACGCAGGCCGCGCGCGTCGACGCTGCTGCGATCACGAGCGACGGTCGGGGGCATTCCACCGGACGTGGACCTGGGCTTGCGCCTGGACTTCCTGGCGCGTCAGCGTGGTGCCGTTCTCCGCCGAATAGCGGGGATCGATCCGCGGGCCTTCGGCGTTCGACTGGATCAGGTACGGCGCGTCGCTGCTGTACGCGAATTCGCCCGTCACCGGCGCGACCGGCGCAACCGTGGCAACGACGGGTCCCGCCGGCACGGCCTGCGGATACTCGGTTTCGATCGTCTGCGCATTCACGGAGACGGCTGCGAACGCAAGAACGGTGGGCATGGCGAGCTTGACGATGGATTTCATGATCACTCCTTTTCGACGAGGTGTGCGATGTGGATGAGCCTGATACGGATGTACGAATCGCCCACATGGGAGGAAGCAATTCCACCGCTTCCACGATGCAATCCTCGCCCGCCGCGATTGCACGTTCGTTTCAAAGGGTCTGGGAAAAATTTCAGCTGCAACAGCGACGTCGGCTGCCGGTGATTCCGATGCGAACCCCTTGCCGGTCGGCTGGCGCTAGTCCCGGCTCACCCACAGCGCCCGTTCGCTGCTTGCCACGTCGGCCGCGCACGCGGCAAGGATCCGGGAGTGTGCGAAGAGCTTTTCCAGCTCGACGAAGCTCTCCCCCCAGAGGTTCGCGGTACAGCCGAAGACCAGCGCTTTGACGCCGGCCTGCGCGAGATGGCCTGCATCCGTGCACCCGTAGGAGCCGGGGTCTTCGGCTCCCACCTTCAGGGGATCGCTGCCGAGGATGTGCCGATAGTTCGAGACCACCAGGCCCTCCAGCGGGTGACCGGGCGGCAGTCTCATCGCCGGATGGACGAACGGGCCTGCACGCCACGGAGGCCGGTACGCGGCAGGCGGCGGCAGAAGCTCGACGTCGAGATCCGGGTCGGCCGCCCGTGCCTGGTCGAGGATCCTCTCGATGTCGACGAGGGCCGATTCCATGGCCATCCCCGGCGGCATCCGCACTTCCAGCGTGATCGTGCAGTTGTCCGGTACATAGGACGGCCGGGAAAGATTCGGCTCTTCGCTACCCAGCCCGCCCAGGATCGTGCCGATCAGGTGGCGCGGCACGCCCGGCAACAATGGATCGCGAGGCGCGTCGAACTTCAGCTCGCGCAGCGCCGCGATCACGTCCGCCATCTTGTCGACGGCGTTCACGGTCTTGTAGCGGTGCATCGCGCCGATCCACCCGGAGGTACCGCGGACTCGAACGAGGACGACCACGTTGCCCGAGTGCGTCGTGCGGACGTTCATGTTCGACGGCTCCGGCACGATGGCCAGGTCCGCGAGCGGTCCGTTGCGCGACAGATGCTCGGAGCCGAGCCCGCATTGCAGCTCTCCGACGACGCACGCCACGACGATCGAGCCCTTGGTTCGCAGCCCGGAGCGCTTCACGGCAAGCGCCGCGTGGATCATCGAAGCGACGCCCGCCTTCATGTTCGCCAGGCCGTGCCCCCACAGCTTCCCGTCGCGAACCTCGAACTTCCAGGGGTCGTGCTTGTATCCCTCCGTAAGGGGATCGACGTCGAGGTGTCCGTTGAACATCAGGCTCGCCCCCGTGCCGTCGCCCGGAAGGGTCGCGAGCACGTTCGGGCGCCCCGGCTCGACTTCCTGGACCGTGACTTCGACGCCCTGGTCCTGCAGGTAGTTGGCCACCCACAGGGCACAGTCCCGCTCGTGATCGGAGAAGCTGCGGAATCGCCCGAGGTTGCTCGCGAGTTCGACGATCTCGTCGTCGTCGACGTGACTGAGTACCGCTTGCCTGTATTGCGACCGGTCCATTGGCAGATGCCCCGTTCAGGAATTCCAGTACACGCCTAGCGATCGAGCACCGCTTGAAGGAAGCTACGCGTGCGCATGTTCTTCGGGCTCGTGAAGATCTCTTCCGGCGTCGAGTCCTCGACGATCTGCCCGTCCGCCATGAAGATGACGCGATCCGCGACGTGTCTCGCGAAATCCATCTCGTGGGTCACGATGAGCATCGTCATTCCCGTCTCGGCAGCAAGCTTGCGAATGACGCGCAGCACCTCGCCCACGAGCTCCGGATCCAGTGCGGAAGTCACCTCGTCGAACAGCATGATCTTCGGGCGAAGCGCCAATGCCCGGGCGATGGCCACGCGTTGCTGCTGGCCGCCGGACAGTTGGCGTGGATAGGCGTTCGCCTTGTCGCCGAGGCCGACGAGGGCCAGCAGCTCCTCTGCGGAGCGTCGCGCTTCGGTCTGCGTCTGGCCGAGGACGTGAATCGGCGCCTCGGTGACGTTGCGCAGCACGCTCATGTGCGGGAAGAGATTGAACTGCTGGAAGACCATGCCGATCTTGCCGCGTACCCGACGCAGATCGGCCTGCGAAACGGGAACGAGCGCTCCCTGCGCTTCGCGAAACGCGAGCGGCTCTCCTTCGACTTCGATCAGGCCGGCGTCCGCGCGTTCCAGCGTCATCAGCAGCCGCAGGATGGTCGTCTTGCCGGAGCCGCTCGGTCCGATGATGGCGACTTTCTGGCCGCCGGGAATCCGCAGGTCCAGGTTCTCGAGTACCAGGAGATCGCCATAGCTCTTTCGCACGCCGCGAAATTGCACTGCGGGAATGGCGCTACTCATTCACGAATCTCTTTTCCAGGTGACGAACCAGCTGGGCCGATGGGTAGCTGAGGGCGAGGAAGATGAGTCCGACGAGAGCGATCGGCTCGAAATAGCGGAAGGAGTGGTCCGCGAGATTGAGCGCCGTGCCGAGCAATTCGAGAACGGTGATCGTGGCCAGGTAGGGCGTGGCCTTGAACATGGAGACCAGGTAGTTGCCGGTCGGGGGAATGATGCGGCGGAAAGCCTGGGGGAGGATGACGCTTCTCCAGGTGCGAGCGCGCGAGAAACCGAGCGCGACCGCCGCTTCCCACTGGCCTCGCGGAACCGACTCGATTCCGGACCTGTAGACCTCCGAAAGGTACGAGCCGTAGTGGATTCCCAGTCCGAGCACACCGGTCGCGAATGCACTCATCACGACGCCATAGGCCGGCAGTACGTAGAACAGCAGATAGAGCTGGACGAGCAACGGCGTCGTGCGAACGATCTGCGTGACGGCACTCGCCGTCCACGAGACGACGCGCACCCGGGACATCCGCAGGATCACGCTCGCCAATCCGAAGACGAGCGCGAGCGCCATCCCCCCCAGCGTCGCCGCCAGCGTCAACATCGACGCGCGGAGGAGCGCCGGAAGAATGGACAAGGCATACGCGACGTCGAAGCTCATACCGGCGTCTTCCACGCCGCTTCGCGACCGGCTCCCCGGGCGGGAGCGGCCCGTCTCTCCAGCCACGCGACCAGCGCGATGAGCGGGACGGCGAGCAGCAGGTACATGCCGAAGACCAGCAGGTAGACCTCCGTGACGTAGGTGGGCCCGATCACCTGGAGGATCGCCTTCCCGCTCCAGGTCAGGTCCGGAAGCGTGATCAGGGAGACGAGGGCGGAGATCTTCAGGAGCTCGATCAGCTCGTTGCCGAAGGGCGGGAGCATCGCGGGGATCGCCTGCGGAAGGATGACGTGGCGAAAGGCGACGCCCCGCGGGAGGTTCAGCGCGATCGTCGCCTCCCGCTGGCCGCGGTCGACGCCGAGGATCGCTCCGCGCACGATCTGCGAGCCGTAGGCGCCGATGTTCAGGCCGAGGCCGACGATCGCGACCATGTATGCGGACATCGAAACGCCGACCAACGGAAGCACGAAGTACAGGAAGAAGAGCTGCACGATGGCCGACGAACCGCGAAAGAACTCGATGTAGACGCGCGCGCACGCCCGCACGACTTTCGAGGTCGACGTCTCGAGCAGTCCGGTCACGAAGGCGACCACGATCCCGATCGCGGCCGCACCGAGCGTCACCTTGACGGTGACGCCCGCCCCCCTCGCGAGGACGGGCAGTATTTCGTCCAGGCCGAACACCGAGCGATCACGCGACGCAGAGCTGCTCCGGAGTTCGATCGGCCGGCGGCAACTCGGAGTCGCTCAAGCCGAATCGCTTCAGGATCGCGAGCAGTTCGCCGCTCTCCCGGATCTTCGCGAGTCCGGCGTTGTACGCGGTGCGCAGTGCGACGTCCTGCTTGCGGAACGCGACGGCGCCATAGCCGACGATCTCCTTGCCGTCCTTCCCGACCGGAGCGGTAAAGGGCAGGGCACGCTCGAAGTCGGAATCGCCCGCCTTGGCCAGAATGCTGATCACGGTGCCGACGGTGAGCCCGACGCTGTCGACGCGGCCGGCGCGAAGACCGGCCACCAGCGCCGAATTGTCGGAAAAGACGACGATGCGACTCTCCGGGATGCCGACCTGGTGGGCGAGTTGAAACTCTGCGGTTCCGCCGGTGACGCCGATCTTCGCATCGGCATGCTCCTTCACATCCGTGTAGCTGTGCAGCTTCTTCGGATTGCCCTTCCTGACGAGCAGGGCCTCCCCCATCTGGATGTTCGGATTGCCGAACGCGACTTGCTGGCAGCGCGTCGGGTTGATGTAGAGAGCGGCGCAGATGGCGTCGAATCGGCCGGCGACGAGGCCCGGTACGAGGGCACCGAAATCCGTCACGACGGCGTCGATGTTCGTGATGCCCTGGGGCAGGAGCGAGGCGCGCACCGCCTCCACGCTCTCGCCGGTCGCGGTGCCGTCGAGCGCCAGGTAGCCATAAGGAGCCTGGTTGAAGATGCCGACCCGGATGGTCTTCGTCTTCCGGATGCGTTCCCACGTCGCATCGGATCCGGCGTCCTGCGCAAAGGCGGGAAACGCGGCGGGGGCCAGGACCAGTGACAATCCACGGAAAACGCTTCGCCGAATGTAGTTGGGCACTGCCTTGTCTCCTGAGGTGAGCGGGATGCACGCTGGGTCGGCGGACGCCGGAAGTCGTGCGGTGGCGATGACGCGGTCTTCGTCGTCTGCGAGGCAATCGCCTCGTGTGCAGCGATCTGGAGTCAGCACTCGTGTCTTCTGTCGAGGAGGTCGACGCCGGCGTCGCGCCGGCGCGGAGCGGCCCTGGTGCGGTGGAGAGCGAAGCGCTCAGCTGCCTGCGCTGCGAGCAGCCGAATACCGTCTCCAGCGTGGATCGACGCGGGTCATGGGACGCCAGGACACTGCAGTCAACCTTGCATACACGCTGTATACAATAGCGCTGCAGCCGATGCAATATCTCGTTCCGCGGCTGGCGAAGCAGCACCGCGACGCGATTCCGTTTTTGCTCCGTTCGAGCCGGACAGACGCACCGCCTACGAGGAAGCCGAGCGCAGTTGCCCCCGCCCCGACGGCAGCATCACGCTGCCGAGCGCGACGAGCACCGCGCCCAGGGCGGCATAGTCGACCCACGACGCCGGCTCGCCCAGGATCGCCATGCTGGAGAACAGGCCGACCGCGGGGATCAGCATGATCGACAGCCCGCTCGCCACCGGCGTGAGGATCGTCGCCAGGCGAAACCATGCGGGTTGCGCGAAGGCGAAGCAAACGATCGCGTTGAAGGAAGCGGCCGCCCAGACGTCGGGGGCCGGCATTCGCCTCAACGCCGCGCGCTCGAATCCCCACGCGAGCAGGAGGCAGACGACGAGCGTGGCGAGGAGCGACCAGAAGGTGATGGCGAGCACGGGAACGAGCGTTCGCCGCCTGCGCATCCGATGGGTGCCGTACCCCCAGATGATCGACGCCGACAGGACGATCACCGTGCCGATCGGCGCTCCCAGCATCGTCGTCGACTCGTTGGCGAGCAGCAGCAGCACGCCGACCGCGACCGCGCACACGCCGACCCAGAGACGCGGCGACGGATGCTCGTCGTAGAGCAGGATGCCGATCACGGCCGCCCAGATCGGCATCGTGTAGCCGAGAATCCCCGCGCGACCGGAGGAAATCAGCTCCAGGCCGTAGGCGGTGAGCACGATCCACAACACCGTGTTCGTCAGCACGAGCACGAGGAGTTCGCCGAAGTCGCTGCGCGGCACGCGAAGCGGGATGCCCATCGAGCGGGCGACGATCCCGACCAGCGGCACGGCACCGGCCATGCACATCACCCGGAACGTCATGGGCGCCGTCCCGCTGACGCCGATCTTCATCATCGGCCAGTTCACGCCCCAGGCGAAGGTCACCAGCACGAGCAGGCCCGTATCGCGCAGCGACAGCCGGGTCGGCGAGCTCATGCGCGCGGGGAGCTGCCCGCCACGGAGCTCATTGCGCCTTCCAGGTGGACGGTTGCACGCCGCGCATGCGCGCGCGCTTCTCGAGCCAGAAACCCACGCGTTCGGGCACGAGCCGGAAGGCCTCGGGCACGCCGAGCTTCTGCGCGGCGTCGAGCGGCCAGTTCGGGTTGTGCAGGAATTCGCGACCCAGCGCGACGAGATCCGCGCGTCCGTCCCGCAGCACGTTTTCCGCCTGGTCGGCGTGCACGATCAGTCCGACCGCCATCGTGGGGACCGAGGCCGACCGCCGGATCGCCTCGGCGTACTCGACCTGGTAGCCGTAGCCGATGGGACGACTCGCGCGCACGGTGTCGAGCATGCCGCCGGAGCTGCAGTCGACGACGTCCACCCCGGCTTCGTGCAAGGCGCGCGCGAGCACCACGCTGTCGTCGATCGTCCAGCCGGCGTCGTCGACCGCGGACATGCGGAAGAAGAGCGGCTTCTCGCTCGGCCACGATTCGCGGATCCGCCGCACGATCCGCAACGCGAAGCGCATCCGGTTCTCGAGCCCTCCGCCGTATTCGTCGTCACGCCGATTCGCCAGCGGCGACAGGAACTGATGGATGAGGTATCCGTGCGCGCCCTGGATCTCGATCAGGTCGAAACCGGCACGATGGGCGCGCTCCGCGGCGAGGCCCCATCGCTCGACCAGCTCGTCGATCTGCGCGACGCTCAGCGCTTGCGGCGTCTCGTACTTCGGGGAATGCGCAATGGCGCTCGGGCCGACCAGCGTCCACGGCTCGCCGCGGTCGACGCCGGGGCAGGAGGCGAGCGGTTCGTTCCCTTCCCAGGGCAGCGACCGGCGCGCCTTTCGCCCGGAGTGGCTGAGCTGGATCCCGATCGCGGCGCCGTGGCTCTTCACGAGGCGCGCGATGCGGGCGAGCGGCTCGATGAAGTCGTCCTTCCAGAGCCCGAGATCGCGAACCGTGGAACAGCCGGCGGGATCGACCTTCGTCGCCTCGAGGAATACCAGGCCTGCGCCTCCGACGGAAAAGCGCGCGTAGTGCGCGAGGTGCTCGTCGTTCGCATGGCCGCCGGTCGCGCAGTAGCTGAGCATCGGCGAGACGACGACACGATTGCGCAGCCGCAGTCCGCGCAACTGCAGGGGCGAGAACAGCACCGATGCCACTAGAGGATCGCCAGCGAGGAGGTTCCGATGGCGACGAGCTTGCCGTCCGCGGTGTGCACGCGCCCTTCCGCCACACAGATCCGGCGCCCGCGGTGCACGACCGTCCCGGTCGCCGTGATCGCAGCGGAATCGCCCGACAGGGCGCGCAGGAGATTGAGCTTCAGGTCGACGGTCGTCATGCGCGCCCCGGCAGGCAGGCAGGTGCGCACGGCGAGCGCCGCGGTGGTGTCGATCAGCGTGGCGGCGACTCCGCCGGCGACGACGGCGGCCGCGTTGTAGAGGTGCTCGCCGATCTCGCAGCGCGCGACGACTTCGCCCTCGCGCGCACCGGCGACCCGGAAGCCGATCAGCGCGAAGATCGGCGGATTCGGCAGCCTGCCGTCGCCCAGTGCCTGGACGAACTCGAGCCCGGATCTCGACTCGAGCCACCGGGGATACTGGTCGGTCTCGTCCCAGGCGACGGTCCTCGTTCGTTCCTGCGCAGCAGGCGTCGTCGTTCTCGTGTCCATGTCTCGCAAGCCCCGCAGGGTCCTCATTTCGCTCGCTGCGCATGTCCGGCGAGATCGAAGACGCGCAGCGCGTTCTCGCGAAGGATCTTGCGCAACGGCTCCGGCCGGAAGTCGTGGAGTGCGATCTCGTGCATTGCCCGCTCGGGATCGATGACGGGCCAGTCGGTGCCGAAGAGCACCTTGTCCTGGCCGTAGGTGTTCGCGAAGTGCACGACCTCGGCAGGCCAGTGCTTCGGCGCGTAGGCGTCCAGCCCGATGAAGACGTTCCGATGCTTCCACGCCATCGCGATCATCTCGTTGTGCCAGGGCCAGCCGAGGTGGATCCCGACGATCGTCAGTTCGGGAAAGTCGATGGCGACCTGGTCGAGCGTGATCGGCTGGCCGACGCTGGGCAGCGGTCTCTCGCGGTTGTACACGAGGCAATTGCCGACCTGCACGAGGATCGGAATCTCCAGTTCGCAGCACTTCGCGTAGTACGGGTAGTACTTCGCATGGTTCGGCGCCAGGCCGAACCAGTGCGGATACAGGTGTGCGCCGACGAAACCGAGCTCGCGTACGGCCGACTCCAGCTCGCGAAGGCCGCCCATCCCGCGCGTCGGATCGATGCCGGCCAGTCCCGAGAAGCGCTCCGGATGGCGCGCGCAGACCTCGTGCACGACGGCGTACGGCGTCTCGGTCGAGTGGCGCACGCGCAGGTCGCCGTTGCGGTTCGCGACGAGCAGGCAACGCTCGATGCCGGCGCGATCCATCTTCGCGAGGTAGTCGTCGACGGAAAGGCCGCGCCAGCGGTCCGCGGCCTGCCGCGTCTGCGCGCGGAATCCGTCGTCGGTGGTGACCTCGCCGCGCGCGAACGATTCGGGCGTGACGAGGTGCGCGACGATGTCGATCGCTCCGTATCCGCGCTGCGCGCCTGCGCCCTGTGCGTGCGCGCGCCCGCCGACCTCCGTGCCGCCCACGATCAGTCCAGGCGAGCCGGCTTCCCGTCGGCGATCGCTGCGTTCGCGAAACGGGAGATGAGGATGCGCAGTGCCTCGCTCGTGCCGTCGCCGATCTGGAACAGCTTCACCTCGCGGAACATCCGCTCCAGCGGGTGATCGACGGTGTAGCCGTACGCGCCCATGATCTGGATCGCCTCGGAGGTCGCTTCCAGGCAGACGTTCGAGGCGAAGTGCTTGGCCATCGAAGCGGCGGCGGAGGCTTCCGGCGAGTTCCGGTCCGCGATGACGGCCGCGCGGTACGACAACTGCCGGGCGGCCTCGATCTTCGTGAGGAGGTCGGCGACCTGGAAGCGCACGCCCTGGAACGATGCGACGGGCTGGCCGAAGACGATCCGGTCCTGCGCGTAGCGCAGTGCGTAGTCCATCGCCCACTGCGAAACCCCGACGCAGCGGCTGCCGTAGACGGCCCGGATCTTGGCGAAGTCCCGCTGCAGGTAGCGAAAGCCCTGTCCCTCCTCGCCGATGAGGCTGTCGGCGGGCACGCGGCAATCCTCGAAGCGCAGCTCCCAGATCGGGTTCGCCGCATGGCCCATCGTGCGGAAGCGCTGGCCGACCGAGAAGCCGGGCGCGCCCTTCTCGACGAGGAAGATCGAGATGCCCTCTCCGCGCGGCGCGTCCTTGCGCGTGCGCGCGAAGACGACGACGACGTCGGCTCGATGCCCGTTCGTGATGAAGAACTTGGTGCCGTTGAGGACGTAGTCCGAACCGTCGCGGCGGGCGAAGGTCTGGATCGACGCGGCGTCCGAGCCGCCGGTCGGCTCGGTGAGCGCGAAGGCGGTGACGATCTCGCCGCGGCACAACGCAGGCAGGTAGCGCCGCTTCTGTTCCTCGCTGCCCGCGGCGAGGATCGGTCCGGTCGCGAGGGTCATCGCGTAGCTGCCGGCCGAGAACCAGGCGCCCGAGATCTCCTCGAGGAGCACCGCCGAGGTCAGCGTGTCGAAGCCCTGCCCTCCGTACTCCTGCGGAATGTCGAGGCCGAGGAAGCCGAGCTCGGCCATCTGTCGCAGTACGTCGGCCGGGAAGTCGGCTCCCGCGCGCTCGATCTCCATCGCACGGGGGGCGAGCACCTCCTGCCCGTAGCGGCGCGCCGCCTGCCGCAGGTCCCGTTGCTCTTCGGTCAATTGGTAGGGAAGCATTCCTCAGGCACCCGAAAGGAAAGCGGACTATCGCCCGGACTCGCCGGCGACCCAGAACAGCGTCCGCCGCCGGATGGTCCGGATCAACAGGTTGAAGACGACGCCGAGCAGCGCCAGCACGAGCAGGATCGCGAAGACGCTCGGCATGGCCATCTGGAACTGCGCCTGCAGGAGCAGCACGCCGAGGCCCTCCTCGGCGCCGACGAATTCGCCGACGATCGCGCCGAGCAGCGAGACGACCACCGCCAGCTCGAAGCCGGTGAGGATGTTCGGCAGCGCCGCCGGCAGCAGCAGGTGCACGAGGGTCTTGAAACGGGTGGCACGTACCGCCGCGAAGAGCTCGAGCTGCTCGCGGCTCACGCTGCGGATCCCCGAGATCGTGTTGACGAGCACCGGGAAGAAGCACAGCAGCGCGACGATGACCACCTTCGACGTGATGCCGAAGCCGAACCAGATGACCAGCAGCGGAGCGATGGCGACCTTCGGCATGCACTGCAGCGCGACGATGTACGGATAGAAGGTCGTCATCAGGATGCGCGACTCGGTCAGCACGATGCCGACCAGCAGGCCGAGTCCGCCGCCGATCACGAGGCCGAAGGCCGCTTCCTTCAAGGTCACGAGCGCATGCTCGAAATAGAGGTGCACGGTCAACGGATCGCCGAAGACCTGGACGACGCTCGAGAACGGCGGAAGGATGTTGCTCTGTATCGAGAGCAGCTGCGGGGCGAACTCCCAGAACAGCAGGAAGACCACCAGGAAGGCCAGCGGCGCGAGGTACTTCACCCTGCCGGATGCGCGCGCGCTCCTCGCCTCCGGCGCCCGGCGCGGCAGCGATTGCGCGCCGGTGTCAATCGAGATGCGCTTTCGAAAAGTGTTCGCGGACATGATTGGCAAGCTCGCCGAATTCACTGGAACCGATGACCCCCGGCGCGCGTTCGGCCGGGAACGGGACGACCAGGTCATCGACGATCTGTCCCGGGCGTTCGCTCATGACGACTACCCGGGTCGAAAGGAACACCGCTTCCTGGATGCTGTGCGTCACCATGACGACCGTCTTGCCGGTCTGCAGCCAGAGCCTGTTGAAGAAGACGTTGATGTTCTCGCGGGTCAACGAGTCGAGGGCACCGAAGGGTTCGTCCATCAGCAGGCAGGCGGGATCCTGGATCAACGCGCGGCAGATCGACACGCGCTGCTGCATGCCTCCGGAGAGTTCGTGCGGGAAGCGCTTGCCGAATCCGGCCAGGCCGACCAGATCGAGCAGTTCCTCCGCCCGTCGCAGATCGGCGGCCGAGGCGCGTCGCCGCACCTGGATCGGCAGCAGCACGTTCTCGATCGCCGTCTTCCACGGCAACAGCACGGCGCTCTGGAAGACGAAGCCGACGTCCTCGCGCGGACTGGTGACCGGCGTGTCCTTCACGCGGATCTCGCCGCTGCTCACCGGGATGAGTCCGCCGATCATCTTCAGCAGCGTCGTCTTGCCGCAGCCGCTCGGCCCGACGATGGACACGAAGGCGCCGTCGGCGATGGTCGCGGTCGTGGGGCGCAGCGCGAGCACGGGCTCGGCGTTGGTTGCGTATTCCTTCGACGCGCCCCGGATTTCGATGATGCCCTTGCTCGGCATTCGGGTCCCTCCGTCGACCTGGGCCGGACTAGGCGAAGCCGACCGCATCGACGGCGACCGCGCGTGTACGGGTGACGATGACGGGGTTGCACTCGAACTCGCGAAGCACCTCCGTGCACAGGGCGCTGCCCAGCCCGGCGAGCCGTGCGACGGTCTCGACGAGCGCATCGGCAGCGAGCTTCTCCTGCCCCCGGGCGCCTGCGATCGGCGCCCACAGGCTCAGGCGCTCGAGCGAGTCGCGCAGGTAGGCCTCGTCGAACGGGGGAACCAGCGTCACGGCCTCGCGGATGAAGTTCGTCCATACGCCGCCCGCGCCGATCGTGAGCCGCACGCCGAAGGTCTCGTCGCGCACGCAACCGACGAGCACCTCCACGCCCTTCTCGATCTGCTCGGCGACGAGCACCTCGCGCGCGCCGAGCCGTCCGACCATGCCTCGCCAGGCGTCGAGCAGCGCATCGGCGCAGTCGATGCCGACCACGACGGCGCCGACGTCGCTCTTGTGCGCGAGCACCGGATCGACCATCTTCACCACGCACGGATAGGACGCCTGCGCAGCGACGCTGCGCAGCTCCTCCTCCGAGCGCGCGCGCCAGTGGCGCGGGGTGTCGATCCCGTTCGCACGGAGCAGCTCCATGCAATCGAGCTCGCCGAGCACGCGCGAACCGTCTTCGCCGGGGCGCAGTCGCTCGCGCAGCCGTGCGCCGTCGAAGGCGGGTGCCGGCCGATCCGCGCGCTGCGCGTCGTGCCCGACGGCATCGCCCGCCTTCGCGTGCGTCGTCGCTGGCACGGTGCGTGCGCGCGGGTCGCCCGCTGCACGCCGCCGCGCTGCGAAGCAGTGCTTCAGCGGCCGCAGGAAACGCGCGGGATCCTGGTAGACGATCAAGCCGGCCTCGCGCCCGCGCGAGCGCACGTCCTCGGGAACGCCGAGCCAGCACAGCACGATCTTCTTGGGCGTCGTCTGCTGGATCGAGGTGAGCACCTCGATGACTTCCGCCGCCTGCTCGGGCAAGCCCTTCCCGCTCAGCAGGAACAGCAGCACGCCGGTCTGCTCGTCGTCGAGCAGCAGCCGCAGGCTCGTCCGGAGGATCGACACGTCGTTGACGACGTGGGCCGTCAGGTCGACCGGATTGCGGATCCGCCCGTACGCGGGAACGATGGCGGCGAGCCCGGCCTCGGTGGTCGGCGACAGCACGCTCATCTCGACGCCCAGCTCGCTGCAGAGGTCCGCCGCGTAGACGCCCGCGCCGCCCGAAGTCGTCACGATGGTGACCTTCGGGCGCAGATCGCCCAGCGCGAAGATGCGCGCGTAGTCGTTCAACTCCTCGAGCGAGTTCGCCCGCACCACTGCGTAGCGGTCGAAGGCCGCCTGGTAGCCGGAGTCGTCCGAACAGAGCTGCCCCGTGTGCGAGGACACCGCGTCCTGTCCGGCGTCGGACTTGCCGACCTTGATCAGCACGAGCGGCTTGTTGCGGTCCTGCATCCGCGCGGCGGCGGCACAGAATCGTCGTCCGTCGCTCAGCGCCTCCACGTAGCCGATCACCGCGTTCGTGCGCTCGTCGTCGGCCAGGTACTCGAGGTAGTCGGCGAGGCCCAGGTCCGCCTCGTTGCCCGTCATGATCACGTGCGAGAACCGGGCGCCGGCGAACACGGCGTCCGCCCAGATGTTGGTGGCGATCGCTCCGCTCTGGCTGAGCAGCGCGACCGGACCCGGCTCGGCGACGGGCAGCGTGACGAAGGGGTTCGAGAAGGTGAGCGGCCGGCCGGTCGCGAAGGAGACCTGGCCGAGGCAGTTCGGTCCCAGGATCGCGATCCGGTGCGCACGCGCATATTCGGTCAGCCAGCACTGCAGCGCCCGCCCGGCCTCTCCGGTTTCGCTGAAGCCGGAGCTGAAGACGACCGCGCCCTTGAGACCCTTCCGCTGCAGTTCAGGGAGGAGCTCGCGGACCTTCTCCGCGGCAACGCAGAAGATCGCCACGTCGACGTCGCCGGGGATCTGCGCCGGCTCGGCGAAGCAGGGAACGCCCTGGACCGACGCATGGCGCGGATGCAGGCCGTAGATCCTGCCGGTGTACCCGTACTTCCGCAGCAGGAAGATCGGCACGCCGCCGATCCGTCGCGGATCGTCGGAAGCCCCGACGATGACGACCGAATCGAAATCGAAGAATACGGACGGGTCGTTGCGCTCGACCGATGCGCTGGAGCTCGTCATGCCAGATAGCCGGAACACCTGCGGATGACTTCCTCGGCCTGCGCGGCCATGCGCTCGACGATCCGCGCCGCGGGCAGGCGCTCCTTCAGCATCCCGGCGACCTGGCCGCTGGGGTTGCTCACGACGTCGAGGCGCCCCGCCGCGCGCGCGGCGTCGAGGAAATCTTCCATCAGCACCTTCTGGTGCGGCATCGGCAGCGGCTCGAGCTTCGACGCCGCCCATGCCTTGTGGATCTCGTTGTGGAAGGTGCGCGACGACTTTCCGGTGAACACGCGGCTGGAGACGAAGTCTTCCGACCGGCCCGCCTCGAGCTGCGCACGATGCGCGGGGTGCACGTTCGCCTCCTCGGCGAACAGGAAGGCGGTTCCGCACCATGCCGCCTGCGCGCCCAGTGCGAGCGCGGCTGCGACGCCGCGGCCGTCGGCGATGCCGCCCGCCGCGACGACCGGAGTCGAGCCGGCGGCGTCGACGACCTGGGGCAACAGCGGAAAGGTCGGGACGACGCCGACGTGGCCGCCCGCCTCCGAGCCCTGCGCGATGACGAAGTCGACGCCGGCCTCGAGCTGGCGCCGCGCATTGCCGACGCTGCCCGCCAGGCCGGCGACCTTCGTGCCGGCCGCGCGCGCCCGATCCATCAGCGCAGCCGGGTCGCCGAGCGCGATCACGAAGAGCGGAACCGACTCCTCGAAGACGACGTCGCTCTGCGCTCGGGTCATCTCCTCGGTGAGGCTGTACTCCATGTCGATCGTGCGCGGCGCGATTCCCTGCTCGCGAAAGATGCGCTGGACGAGCTCCCAGTGCGCCGGGTGCTTCTCGCGGATCTCCGCGCGGATCTCCTCGCGCGTTCCCGTGCGGGTCGACAGCTTCGACGGGATGATGAGATCGACCCCGAAGGGCTTGTCGGTCAGGCTGCGAATCCGGCGGATCGCCCGGCGCAGTTCCCCGGGCTCGAGACCGGTCGCTCCCAGGCATCCGAGACCTCCGGCATTCGAGACGGCCGCGACCAGCTCGGGAGTCGTCACGACGCCCTTGTAGATCCCCATCCCGGCCTGCAGGATCGGCAGGCGGATGCCGAGCAGCTCGCAGATCGGCGTACGCAACATGAAGGCGGGCTCCAACTGTTCGGGACGCCGGCGTCTATCGCTGCCAGGCCTTCGCCGCCGTCGCGACCGCGTCGGCGTCGAACTTGTTGAAATCGTCGACGAAGCGGTTCGTGTAGAGCCCGTCGATGTTCTCGAGCTTCTTCTCGATGATTCCGCCCTCGACCGCGAACTCGTTCCACGCCTCGATGCTCCGGGGATCGTAGTAGCCCCAGCCCTTGCCCTCCGGCGGAACGAGAAGGTCCATGCGCTTGACGAGGATCGCGACGTCGTTCTTCAGCTGCTGCTCCTCCGACATGCCGGCGATCCGGCTCGTCGGGAACTCCTGCCACAGCATGCGCACGCAGGCTTCCGGATTGTGCTTCGCGAAGTAGGTCGCCTTCGCCACGGCGCGCCCGAAGCCGCGCACGAGCTCGGGGTTCTTCTCGGCCGTGTCGCCGCGCACCAGGAACTGCGTCGAGAACAGATGTTCCTGGCCTTCGCCGTAGATGTAGCGCAGCTTCGCGCCGATGTTCTCCATCTGCGCGTAGAGCGAGTCGAAGAGCACGAGCCCGTCGACGTGGCCGGTGTTCAGCGCCTGCCAGGCCTGCGCGCCGACGCCGACCGACAGGTAGGTGACTTCCTTCTTGCCGTCGATCCCGACCTTCGAGAGCAGCCCGTTGGTGAGCAGGATGTTGCCGCTGGCGAGCGACATCGCGCCGAGCTTCTTGCCGCGCAGGTCGGCGAGCGAGCGGATGTCGCTGTCCGCCTTCACGGCGACGCTGCCCGTGGGCATCCGGATGTAGTTGTAGACGAGCTTCACGTCGTCGCCCTGGGCGAACGACTTGATGATCGGCTCGGGCGTGGCCGCGCCGATGTCGAGCCGGCCGGAGACGACCGTCTGCACGACCGTCGTGCTGCCCGAGATGTTGTTGATCTTGACGTTCAGCCCTTCGTCCTTGAAGTAGCCGAGCCGCGACGCGGCCGGGAACATGCAGTAGCCGGCATTGATCGTCGCCACCGGCAGCCCGAAGCTGACGTCCCGGAGCGACTGCGCCTGCGCGGGAGGCGCCATGGCGAGCACCGCGGCGATCGCGCCGAGCGCGGTCGCGAGCCCGCGGGAGGGGAAACGGGTATTTCGAGTCCTGAACATGGCGTGTCTCCTGTGATCTCTGAAGCGTCGACGCATCGCGGGTCGGGCAATCTTGCGTTGCCTTCGGCAGCCGGGCCATGAAAACCACCCTGTATACAAGAGTATACGTATGGCGACGAACGGCGCAAGCAGTACGTTCGCGGGGTTCGCCGCGCTCCCCCGATTTCTGGAACGCACGGGCACCGTACATTCGTATACCTCGGTACACGATCTCGCGTATAGAATCGTGCATCCCGGTCCAATCCCGCAGGACGACGAACCGTGCCTACACGCGCCGCCGCTCGGCCCCGCTCGCCCGCCAAGGGCACCCGCGATCTCGCGCGTCCGGCAGCCGCACCCGAGAACTCGGGCGGACTCTCGGACGATGCCTACGCCCGGATCCTCGCCGCCGTGCGCGACGGCAGCCTCGCGCCCGGCACCCGCATCCGCGAATCGCAGATGGCCGAGTGGCTCGAGATGAGCCGCACCCCCGTGCGCCAGGCGATCCAGCGACTGGAAGGCGAGGGGCTGCTGACGATGGCACCGCGCGCGGGCCTCGTCGTCACGACGGTCGACCAGGAACTCGTCGAGGAGCTCTACCTGATGCGCGAGGTGCTCGAGGGCACCGCGGCGCGCCTGGCGGCCGAGTCGGCCTCGCGCATCGAATTGCGGCTGCTCGAGGAGATGGTGGCGGCCGAGATGAAGGCGAAGGTCGATTCGCGGGCGGCCGCCGACGCCAACCGGCGCTTCCACACGCTGATCTACACGGCCGCGAAGAACCGCTTCCTGCTGAAGTCGCTGCGCGCGTTGCACGACTCGCTCGCGCTGCTCGGTCCGAGCACGCTCGCGAAGGAGGAACGCGCGCGCCAGGCCGCGCGCGAGCACGCCCGGATCGTGAAGGCGATCGTCGCCCGCGACCCCGACACCGCCGAAGCGCGCATGCGCGAGCACATCCGCGGCGCGTATCGCGAGCGCATCGAGATGCTCTTCCGGCCGGTCGAGGCATGAGCACGATCGGGCATCGGGCGGAGGTCTCGCCGCTGCAGACCTTCCGCGAGCACCTGCGCCGCGGCGAACTCGCGTTCCCCTTCAGCCTCGAGGCGCAGCGTGCCTTCTTCTTCCCGCGCCTGGCCTGCCCCTTCACCGGCAGCGACCGCATCGAGTGGCGCATCAGCCGCGGGCTCGGCTCGGTGTACGCGACGACGTGGATCCGGCCGCGCGAGGGCGAGCCCTACAACGTCGCGCTGGTCGACGTCGACGAGGGATTCCGGCTCATGACGCGCGTGGAAGGCATCGCGCCCGAGGAGGTCGCCATCGGCATGCGGGTCCGGGTGCGCGTGCATCAAGGCGCCGACGACGAGGCGCCGTATCCCGTCTTCGTTGCGGCCGAGCGCGGGGAATGACGACGAACCGAAGAGGCTCGATCGCCATCGTCGGCGCGGCCGAATCCGACCTCGGCCTCGTCGCCGACGGCATGTCGGCGACCGACCTGATGGCGCAGGCGATCCTGCGCGCGCTGCACGACGCGGGCCTCGCCCTGGGCGAGGTCGACGGGCTCTTCGCCTGCGCCTCGCAGCCGCGGATGACGACGATGGCGATCTGCGAGTACCTGCGGATCCGGCCGCGCTACCACGACGTGACGTACATGGGCGGCTCCTCGTTCATGACGCAGCTCGCGCACGCGCAGGCGGCGATCGAGAACGGGCTGTGCGAAGTCGCCGTGATCGCCTACGCGAGCACGCAGCGCTCGTCGGGTCGCAACAACGTCTCGCCGCGCGAGCCCAACCCGTACGAGACGCCGTACCGGCCGGTGCTGCCGGCGAGCGCCTATGCGCTGGCCGCGTCGCGGCACATGCACCAGTACGGGACGACGCGCGAGCAGCTCGCCGCGGTGGCGGTGGCCGCACGCGAGTGGGCGCTCCTGAATCCGGCGGCCTGGGAGAAGAAAGCGCTCACGATCGAGGAGGTGCTCGCGGCACGCCTGCTCAGCCATCCGCTGACCGTCCGCGACGCCTGCCTCGTCACCGACGGGGGCGGCGCGATCGTCGTCACCTCGGCGGCCCGTGCGCGCTCGCTTCGCCGCAAGCCGGTCTACCTGCTCGGCAGCGGCGAATGCCTGAGCCACGTGTCGATCTCGAACATGCCCGACCTCACGGTGACCGGCGCGGCCCGGTCGGGCGAGATCGCCTACCGCGCAGCGGGGCTCTCGCCGTCGGACATCGACGTCGTCGAGGTCTACGACGCCTTCACGATCTGCACGATCCTCTTCCTCGAGGACCTCGGCTTCTGCCCCAAGGGCGAAGGGGGACGCTTCGTCGTCGAACGCGGGATCGGCCCGGGCGGGGGCCTGCCCGTCAACACGAACGGCGGCGGCCTGTCCTACTGCCACCCCGGACAATACGGTCTGCTGCTGCTGATCGAGGCGACGCGCCAGTTGCGCGGCGAGTGCGGAAAGCGGCAGGTCGCCGACGCGGAAACGGCCGTCGCGCACGGCAACGGAGGCGTGCTCTCCAGCCAGAGCACCGTGATCCTCGGCACCGAGGCAACGATCTGAGGCGCCGCCGCGATTCAGTCGCGGGCGTCGGGAAGCGGCGCGCGCGGCAGCTCGACGATCGTGCGCGCGCCGTCGACGACGCAGCGTCCCGACTCGTCGAAGACCCGGGTGGCGATCTCGATGCGCTCGCCCTGCTGCGTCGCGTCCCGCGCGCTCACGCTCGCGCGCAGCGTCACGGTCGACGGCGCCACGACGAAACCGCGGTTGCGGAACGCGAGCTCGCGGAAACGCACGCGCGGCCCCGCCCATTCGCGCACCTGGCGCGCGATCAGCGCGCCGAACATCTGGCCGTCGACGACCGCTCCGTCGAAGCCGCGCGCACGCGCGTTCTCGACGTCGTAGTGCATGCGGTGCCAGTCCCAGGTCGACGCGCCGTAGGCCATCAGGCGCGGCAGGTCGAGCCGGACGACGAGATCGGGCAGCGACGTCGGCATCAGGCGTTCCTCCGATAGATCATCGTCTCGCGGTTCTCGGCGAGCAGCGCGCCGCGCTGGTTGCGATAGATCGCAAGCGATTGCACCACCCAGATCGGCCTGCCGCCGGAATCCTGCTTGCCCTGCACCGACTCGACGCTCCACTCGACGTGCAGCAGGTCGCCCGCGACGGCCGGCTGGTGGAAGCGATAGGCGTTGCCGCCGCGCACGCGATGCCAGCCCTGCATCGGCAGCTCCCACGCGTGGCCGATGTAGCCGTTCTCGTCGGGTTCGCCGCTCGCGTACTGCACGGTTTCGCAGACGAAGGTCGGCGGTGCGATCGCCTGCGCGTAGCCCGCTTCGCGCGCGGCCTGGTCGTCGACGTAGATCGCGCAGCGATCGCCGATCGCCCGTGCGAAGTAGTCGAAGTTGCTCGTCGCAAGCGGTGCCTGCGCGACGTAGCGGGCGCGCCGGGTCTTCAGCTGCTCGAGCGCGCGCTCGAACTCGCTCTTCGCTTCGTTCACGACGCCTGCTCCGGCGCCGCGGCCGCGGGTTGCGGCGACAGCTGCGCGACCAGGTCGACCGAGAGCTGCGCACCCGCCGGCAGCGCCGAGCAGACGAGCCCCGAGGCGACCGGGAACGGTTCCTCGAGACAGTGGCGACGGACCTCCGCGGTCGCGCGGTACCCGGGCAGCGCGCTGCGCGGAAGCCATTCGACGGTCTGGACGAGTTGCGCCATGCCGATGCCGTGTCGCGCGAGCAGTGCGGGAACGACCTCGCCGTACAGTCGCCGCGCCTGCTCCTCGATGCCTTCGGCCTCTACGCACTGCAGCCCGGTCGCGACGAGCAGGTTTCCCGCGCGGCGCACGAGCCCCGAGGCGAGCGCCTGCAGGGAATCCGCGCCCTCCGGCGCCAGCCATTCGATGCTCAGTTGCGCGCCCTCGTATCCCGGCGGCAACGCGGGAACGCCGGCCGCGGGGACCGCAGGCAGCGCGCCGACGCGCGAGCGGATCGCGTCCACGGCCCGGTCGAGTGCGCTCGCGTCGTCGCCCGGGACGAAGACGCGGCAGCGCGCGAGCTGCGACCAGTCGCTTCCCGAGGCGGCGAGCGAGTGCGAGAGGCGCTCGAGCTGCGCGTCGATCGTTCCGGTCGCGTGGCCGCCGAAGACGATCGGGGCGTCGCCGTCGGCCGAGACGATGCGCAGGGCGTCCCCGCTGCGCTCGGCGCGGCGGCACGCGACGACCTCGATCTCGACCAGCGCGTCGCGGCGAAGCAGCCGCGCCACCGGCACGACGTGGCGGGCAGCCGCGCCGAAGCCGTTCTCGCGCAGCAGCTCGTCGAACTGCGCGAGCGAATCGAGCGCGGCCTGCGGCACGTACTGCACGATCGAGACGACGTCGGCGACGCCGTAGCCCCCGGCCTGCAGCACCGAGCGGATCTTCTCGATCACCGTCGCCGTCTGCTCGCGCAGCGTGCCGGGAGCGACGACGCGGTCGAGCGTCGCATCGTAGGTCGACGCCGTCATTCCCGAGAGGAACGCGCAGCCGCCGAGCTCGAGCCCCAGCGGATAGGTGTAGCGACGGAAGTCCTTCCACGGAAAGTGCACGGGTTCGATCGGTTTCATCAAGGCGTTCCGTTTGCCGCGAACTGGCGGGAAGCGATGGATCGGCAGGGTTGCGTTCAGTATGCCGCAGTATACAATCGCCAACAATGTCGTCCTGACGTACCCATCTCGAAAAGGATTCCGATGACAGCCGAGTACGACGTGATCGTCGTGGGCGCCGGCAACGCGGCGCTGTGTGCGGCACTCGCTGCCCGTGAACGATGTGAGAAGGTGCTCGTGCTCGAGCGGGCGGTCGAGGAGGAGGCGGGTGGCAACTCGCGCTTCACGGCGGGCCTGTTCCGCATCGTCTACAACGGCGTCGACGATCTCCGGCAGCTCATCCCCGATCTCACCGAACAGGAGATCGCGACCACCGACTTCGGCGACTACACGGAGGACAAGTTCTTCGACGACCTCGGACGCGTCACCGAGTACCGCTGCGACCCCGACCTCTCGGAGCTGCTCGTTCGCGACAGCTTCGGCACCGCCCTCTGGATGCGCGAGAAAGGCGTGCGCTTCACCGCCGCCTGGGGACGGCAGGCGTTCCGCATCGACGGCAGGTTCAAGTTCTGGGGCGGGCTCACGCTCGAAGCCGTCGGCGGCGGCCCGGGCCTCGTGCAGTCGCTCACCCAGATCGCGCGCAGGCAGGGAATCGAGATCTGGTACGAAGCGCGCGCGCTGTCGCTGCTCGCCGACGACGACGGCGTGCACGGCGTGCGGGTGCGACGCTCCGGAAAGAGCCAGGACGTGCGCGCACGCGCAGTCGTGCTCGCGGCGGGCGGTTTCCAGGCGAACCCCGAATGGCGCACCCGCTACCTGGGCCCCGGTTGGGAGCTGGCGAAGGTTCGCGGGACGCGCTTCAACACCGGCGACGGAATCGAGATGGCGCTCGCGATCGGCGCCTCGCCCGTGGGCAACTGGTCGGGCTGCCACGCCATCGCATGGGAGCGCAACGCGCCCGAGTTCGGCGACCTCGCCGTCGGCGACGGATTCCAGAAGCACTCGTATCCGTGGGGAATCTGCATCAACGCCGAAGGCAGGCGCTTCCTCGACGAAGGCTACGACTTCCGCAACTACACCTACGCGCGCTACGGCAGGGTGATCCTGCAGCAGCCCGGCCAGTTCGCATGGCAGATCTTCGACGCGAAGGTCAAGCAGCAACTGCGCGACGAGTACCGGATCAAGCAGGTGACGCGGCGCGTCTCGGATACCCTCGAAGGACTGGTGGCGCAGCTCGAGGACACCAACCAGGCGGCTGCGCTCGAGGAGATCCGACGCTACAACGCCGCCGTGCGCACCGACATCCCCTTCAACCCGAACGTCAAGGACGGCCGCTGCACCGAAGGGCTCGCAATTCCGAAATCGAACTGGGCGAACACGATCGACACGCCGCCCTTCGAGGCATACGCAGTCACCTGCGGCATCACCTTCACCTTCGGCGGACTGCGCATCAACACGGAAGCGCAGGTCATCGACACCGACGGACGGCCGATCCCCGGCCTTTTCGCGGCGGGCGAGCTGGTCGGAGGAATCTTCTGGTTCAACTACCCGGGCGGCAGCGGCCTCACCAACGGCGCCGTCTTCGGGAAGATCGCGGGAACGAACGCCGCGAGGACTGCAACCCATCGCTGAGGAGCCATCGATGCACGACGCCGACGCAACCGCGCAGGCCGGCAGGCAGGAACTCGCGGCGGACGAATTGCCGTCGACCCCCTGACGCAAGAAAGCCGTCCCGCGGACGAATCCGCGGGACGGCTTGCCGGACGGTCGTGCGACGGGGCTCAGGCGTTCAGGCCGGGGCTGCGCGGCACCAGGATCACGGCTTCCCCCTGCACTTCCGCGCGCGTACGCGATTCCGCTTGCGCACCGAGCGCATTCCCGTTCATTTCCGGACCCGTATGGTTGGACTGGACCAGCACGGGTTCGACGCGCTCGCGCGTGCCTTCGGGCGCCTGCGACTTCTCCGCGACGACCGGACCCGCCGGCGCGAACGCCGGATAGTCGGTTTCGATCGTCTGCGCCTGGACGCCGAAGGCGAGGGCGGATACGGCAGCGGCGATGGCGAGTCTGGTTGCGTTCATTTCGGTTTCCTCCGATCGGGTTGCGATGGAAAGATGATAAGAACAAAACATTGCCGCGATAACCCGGGGCGATTGGAGAACATCGTTCCATGAATGGAATCATTCGCGGCCGCCGTCGCCCCCGATGCGATGCGCCGGGCCGAATTGACGGCGATCATCGACAGGCCGTCAGGGTCCGGGGCATGATCGTCGTCGATCGATTCCTCGAGGGCCTGCCCATGCTTCGCTTCGACGTGCCCCCGGTGTGGTCGAACGCCACGCGCGCCGACGCGGCATTCACCTTCGTCGCCAGCGTCGCCGCCCTCGCCTTCGACCTGCCCTGGCTGATGGCGATCCTCGCCGTCCAGGGTTTCGTGCGCGGATTCGTGGGGCACACGCGCTGCCCGATGCACCGTGCCGTCTCGTCGCTGCTGCAGGCACGCGGTCGAGCCGGGAAGCAGGAGAACGCCGGCGCGAAGATGTTTGCGGCGAAGCTCCTCTTCGTCGCCAGCTCGGCGAGCGTCGCGCTGTGGCTCGCCGGCAGCACGCTGTGGCAGCTTCCGGCCGCGGTGCTGGTCGTGTTCTCCTTCGCCGAATCCGTGTTCTCGTTCTGCGCGGCGTGCTGGGCGTACACGTTCTGGTATCGGCTGCGCGGACAGTAAGCAGCCGGGCTAGAACTCGATGCTCGGCCCCGTCCAGCGGTCGTCGCGGGGCCTGGCTCGCGCGAGCGCGCGATCTGCGTCGATCCAGCCCTCGCAGGCATTGCGCCCGCCCCGTCCGCGCCACCAGTTCAACAGCCCCTTCGCCTTCGCGTAGAAGCGAAGGAAGCGCAGCACCGCACGACGCTGCGCGTCGCTCGGCGCATGCGTGCTGCAGACGAGCTTGTCGTCCTGCATGCCGCGGTCGGTCATCGTCACCGCACCCCAGGCACGCACGCGCAGGCGGGTGCCGGCGCGCAGCCGCGGCCCGAGCACGAGTGCATCGAGCAGGTCGCCTTCGAGCCCGAGGTAGCCGGGGACCGCGCCGTAGTTGAACGGGCAGGGCAAAGGCGAGACGAAGTCGACCGTGCCGGTCGACCCCCGCTTCAGGAAACTGCCGCGCGGGATCTCGATCAGGACCTCGAGCTCGGGTGCCTCGCCGGGCCGATCGCGCGCCGGGTTCGGCACTCCCGAGTCAGGCCGACGCCCGTTCGTTTTCGGCGGGAAGCGCGAGCGGGCCGCCCGCGGAAGCGACCTGCTCGACCATCTCGGCGACCAGCAGGCGCTTCAGTTCCTCGACGTCGGCATTGGCGAGCGAGGCCATGCCGATCACGCCGGTGAGAAAGCCGAGCGCCTTGCAGAACAAGGCCTCGGCGACCCGCGAACCTTTCTGCGCGCCACCGGCCTCGGCAGCGCAGTGCTCGGCGAGCTCGCCGAGCATGGCGAGGAAACGCCACGGATCCGGGCAGGGCACGTCGCCGTTCGAGGTGTCGACCCAGTCGCGACCGGAGTCGCGGATCGCGAACACCACCCAATAGTGCCGGCGGTTGTCGAGCCAGTATTGCAGCCACGCGTCGAGATAGGCCGCCAGCCGCCCGCGGGCGGTCGGCGCGGACTGCTGCACCGACAGCGCATGGCTGTGCGCCCGAAGGAGCAGGTCGGCCCAGATGTGGCGGATCAGGTGCGCCTTCGTCGGGAAATAACGGTACAGCGACATCGGCGGCACGCCGACTTCGCTGGCAAGCTTGCGCATCGAAAGCGCTTCGTAGCCGCCGTCCTCGAACATCCGCAATGACGCCTGCACGGCCTGCTCGTGGAGCGCGCGCTGCTCGGAGCGCGTTCGACGGGTGCGCGGTGAGCGTTGAGCCTGTCCGTCCATCGCGATTTCCCTTGTTGTGCTCTTGTGGTGCAATTCTGACACCGTATGGGCTCAGGCACATCGAGCACCGCGTCAGCTTTTGCGTTCATGTACGCAATGGCGTAAGGTGCGCGCTGTCCGTGCCTTCGGTTCCGGGCGGTGATCTCCGGAAACGATGCCCAACGCGCGCACCGTAATCGACAGATTCGAAAGGCTGCACCGGGTTACGGCTGCCGTCGTTCGCCTGTTCGCGGCAGGCGACTGGACGCCGGCGCGAGGCCGCGCCGTCGAGGCGGCATTGCGCGCCTTGCTGCTGGCGTGGAGCGGCGAGCGGGCGCAGGAGGACGACGAAGCGATCGCCGCGCTCCTCTCGACGCTCGACGCCGACGATCCCTTCGATCCGGCGGTGGTCGTCGACCGCGGTCCCTTCGTCGAGCTGCTGCTCTCGATGCGCGATCGATCGATGTTCCGGGCGGCCGCCCGCGAGCCCGGCTGGCGGCCCGGCGCCTGGGAAGCGCCCGATCCGGCGGCGACCGTGCAGCCCCGCGACGGGGAAAGCTCGGACGAACAGCGTCTCGCCGGATGGCTGGCGCGCGCCCTGACGCGGCTGTACCGGGCGAACATGACGCTCGACGACCACGCGATCGTCAGCGTCACCGACCGGCGCGGGACCATCGTCGAAGCCAACGAGGCCTTCTGCCGGATCAGCGGATACGCCCGCGAGGAGCTGCTGGGCGCGAGTCACTCGATCCTCAAGTCGGGGCGGCACCCGGCCGCCTTCTATCGGGAGCTGTGGAGCACGATCGCCGCCGGCGGCATCTGGACCGGCGAGATCTGCAACCGACGCAAGGACGGCTCGTACTACTGGGTGCGGTCGACGATCGTCCCGGTGCCCGGCCCGACCGGCGAACCCGAGCAGTACGTCTCGGTGCGCACCGAGATCACCGCAGCCAGGCACGCCGACGAGCGGCTCGCGCTGCTCGAGCACGCCGTCCTCGCCTGCAGCAGCGGCGTCGTGGTTGCCGATGCGCTGCGGCCCGAGCTGCCGATCTCGTACGCGAGTCCGTCGTTCGCGCGCCTGTTCGAGCGCGACGCGAACGAGCTGCACGATGCATCGCTGCGCGAGCTGCTCGCGCGCGGGCAGCCGGCGGTAACCTTCGACGCGCTCGAATCGCTGCTGCGCTCGACCGAGGGCGGTTCGCTGCTGCTGCGCGCCGCATGCGCCGGCGCAGCGATGCGGGTGCTCGACCTGCGGCTGTCGCCGGTGCTGCACGCCGGCGTCGTCACCCACGTCGTCGGCGTGATCGGCGACGTCAGCGAACTGGAAGCGACGCGCGAGGCGCTTCGCGATCGCGACGAGCGGCTGCGCCGCAGCGAGTCCCTGGCCGGATTCGGCACCTGGGAGCTCGACGTCTCGACGCACGCGCTGCGCTGGTCGCCGCACATCGGCACGCTGTTCGGGCTGGCCCCCGGCAGGACCGAAACCACCTACGAGGAATTCCTGGCGGCGGTGCACCCGCACGACCGTGATTGCGTCGTCCGGGCCGTCGAGGGATGCCTGGAACTCGACAAGCCCTACGACCTCGAGCATCGATGCGTATGGCCCGACGGCACGGTGCGCTGGGTGCACGAACACGGCCACGTGCTGCGGGACGAGCGCGGACGGCCGGCGCGCATGCTCGGCGTGGTGCACGACGTCACCGAGCGCAGGCGGCTCGCCGCCGAGCTGCAGCACGAGCGCGAACGCGTCGCGCGCACGCAGGCGCTCGCGGGGCTGGGCGACTGGCGGATCGACGATGCGAACGGCGAAGCGTGGTGGTCGGCGGCGCTGTATCGGATCTACCGCCGCGATCCGTCGAGCTTTCGTCCAGGCCGCGAAGCCTTCGTGCGCGCCGCGGATCCGCGCGACACCGGGCTGCTCGAAGCAGCGATCGAGGCGGCGCGCAACGGCCGCGAAAGCGACTGCCTGCACCGCATCGCGCTGCCGGACGGCGAGCGCCGCTGGGTGCGGCTGCGCGCGCGGCCGAAGAGCGACGAGATCGGTGCGCTCGTCGCGCTCGAAGGCACCGTGCAGGACGTGACCGAAGCGATGCGCAGCGAGGATTGCGCGCGGCTGCTGCGCCGGATGCTCGCGATCGGCGAGAACGCGGTCGCGATCGCCGACAGCCACGGCGAGCTCGTCTACACGAACCGCGCGTGGCGCCGCATGCTCGGCTACGAGCCCGACCGGCGCCCGGAGGGCGATCTGCTCGCGTCCTGCGAGGCTCCGGCACGGGAGACGCTGCTGCGCGCGTTCCAGCGACGTGATCCGGAATTCCATCATCGCGGCGACCTGCCGATGCGGCGCCTGGACGGAACCCGCTTCGTCGCGCGCGGCGAGATCGCCGTCTCGCACGATGCGCGCGGCGACGTCCAGCATTTCGTGCACCAGTTCCGCGACGCCGACGACGAGCTCGCGCACGAGCGCGCGCTGTCCGACGCGCGCGCCGCGCTCGAAGAAGCGCAGGAAACGGGCATCCGGCGCATCGCCCGCATGGCCGAGACACTGCGCGGCCCTTCGCAATCCGTGCTCGCCTTCGCGCAGATGCTCGCGGCGCACGGCTCGTTGCACGGCACGGCGCTCCAGTACCTGCATCACGTGCTCGACGCCGGCCGGCGCATGCTCGACGTCGCGGGCGATGCGCTCGATCTCGTGCGTGCGGAAGCCGGCCGCCTGTCGTTCCGCATCGAGACGGTCGCACTCGACCGCGTGCTCGCCGATCTGGCGAGCGGCGCGCCCGGCGATCCCGGCGCGAAGCTGCAGGTGTCGATCGAGCCGGGAACGCTTCCGGGGCTGCGCTGCGACCCGATGCGCCTCGTGCAGGCACTGCGCGCGCTGCTCGAGGGCGCGTCGCGCGCCTCGCTGGCGATCGGTGCGCCTGCGTCGACCCGGGACGACGCGAACGCATCGTCGAGCGGACCGATCGAGATCCGGATCACGCGCGAAGGCCTGAACCCCGGCGTCCACGACGCCGGCCTGAGCCTCGCGCGCCTGCTGCTGCCCCGGATGGACGGCTCGATCGAAGTCTCGCCGCAAACACCCGGCGAGCGCGACGGCGAGCACGCCGCGACACGCGGCGACACGCTCGTGCTGCGGCTGCCTTCGGCGCCGATCGAAACCGGTGCGGCGGCACCCGACGCGGCCGGCGCGGGCGCGGCCGCCGCTTCGCCCGCGGCGTCGCAGCGGCGCACCGTGCTGCACGTCGACGACGATTGCACGGGCCTGTCGCTGCTGCCGGCGTTCCGCGACGACGCGCGCGTGCGCATGCTGCTCTCGCCGTCGGCGCTTCTCGGCATCGAACTCGCGCGCACGAAGCAGCCCGACGCCGTGCTGCTCGACGTCGACTCGGCCGGCGTCGACGCCTTCTCCGCGGTGCGCACGCTGCGCTTCGATCCGCGCACGCGCGACATTCCGGTGATCGCGCTCACCGCCGACGTCTCCGAGCGCAACCGGCAGCGGATCGAGGGCTGCGGCTTCTTCCGCTTCGTCGAGAAGCCCCTGTCGCTGCCCGAGCTGCGGCGCACGATCGACGCCGCGCTCGCCCTCACGCGAGCGCCGCGCTGAGCGCCGGGCGCATCCGCCGCTCGAACTCCCCGACCGGCACCGGCCTGCCGTACAGGTGGCCCTGGAAGCGACGGCAGCCGTTCGCCTCGAGGAACGCGCGCTGCCCCGCGGTCTCGACGCCCTCTGCGATCACCTCGATCGACAGGCTCGCGGCCATGCCGATGATCGTCTGCACGACGACCGCGTCGTTGGCGTTGGTCGCGAGGTTGCGCACGAAGGACTGGTCGATCTTCAGCTGATCGAGCGGCAAGCGCGCCAGGTAGGTCAGCGACGAGTGCCCGGTGCCGAAGTCGTCCATCGAGAAACCGACGCCGAGCGCGCGGATCTCGTGCATCTTCGCCACCGTCTCGTCGATGTCGAGCACCACCAGGCTCTCGGTGAGCTCGAGCTTCAGCCGGCCGGCCTCGATCCCGTAGGCGCGCACGGCGGCGCGAACCCGGTCGACGAAATCGGCCTGGCGGAACTGCTTCGGACTGACGTTGACCGCCAGTTGCAGCGAGCCCAGGCGTTCGGTCCCGGCCCACGCGGCGAGCTGCGCGCAGGCGCGTCGCAGCACCCAGTCGCCGATCTCGACGATGAGCTCGCTCTCCTCGGCGAGCGGGATGAACGTACCCGGCTGGATCGACCCGCGCAGCGGATGCAGCCAGCGCAGCAGCACCTCGGCGCCGACCGTCTCGCCGTGCTCGTCGACCTGCGGCTGGAAGTGAAGGCGCAGCTGGTTGCGCGCAAGCGCGCAACGCAGGTCGGCTTCCAGCTCGGCGCGCTCGGTCATCACCGCGTGCGTGCGGGCATCGAAGAAACCGATCCGGTTGCGGCCCGAACGCTTGGCCTGGTACATCGCCACGTCGGCGCGCTCGAGCAGCTCGTCGACCGTCTGCTCGTGGCCGGCGAACACGTGGATGCCCATGCTGGGCGTACTGTAGTGCTCGTGCCCCGCGAGCCGGTACGGACGGTTCAACGACGCGCGCAGCGACGCCGCGATCGCCTCGACCTGCCCCTTCGCCTGCTCGGCCTCCACGGCGAGATCGCCGACGACGACCACGAACTCGTCGCCGCCCTGTCGCGCGACGGTGTCGCCGCTGCGCACTCCGGCGGTGAGGCGGCGGGCGACCTCGACGAGCAGCAGGTCGCCGACCTCGTGGCCGCGCGTGTCGTTGAGCTGCTTGAAGCGGTCGAGATCGATGAAGAGCACGGCGGCATGGCGCTGCGAGCACGCGCTCGACTCCATCGCCTGCACCAGCCGCTCGCGCAGCAGCCGGCGGTTCGGCAGTTCGGTGAGCGGGTCGTAGTACGCCAGACGATGGATCGTTTCGTCGGCCTTGCGCTTCTGCGTGATGTCGGCGAAGACGGCGACGTAGTTCTCGACTTTCCCTTCGTCGTCGGTGACCGCGGTGATGCTCAGCCACTGCGGATAGAGCTCGCCGTTCTTGCGCCGGTTCCACAGCTCGCCCTGCCAGTGACGCTCGCGCTCGAGCGTCGCGTGCATCGCTTCGTAGAACGAACGATCCTGGCGACCCGATCCGAGCAGCCGCCCCGGCGTCCTGCCGATCGCCTCGTGCGGCGCGTAGCCGGTGATGCGCGTGAACGCGCGGTTCACGCGCAGGATCGACTGCCTGGCGTCGGTGATCGCGATCGCCTCGAGCGAATCGAAGGCGATCGCCGCGATGCGCAGGTCGGCCTGCGCCCGCTGCAGCTCCGCCATGCGTTCGACCAGGAACGCGTGCTGGCGCTTCACGCGACGTGCGGCGGGCTCGGCGACCAGGACGGCCAGCGCCAGCAGCACGGCGAAGGTGAGCAGCGACTGGATGCGCGCCTGGCTGACGGCGGCGAGCTCGCGCTCGCGCAGCAGCGTCGACAGCGATTCGACGAGCCACTGCGCGGCATCGAGCGCGGGATCGGACTGCGCCTGCACCGAGGCGACGAAGCTCGCGCGCAGCTGCGGATCGACACGCGGCCCGTGGCGAACGAGCGCCCGTGCGGAATCGAGCAGGTTGCGGTGCGCCCGCTTCCAGGTCGCCCAGGCGGCGTTCAGCTGCGGCGTGTCGGGCTGCAGCAGCGTGCCCTTCTCGTGCAGCGCCGACTCCAGCCGTTGCGCGTCGAGCTCGGCACGATCGAGCACCTCGTCGAGCTCGCTCAGGCCGGACTCGAGATCGGCTTCGCGCGCCAGCGGCATCGAGGCGAGCCGTCCGATCCGCTGGCTGACCATGCGCTGCTTCGCGACGAGGTCGGCGATGCGCGCGTCCTCGGCGCGCGCGCGTTCGGCGCTCTCGGCGAACCACGCGTGCAACGCGGCCTGTGCACCGACGGCGAGCAGCACTGCGTGGATCGCGACGCGCACGCGCTGGTGCGTGCGTGCGCCCTGCGCCACGAGGAGCCGCTGCGGATCGTCGCCCTTCGCGCGGGCGGCGCGCCGCCGGCTCGCCGCGGCATAGAAGGCGAGCATCGCCAGCGCGGCGAGGACGGCGGCCGGGGCGAGGACGCTCTGCCCCGCGGGAACGAAGGCCGACAGGTCGGTCGTCGTGAGCAGCACCAGCGCCGCGACGACCGCGACGAGTTGCGCACGCATTGCGGTCGCCGCGCGGGCTTCAGAACGACTTCCAGTCGTCGTCCGGCAGATCCTGCGCCGCGGAGCCGGCGGCGTTGGTCACCGACGCGACAGGCCGCTGCGTGGGCGGGGGCTGGGCGGCACGCCTGCGGATCTTGTCGATCGTCGACGACGCCGTCGCGGCCGCGGTCTTCTGCAGCACCTGCCCGTCGGCGAACGCCGGCGTCGCCGCCGTGCGCGTCGCCTGCGATGCCCGCGACGAAGCGCTCGCGTCGCGATCGAGGCGGAACACCGCCACCGCCTCGACGAGCCGCTGCGCCTGCTCCTTCAGGCTCTCGGCGGCCGCAGCGCTCTGCTCGACGAGCGCCGCGTTCTGCTGCGTGTTGTGGTCCATCTGCGTGACGGCGTCGCAGACCTGCGTGACGCCTGCGCTCTGCTCGGTGCTGGCGGAGTTGATCTCGCCCATGATGTCGCTGACGCGAACGACCGATTGCACGACCTCGGCCATCGTCGCGCCGGCCTTGTCGGCCAGCTCGGCGCCGTGGCTCACCTGGTCGACGCTCGCGGTGATCAGCTCCTTGATCTCCTTCGCCGCGTCGGCGCTGCGCTGCGCGAGACCGCGCACCTCGCTCGCGACGACGGCGAAGCCGCGCCCCTGCTCGCCGGCGCGCGCCGCCTCGACCGCGGCGTTCAACGCGAGGATGTTCGTCTGGAACGCGATGCCGTCGATGACGCCGATGATGTCGGCGATCCTGCGCGAGCTGTCGTTGATGCCCTTCATCGTCTCGACGACCTCGCCGACGACGTCGCCGCCCTGCTCGGCGACGGTGCTCGCGCCCTTGGAGAGCTGGTCGGCCAGGCGCGCGTTGTCGGCGTTCTGCTTCACCGTCGAGCTGAGCTCCTCCATCGAAGCGGCGGTTTCCTCGAGCGCCGAAGCCTGCTCCTCGGTGCGACTCGACAGGTCGAGGTTGCCCTGCGCGATCTGCGTGCTCGCGAGCGCTACCCCCTCGGCGTTGGCGCGCACGTCGCCCACCACGCGCGCCAGGCTCTCCTTCATCGTCTGCAGCGCCTGCAGCAGTTCCGTGATCTCGTCGCGGCCGCGCACGTCGATGCGCACCGTCAGGTCGCCGTTGGCGACCGCATTCGACGCGCGCACGGCGTCGCCGAGCGAACGCGAGATGCCGCGAACGAGGAAGAAGCCGAACAGGGCGGCGAAGAGCACGCCGCAGACGATCGACGCCACCGAGATCGCGCGGATCTGCCCGTAGCGCTGGACCGCCTCGCCGAACTCCGCCTGCGCGGCGTCGAGCTGGTACTGCTTCAGCGCCTGGATGCCTTCGCCGACCGGCTGGTAGAGCGGCCGGATCCGTTCGACGACGACCCGGTTGGCCGCGTCGACGTCGCCCGCGCGCAGCGCGGCGACCGCGGGACGCAGCCCTTCCTGCACGAAGCGACCGCGATTCGCGGCGAAGGCCGACGCGATCTCCTTCTCCTTCGGCTCGACGACGCCGGCGGAGTACTCGTCCCAGACGCGCGTGATCGCGGCGATGTTGTCCTCGACCTCCGCGGTGCTGCGCTGGATGGTCTCGGCGTCGGGCGTGACCAGCGCCACCGCGATCGCGAGCCGGTTGCGCAGCAGCCGCGCCTGGATTTCGGCGATCTGTCCCATCGGGACGGTGTTGCTGCGATAGACGGTCTCGACACTGGCGTTCGTCTTCACGATCCCGTACAGGCCCAGGCCGCCGATCGCCATCAACAGCAGCGACAGCAGCCCGATGACGACGAGGAGTCGCGTGGATATCTTCAGGTTGTTCATCATTTCTCCGATCGGATTCATGGCAGACTCGGTGCATTGGCCCCGACGATCGCTTGGCGAATCCGCTCCACGGGCCATGAAGGCAGCGTAAAGCGTACGTGTACGCACTATTCGTCGGAATTACGCAGGCTCGCCGCCGCATTCCCACCCGCGGTCGGCCCTGGCGGCCCTTTCCACCCGACCGGCGGCGATGAGCACCGTTGGCGCAAAGCGCCACGCGCATCGCACCGGACGGCAACCCGGCAGGAAAAGGAGAGACGCGCGATGATCGTCGAGCGCATCTGGACGGCAAACGCCTACCGCAACTTCAACTACCTGGTCGCGTGTCCCGAGACGGGAGAGGCGCTGGCCATCGATCCGCTCGACCACGCGAAGTGCCTCGCGACGGCGAAGGAGCGCGGCTGGCAGATCACGCAGATCCTCAACACGCACGAGCACTTCGACCACACCGGCGGCAACGATGCGGTGGTCGCCGCCACCGGTGCGAAGGTCATCGCGCACCACAAGGCGGGCACGCGCATCGGCGGCGTCGACCGCGGCGTGAAGGCCGGCGACGTGATCCGCGTCGGAAAGACCGTCGAGCTCGAATGCATGGACACGCCGGGCCACACGATGTGCCACATCTGCCTGAAGTCGCATACCGACGAGCCGGCGCTGTTCTCCGGCGACACGCTGTTCAATGCCGGCGCGGGCAACTGCCACAACGGCGGCGACCCGGTCGAGCTGTACACGACCTTCGTCGAGCAGCTCGCGAAGCTGCCGGCGGCGACCCGGATCTACCCGGGACACGACTACATCGAGAACAACCTGAAGTTCACGCTGGCGCAGGAGCCCGACAACGAGGACGCGCACGCGCTGCTGCCGCGGGTCGCCGGACACGATCCGGCGCGATCGGTCGTGACCACGCTCGCGCAGGAGAAGCGCATCAACACCTTCCTGCGGCTGGACAGCCCGAGCGTCGTCGCGCAGCTGCGCGAGCGCTTCCCCGAGCTGCCCGAGCATCCGGACGCGCAGACCGTGTTCGTGAAGCTGCGGGAGCTGCGCAACGGCTGGTAGCGTGTGCGGGGCGCGCCGAGACGGGTAGCGCGCGCGCCGAGGCGGTAGCGCGCGCGGGGCGAGCCGAGGAGCGCCGCCGGCGGGGCACGCGGCCACTGCGTGCACGGTTGCGCCCGCCTAGGTCGCGCCGACCTCCTGCGGTTCCGCGTTCGAATACGCGAGAGCGCTTCGATCGAGTCGGGCCGTGAAGCTGCGCTCCGCGAGCATGGCGGTCCCGGAACCTGCGGTGTGCAGGCCGAATCGCCGACGCAGCGGGAACGTTGATGATTTGTCCCGATTACCGGCAGTTCGACCGCTGACGGCGGTTTGCGTGAGCGGTTCGTACCGCTTTTCGGCAGATCCGACGCACGCTCGAACTCCTGCCGTCGGTCAGTCCCGCTTTTCGGCACTTCACGGCCGCCATCGCTTGCGCCTGCACGCGGAGCAGACGGCTGGCTCGCGTAGTGTCGTGGTTGAGCGCTCCGAGAGGGCCGGGCCGCTCCGAGTGCGCAAAGGCCGCGGCGTGCCGGCCGGGCCACCGCGCGACCCCGCCAGCGCTTGCCGCGTTGGTAGTGTCCGGAGTTATGTGCAGAACCGCTTGAAGGCGGGTGGCAGTCATGGCAAGAGGTTGATTGTCGAGAACAACCTCCCCCTGACGGGGGCGAGCTGCCATGACCGCCACACAGAAGGGTAAACCGTCCGTCGTTTCGATCGAAGCCCTGCTCGGGCAGGACCGAGACGTCTTCAAGCAGCTGCTGCGCGAGTCGATCCAGGAGGTACTGGAAGCCGAGATGACGGAGGTCCTCGGCGCCGGGTCTGGCGAGCGCCGCCCGGATCGCTCCGGCTACCGGGCGGGCTACTACAGCAGAAGCCTCATCACCCGCATCGGCAAGCTGGAGCTGCGCGTGCCCAGAGACCGCGACGGGCGCTTCTCCACCGAGCTGTTCGAGCGCTACCAGCGCTCGGAGAAGGCGCTGGTCTCGGCTCTGGCGGAGATGTACGTGCAAGGGGTCTCGACCCGCAAGGTCAAGGCGATTACCGAGGAGCTGTGTGGGCACGCGTTCTCGGCGAGCACGATCAGCCAGATCAACAAGGGGCTGGACGAGGCACTCGAGCGCTTTGCCAGTCGCACGCTGGAGGAGCCGTACCCGTACCTGGTACTCGATGCCCGCTACGAGAAGGTGCGCATCGACGGCGTCATCCGCTCGCAAGCCGTGCTGATCGCCATCGGTATCAACTGGGAGGGGCGCCGGCAGGTGCTCGGGGTGGAGCTGGCCCACCGCGAATCGGCCTCGAGCTGGAAGGAGTTTCTGCGCCGCCTGAAGGAGCGCGTCGATCCGC
>JBIQJM010000158.1:0-5381 GCA_044507525.1 Burkholderiales bacterium
CATGACGCTGCCCTTCGAGGTGCCGGCGCCGAACTTCCGCAAGACGGTCGCGACGCTCGCCGGCGACGAAGGCGTCTCGCAGTCGACCGCGGAAGGGCTCGCCCGGCTCAAGCCCGTGATGGACGGCGGCAGCGTCACCTTCGGCGGACAGACGCACCCGGCCGACGGCAACGCGGCAATCGTCGTGACGACGCCCGAGCGCGCACGCGAGCTGTCGAAGAACCCCAAGATCGCCGTGCGGCTGCGCGGCTTCGGCCTGGCGCGCACCGAGCTCGCGCACATGCCCGAGGCGACCGCGCCGGCGGCGGTGCGCGCGCTCGCGCAGGCCGGCGCCGACATCGGCCAGATGGCCGCGATCAAGACGCACAACCCCTTCGCGGTCAACGACCTCTTCTTCGCCCGCGCCACCGGCGCCGACGTCTCGAAGATGAACAACTACGGCTGCTCGCTGGTCTGGGGGCATCCGCAGGCACCGATGGGCACGCGCGCGGTCATCGAGCTGATCGAGGAACTCGTGCTGCGCGGCGGCGGCCTCGGCCTCTTCACCGGCTGTGCGGCCGGCGACACGGCGATGGCGGTCGTCATCGAGGTGGCCGACGCCTGAGCCCGCGCACGAGGCGCGCGAGGAAGCAGAAAAAGCAGAACGAGCAGAACAAGAAGAGCGACCGAGGGATTGCGACGAGGAAACGGAGATGAGCCTCGACGAATGGATCGAAGAGCATGCGAAGCGCAGCCCGGAGCGGATCGCCCTCCGCTTCCCGGGCCGTGACCTGAGCTATGCGCAGTTCGCCCGGCTGATCCGCCGGCTCGCGGGCGCGCTTTCCCGCCAGGGCGTCGGCCGCGGCGGCTGCGTCGCCTGGCTCGGCTACAACAGCCCCGAGATGCTCGCGCTGCTCTTCGCCGCCGCGCGCCTCGGAGCGATGTTCATGCCGCTGAACTGGCGGCTGGCCGCGCCCGAGCACCGGCAGATGCTCGCCGACTGTCCGCCCGGCGTGCTCGTCGTCGAAGCGGCCTTCGTCGGCCAGACCGACGCCTACCGCGACGCCCTGCGGGGCGTGCGCCTGGTCGCGTTCTCCGACGCGCCTGCGGGCTGGACGAACTGGACCGACTTCCTCGACGGCGCCGACGAAGCCGGTCTTCCGCCGGCCGCCGACTTCTCCGACGAGCCGCTGCTCGTCTGCTACACCTCCGGATCCACCGGCAAGCCGAAAGGCGTGCTGCTGACGCAGCGCGCGCTCGCCACCAACGCGGCGAACAGCGTGGCGATGCACGACATGACGGCGGACGACCGCATCCTCACCACGCTGCCGCTCTTCCACGTCGGCGGGCTGAATAACCAGACGACGCCGGCGCTGTACGTCGGCGCCACCGTCGTGCTGCACCCGCGCTTCGACGTCGAGCCGACCTTCGACGCGATCGAGCGCGAACGCATCACGCTCACCGTGCTCGTTCCCGCGCAGCTCGACCCGATGATGGCGCACCCGCGCTGGGCGAGCGCCGATCTGTCGAGCCTGCGCATGATCACGACGGGTTCGACGATCGTGCCCGAGAAGCTGATCCGCGACGTGCACGCACGCGGCATTCCGATGGCGCAGGTCTACGGCGCCACCGAGACCTGCCCGATCGCCGCCTACCAGCGCCGCGAGGACACCATGCGCGTCGGCAGCGCCGGACGCGCCGCGCAGGGTTGCGAGCTGCGCATCGTCGACGACTGCTCGCACGACGTCGCGCCCGGGGCGAGCGGCGAGATCCTCGTGCGCGGGCCGAACGTGATGCGCGGCTACTGGAACGATCGCAGCGCCACCGACGCGGCGCTCGTCGACGGCTGGTTCCACACCGGCGACGTCGGCCACCTCGACGCCGACGGCTTCCTCTGGGTCGACGGCCGCAAGAAGGACATGATCATCTCGGGCAGCGAGAACATCTACCCGGCCGAGATCGAGAACGTGCTGATCGAGTCGCCCGAGATCGAGGAGGCCTCGGTCGTCGGGCGCAACGACCCGCACTGGGGCGAGATCGTCGTCGCCGTGATCGTGCGCCGCCCGGGAAGCACGCTCGACGCCGCCGGCGTGCTCGGGCTGCTCGAGGGACGCATCGCACGCTTCAAGCATCCGAAGGACGTCGTCTTCGTCGATGCGCTGCCGAAGACCGCGCTCGGCAAGGTGCGCAAGGAAGAGGTCCGCCGCTTCGCCGCGACCGCCGGCGAAGCACAGAAGAACGCCGCGCAAGCGGGCGAAGCCGGCACCTCGCAGGCGAAAACCGCCCAGCCGCAGACCGGGCTGAGCCATTCAGGAGTTCGAGCATGACGCTCAAGATCGGAATCGACGTCGGTGGAACCTTCACCGATTTCGTCGTCACCCGCCCCGGCGCCGACCCGGCGATCTTCAAGACGCTGTCGACGCCCAGCGACCCGTCGATCGCCGTCGTCCAGGGCCTCACCGACATCGCAGCGAGCATGGATCCGCCGATGACGCTCGAGGCCTTCGCGCCGACGATCGACACGATCGTGCACGGCACGACGGTGACGACCAACGCGACGCTCACGCACACCGGCGCCAAGAGCGCGCTGCTCACCACCGAGGGCGTGCGCGACGCGCTCGAGATGCGCCGCGGCATCCGCGAGGAGCAGTACAACAACCGCTACACGAACGTGAAGCCGCTGGTGCCGCGCTACCTGCGCGCCGGCATCCCGGGACGCATCGATCGCAACGGCGCCGAGACGGTGCCGCTCGACGTCGACGCCGTGCGGCGCGCGATCGAGCAGTTCCGCGCCGAGGGCGTCGAGGCGGTCTCGATCTGCTTCATGAACTCGTTCGCGAACCCCGAGCACGAGCGGGCCGCGGCCGAACTCGTTCGCAGCGAGATGCCCGGCGCCTACCTGACGGTCTCCACCGACCTGCTGCCGTCGATCCGCTTCTACGAGCGCGTGAGCACGACGGCGCTGAACTCCTACGTCGGGCCGAAGCTGAACCGCTATCTCGACCAGCTCGTCGCCCGGCTGAAAGGCGCGGGCTTCCACGGGCTGCTGCTGATCATGCAGTCCAACGGCGGCGTGATCTCGCCGCAGCTCGCGCGCGAGAAGGCGGCGCTCACGCTGCTGTCCGGCCCCGCCGGCGGTCCCGGCGCCGGGCTGTTCTACGTGCGCGCGCACGGCCAGAACAAGTGCATCACCACCGACATGGGCGGCACCAGCTTCGAGGCCTCGGTCTCGGTCGACACGCCGATGATCAAGAACGACGGCGAGATCGCCCGCCACAAGCTCGCGCTGCCGATGCTCGACATCCACACGATCGGCGCCGGCGGCGGCTCGATCGGCTGGCTCGACGAAGGCGGGCTGCTGCGCGTCGGTCCGGCGAGCGCCGGCGCCGACCCCGGCCCGGCGTGCTACGGCAAGGGCGGCGAGCTGCCGACCACCACCGACGCGAACGTCGTGCTCGGCTATCTCGATCCGGCCTTCTTCGCCGGCGGCAAGATGTCGCTCGACGTCGAAGCCGCGCGCAAGGCCATCGAGACGCACATCGCACGCCCGATGGGGCTGTCGATCGAGGAAGCGGCGGCCGGCATGTACCGCGTCGCGTGCAACAACATGGCGCAGGGCGTGCGCGAGGTGACGATCAAGCGCGGCTTCGACCCGCGCGAGTTCCCGATCGTCCCGGCCGGCGGCGCGGGCCCGATCCACGCGTGCGCGATCTGCGACGAGCTCGAGATCCCGCTGCAGATCGTTCCGCGCGAGTCGTCGGTGCTGTGCGCCTTCGGCATGCTGATGAGCGAGCTCAAGCACGACTTCGTGCGCACCTTCGTCGCCCGGCTCGACGCCACCGACTGGGAGCGGCTGGAAGCCACCGTCGAGGAGATGGCGCGCGACGGCGAGGCGCAGCTCGACGAGGAGCGCGTTCCGGCCGCGCAGCGGCGCACCGAGCTCAAGCTCGACTGCCGCTACATCCGCCAGTACCACGAGGTGTCCTTCGTCGTTCCGCGCGCGCTCGTCGCGGCGCGCGACGTCGCCGGGATCTCCCGGCTGTTCCACGCCGAGCACGAGCGCCTCTACGGCTACTCGCTCGAGCAGGAGGCGACGCCGATCGAGATCATCAACGTGCGCGTGCAGTCGATCGGCAGCACCGACAAGCCGGGCTACCGCCGCGACGCCTTCCAGGGAGCCGACAGCGCGCACGCGCTCAAGGGCAGCCGCCCGGTCTACGTGCCCGAGCGCAAGGCCTTCGCCGACGTGCCGATCTACGACGGGCACGCGATGCGGCACGGCAACCGGATCGACGGACCGGCGATGATCGAGCAGGTGACGACGGCGATCTTCGTCGACGCCACCTTCGACTGCGTGGTCGACGCGCTCGGCTCCTTCGTGCTGTTCCGCAAGGGCCGCGAAGACCTCGTGCGCGCCGCGCTCGGCGAAACGCAAGCCCACGAACCGGCAGGAGCAACCGCATGAACGCCCCCCGATCCGAAACGACGACCGTCGACCCGATCCTGCTGTCGGTGTACGCGCGCACCTTCAAGTCGATCACCGACGAGATGAGCATCTCGATGGAGCAGACGACGCGCTCGCCGATCCTGTGCGAGGCGAAGGACTACGTCACCGGGCTGTACGACGGCGAAGGCCGGATGCTCGAGCAGACCGAGAACCTGCCGATCCTGGCGTTCTCGCTGGCGCCCGTGTGCAAGTACATCAAGGAGTACTTCGGCGACGACCTGCATCCCGGCGACGTCATCTTCCACAACGACGTCTTCAGCCTGGGCAACCAGAACAACGACGTCGCCGTCTTCAAGCCGGTGTTCTTCCAGGACAAGCTCGTTGCCTGGACGGCGGTGAAGGGCCACCAGGCCGACATCGGCGGCAACGTCGCCGGCGGCTACAACCCGAACGCGGTCGAGGTCTGGCAGGAGGCGCTGCGCATCCCGCCGGTGAAGGTCGTCGAGCGCGGCAAGCTGCGCAAGGACGTCTGGAACCTGATCTTCGCCAACGTGCGCCTGGAGATCGTCCAGCACGACATGAAGGCCGAGATGGGCGCGTGCACGGTCGGCGAGCGGCGCGTGCTCGAGCTGCTCGGCAAGTACGGGCTCGACAGCTTCGAGGCGCACAAGCAGGCGCTGTTCGACGCGACGCGGCGCATGATGGAAGCCGAGATCGCCAAGATCCCGAACGGGCGCTACTCGGGCGAAGGCCGCGTCTACTACGACGGCCGGCACGAAGGGTCGAAGTTCACGATCCGCGTCGACATCGACGTGCAGGACCGGAACATCCGCTTCGACTACTCGCGCACCGACCCGCAGACCAACGGCTTCGTCAACGGCACCTTCACGTCGAGCGCGTCGGCCACCATCCTCACGCTGCTGCAGATGGTCAACCCCGACATCCCGCACAACGA
>JBIQJM010000159.1:0-5375 GCA_044507525.1 Burkholderiales bacterium
CGTCGTCGAGCACCTGCAGCAGCACGCCGAAGACGTCGGGGTGCGCCTTCTCGACTTCGTCGAAGAGGATCACGCTGTACGGCTTCCTGCGCACCGCTTCGGTGAGATAGCCGCCCTCCTCGTAGCCGACGTAGCCCGGAGGCGCGCCGATCAGCCGCGCGACCGAGTGCTTCTCCATGAACTCGCTCATGTCGATGCGGATCAGGTGATCCTCGCTGTCGAACAGGAACTCGGCGAGCGCCTTGCACAGCTCGGTCTTGCCCACGCCGGTGGGGCCGAGGAACAGGAACGAGCCGTAGGGACGACGCGGATCGGCGAGCCCCGCGCGCGAGCGGCGGATCGCTTCGGAGACCAGGCGCACGGCTTCGTCCTGGCCGACGACACGGCGGTGCAGGTAGTCCTCCATGCGCAGCAGCTTCTCGCGCTCGCCCTGCATCATCTTGCTCACCGGAATGCCGGTGGCGCGCGAGACGACTTCGGCGATCTCCTCGGCGCCCACCTGCGTGCGCAGCAGTTTCGGACGCTCGGCGGTGCCCCCGGTCGAGCGCGCGGCTTCGGCCTCGCTCGCGGCCTTCAGCCGCCCTTCCAGCTCGGGCAGCTTGCCGTACTGGATCTCGGCGAGCTTGTCGTACTGGCCCTTGCGCTGCAGCTCGGCCATCTGCGCGCGCAGCTGGTCGATCTCGGCCTTGATCTGCGCCGAGCCCTGCACGGCGGCCTTCTCCGCGCGCAGCAGCTCGTCGAGGTCCGCGTACTCCCTCTCGAGCCGCGCGATTTCCTGCTCGATCATCTCGAGCCGCCGGCGCGACGCCTCGTCGGTCTCCTTCTTGACCGCCTCGCGCTCGATCTTCAGCTGGATGATGCGGCGATCGAGGCGGTCCATCGCCTCGGGCTTGCTGTCGATCTCCATCTTGATGCGCGCGGCCGCCTCGTCGATCAGGTCGATCGCCTTGTCGGGCAGGAAGCGGTCGGTGATGTAGCGATGGCTCAGCTCGGCGGCGGCGACGATCGCCGGGTCGGTGATCTCGACGCCGTGGTGCAGCTCGTAGCGCTCCTGCAGTCCGCGCAGGATCGCGATCGTGTCCTCGACCGTCGGCTCGCCGACGAGCACCTTCTGGAAGCGGCGCTCGAGCGCGGCGTCCTTCTCGATGTACTTGCGGTATTCGTCGAGCGTGGTCGCGCCGATGCAGTGCAGCTCGCCGCGCGCCAGCGCCGGCTTGAGCATGTTGCCCGCGTCCATCGCGCCCTCGGCCTTGCCGGCGCCCACCAGCGTGTGCATCTCGTCGATGAAGACGATCGTGCGGCCTTCCTCGGCGGCGAGCTCCTTGAGCACCGCCTTCAGTCGCTCCTCGAACTCGCCGCGGTACTTCGCGCCGGCGATGAGCGCGGCCATGTCGAGCACGAGCACGCGCTTGTCCTTCAGCGTCTCGGGCACGCTGCCGTCGACGATGCGCTGCGCGAGGCCCTCGACGATCGCCGTCTTGCCGACGCCCGGCTCGCCGATCAGCACCGGGTTGTTCTTCGTGCGTCGCTGCAGGATCTGGATCGTGCGGCGAATCTCCTCGTCGCGGCCGATCACCGGGTCGAGCTTGCCTTCGCGGGCGCGCTCGGTGAGGTCGATCGTGTACTTCTTCAGCGCCTCGCGCTGGCCTTCGGCCTCGGCGTTGTCGACGTTGGCGCCGCCGCGCACGGCCTCGATCGCCGCTTCGAGCGAGGACCGGTTCAACCCCGCCTCCTTCGCAAGGCGCCCCGCCTCACCCTTGTCCTCGGTGAGCGCAAGCAGGAACATCTCGGTCGCGATGTACTGGTCGCCGCGCTTGAGCGCCTCCTTCTCGGAGAGGTTCAGCAGGTTGACGAGCTCGCGGCCGATCTGGATCTCGCCGCCGGTGCCGGACACCTGCGGCAATCGCTTGATCGCCGCGTCGGCGGCGGTCTTCAGCGTGCTCGCGCGCACGCCGGCGCGCTCGAGCAGCGTGCGGCCGGAGCCGTCGGGCTGGCCGGCGATCGCCGCGAGCACGTGCACGGGCTCGATGTACTGATTGTCGTTGGCGATGGCCAGGCTCTGCGCGTCGGCGAGCGCCTGCTGGAACTGTGTGGTGAGCTTGTCCAGACGCATGGAATCCTCGAATCGGAGTGGCGGCGGCGTGCCGCGAGACTGACGCTAATCTGAGGGGGCACCCGGGCCGTTTCAAGGGGCAGCCGGCGGTACCGGGCCCGAATCGCTATATTCGATCGATCCTTCTTCTCCGGTCGACCATGCCCACGCTGTTCACTTCACTGTCGCTGCGCTCGCTCGCGCTCGCCAACCGCATCGTCGTCTCGCCGATGTGCCAGTACTCGGCCGTCGAGGGCCGTGCCCAGCCCTGGCACACCGTTCACCTGGGACACCTGGCGATCGGCGGCGCCGGACTGCTGCTGGTCGAGGCGTCGGCCGTCGAGCCCGCCGGACGCATCACGCACGGCGACCTCGGCCTGTACGACGACGCCACCGAGGAGGCGCTCGCCCGCGCGTTGGAGACGGTGCGCAGCGTCTCGGGCGTGCCGGTCGGCATCCAGCTCGCGCACGCGGGACGCAAGGCGTCGAGCGCGCGGCCCTGGGAGGGCGGCAGGCTGATCGACGTCGATGCCGGCGGCTGGCAGCGCGTCGCGCCGAGCGCCGTGCCGGTTTCGGACGAGGAAGCGCCGCCGCGCGCGCTCGAGCGCGACGAGCTCGAGGCGCTGAAGCTGCGCTTCGTCGATTCGGTGCGCCGCGCCGACCGCCTCGGGATCGACGCCATCGAAGTGCACGGGGCGCACGGCTACCTGATGCACCAGTTCCTGTCGCCGTTGGCGAATCGCCGCGAGGACGAGTACGGCGGCACGCTCGAGAACCGGATGCGCTGGCCGCTCGAGGTGATCGCCGCGATGCGGGCCGCGTGGCCGGCGCGCAAGCCGCTCGGCGTGCGCATCTCGGCCACCGACTGGCGCGACGATCTGCCGGCCGCGCAGCGCTTCGACCTTCCCGATGCGATCGTCTTCGCGCGCGCCTGCGCGCAGCTGGGCGTCGACTGGATCGACGTCTCCAGCGGCGGCATCTCGCCGCTGCAGAGGATCCGGCTCGAACCCGGCTACCAGGTGCCCTTCGCCGAGGCGATCCGGCGGGAAGTGCCGGAAACGCGGGTGATGGCGGTGGGCCTGATCACCGAGCCCCGGCAGGCCGAGGACATCGTCGCCTCGGGCAAGGCCGATCTGGTGGCGATCGCGCGCGCGATGCTCTACGACGCGCGCTGGCCGTGGCATGCCGCCGCCGAGCTCGGCGCCAGCGTCGACGCGCCGCCCCAGTACTGGCGCAGCGAGCCGCGCGATCACCGGGGCCTGTTCGGCGACGCCTCGCACGGACAGCGATGACGACGAGGGGGTTCCGCGCCGTCGTGCTCGACATGGACGGGCTCATGCTCGACACCGAGCGCGTGGCAGTCGAGTGCTGGATCGAGTCGGCGCGCGTCTCGGGCTGGGAGATCTCCCGCGAGACCTGCCTCGCGATGGTCGGACTCGATCACCGCGCGTCGCGACAGAAGCTGCTCGATGCGGGCGGCCGCAGCTTTCCGCTCGACGAAGTGTCGAAACGCGGGCGCGTTCGCTACCTCGAGCGGCTGCGCGACGAGGGCGTGGCGAGGAAACCCGGCGTCGTCGAACTGCTCGACTGGCTCGATGCGCGCGGCGTGCCCAAGGCCGTGGCGACGTCGACGAAGTGCGAGCTCGCGCTCGAGAAGCTCACGCTCGCCGGATTGCGCGAGCGATTCGAGACGATCGTCTGCGGCGACCAGGTGCCGCTGACCAAGCCTGCGCCGGACGTGTACCTGGCGGCGACTGCCGGTCTGGGGCTCGATCCGCGTTCCTGCATCGCGCTCGAGGATTCGGATACGGGCCTGCGCGCGGCGCACGGCGCCGGGCTCGCGTGCATCGTCGTGCCCGACATGATGCCGCCGCGGGCGGAGTATGCGGGGCTGGCGCACAGCGTCGTCGCAAGCCTCGACGAGGCGCGCGGGGTGATCGAGCGCCTGCTCGAAGTCGGTGGCGCGCGCACGGCCGCAGGCGGCTGAACGGCGCCCGGTTCACTCCTTGCGCGAGTCGGCGACGGGCATCGACGCAGTCAGGTCGCGAGCCGATAGCCGATCGCTGCGGCCGCGAGCGAGCCGAACAGGTGCAGCGCGCCGTGCGCGAACGCCCAGCCGAATGCTCCGCGCGCGATCAGGCCGAAGGATTCGATCGAGAAGGTCGAGAAAGTGGTGAGCGCGCCGAGGAAACCGGTGATCGCGAACAATCGCCATTCGGGCGCGAACTGCGGATGGCGTGCGAACCAGGCGACGGCAATGCCGACGAGCAGGCCTCCGGCGACGTTCGCGAGCAGCGTGCCGAGCGGCAACACGCGATCGGCCGTGTTCAGCCACAGGCCGAGCGCCCAGCGCAGCCACGCGCCGAGCACGGCGCCCAGGCCGACGGCGGCGAAGCCGAGAACGCTGAAGTGCGGCGCGGTCAATCCCAGCGCGCCGCCGCGTGGTCGTCGGCATCGCGCGCGTCGACCCAGCGCTCGCCCTCGGGCGTCGACTCCTTCTTCCAGAACGGCGCCTGCGTCTTCAGGTAGTCGATGATGAACTCGCAGGCATCGAAGGCCTCGCCGCGATGCGCCGAAGTGACGACGACCAGCACGATGCGGTCGCCCGGCGCGAGCGGACCGTATCGGTGCACGACGAGCGTATCGAAGACGTTCCAGCGGCTGCGCGCCTGCGCGCAGATGTCCTCGAGTGCGCGTTCGGTCATGCCCGGATAGTGCTCGAGCGTCATCGCGCCGACGCCGGCGCCCTCGTTGACGTTTCGTACCGTGCCGACGAAGGTGGCGACGGCGCCGACCTCCAGGTTGCCGGCGCGCAGCGCGTCGATCTCGGCGCCGACGTCGAAATCCCCGGTCTGGACGCGAACGGGCATCCCGGCTTGCTCCTGTCAGGCGCCCGCGGTGCGCATCTCAGCCGCCGGTGACCGGCGGGAAGAATGCGACCTCGACGCCGGCGCGCAGCGGCGTGTCCGCCCGTGCCATCGCCTGGTCGACCGCGATGCGGATCGAGCGGTTCTCGCCGAGCGCCTCGTCCCAGGCCGCGCCGCGCTCGCGCAGCCAATCGCGCAGTTGTCCGGCGTTGGCGACGCCTGCGGGGAGCTCGACGGTTTCGCGCCCGGTGCCGAGCGCTTCGCGCAGGGCAGCGAAATAGAGGATCGTGATCGGCATCTCAGTTCAGCAGTGCCGCGAACGGCAGGTAACGAACGACATCGCCGGGGGCGATCGGTTGCTGCGGAGGGTTGTCCACCAGGCCGTCGCCCCAGACGGTCGATGTCAGGACGGCGGA
>JBIQJM010000160.1:0-5294 GCA_044507525.1 Burkholderiales bacterium
CTCGTAGTAGCCGCTGCGGGGAATCGAAATACGGAAGGTCGCGCTCGAATCGCCGCCGTCGCTTCGCAGCACGCGCGCGCTTTCGGAGAGGTAGCCGTCGAACGACTCGAAGGCTCCCTTCGTGGTCAGTTCGGGCGAGTCGCTGCGCAACACGAAGTTCTCGGGCGACTCCTGCTCGACGATCGACATGCCGTCGACGCCGCCCGACCCGCCTCCGCCGCATCCGGCAACGAGCAGCACGGCCGAAACCGCTATCGCTGGAGCCCACCGACGCGAGCGGGCGCTACGCTTCTGGCATTGCGACACCGACATCCTTCCCTCCCCGATATCGTTTGAACTGCAACCTGACAAAGCGGCAACATTCATGCCACTTGCGCAAGACATTGATATCGCGGCGCTCGAAGGGGCGACTTCGGGCGGACCGTAAGATCTACCGACATTACATTTTTTACAGCGAGCGCGACGTCGCTGCGCGACGATTCGCTGCCGAGCCGAATGCCAGTCGGCTCGGGTCCGCTTTTCCGCGCAAAGGTAACATCGAGGGGTCGCCGTGGAGAAGGGCAGATCCATGAACTACGCGCCGCAAGGCGAACCGGAGAAAGGCGGGCGACACGCACCGGCGGCATCCCGGCCCGCCGACGATCCGGCCGGATTCGGACAGGGTCTTCCGAAACGAACGCCGCGCATCCGGCTCGCGCTGCACGAGGCGAGGCGCATTGCTGCCGACTACTCGAAGGCCATCGGATCCGAGCTGCGAAACGGCTCGAGCAAAGGGGCGCATCGCTCGGCCGTCGGCCGCATCGAGGCCCTGCTCCGCGCGAAATCGCGCTACGGCATCGGTCCGCTGTACTACGCGCTGTACCAGCTCTCGAAGGTGCCCGAGTCGGAGTGGTCGAACTACATCACCGACGATCCCGCGTTCAAGGAACGGCTCACGCGCATGAGCCCACCCGAGGATCTGCGCATCGCGCAAAACAAGGCGTTGATGTACGAACACTGCCTGGCGCACGAGCTCGCCACCGTCCCGGTCCTGTGTGTGGTCGGGCCGTCGCCGGACGCGCTCCCCGGGCGGGTGCCGGTCGCGCGCACGCTCGAGCAGTGGCGGGACGCGATGAACGACGCGCCCGAAGAGCTCTTCGTCAAGAGCATCGACGGAACCTACGGTGAAGGTGCATTCCCGGTGCAACGGATCGCCGGCGAGTTCGCGTTCGAAGGAATGCGGGGTGCGCTCGACGCGCTCTACCACTACCTGCGTTCGGAGTCGCGCGCTGCAAGCGGATGGATCGTCCAACCCCGAGTCCGCTCTCACCCGGGCCTTGCGCGCATCGTCTCGCCCCATGGCCTGCCCACCGTGCGCGCACTCACCGCGATGATCGCCGACACGCCGAGACTCCTGTTCGCCGCGTTCAAGGCCACCGTTCGCGACAACACGACCGACAACTTCTCGAAGGGCAAGTCGGGGAACCTGCTGGCGGCCGTCGACTGCTCGAGCGGCAGGCTCGGCTGCGCGTGGGGCCCGCGCAAGACGACGGGTTGGCCCGTGATGGCGCCCTTTCCCCTTCATCCCGATTCGCGCGAACCGATCGAAGGCACGGTGCTGCCCTGCTGGGATGCGCTCGTCGAGCTCGCCGAACGGGCGCAGGCGAGCCTGCCGCGCTTCCGAAGCATCGGCTGGGACATCGCGATCTCCGGGCAGGGCCCGGTGCTCGTCGAGGCGAACGCCACCTACGACATGTCGGTGCTGCAGATCGCATACCAGCGGGGTCTTCGTCGAGAGCTCGACGAAGCGCTGAAGACATCGGCGGCGCACGCGCCGTTCGCGAAGTAGCGCTGCATGCAGACCGTGCTGAGCTTCGACGTCGAGGTCTGGTGCAACGGCTGGAGCCGCCTGGACGACGAGTTTCCGGACGCCTTTCGCCGATACGTGTACGGCGAGTCGAAGGAAAGCGGCGGCGCCCTGCCGTTGACGCTGTCGATCCTCGAGCGTCACGGCCTCAAGGGCGTCTTCTTCGTCGAGCCGCTGTTCGCCGCGCGCTTCGGCCTCGAGCACCTGCGCGAGATCGTCGACCGGATCGCGGCCGGTGGGCATTCGATCCAGTTGCACCTTCACAGCGAATGGGCGGACGAGATCGTGCCGCGCCCCCTTCCCCACGTCGAGGACAAGCGGCAGCACCTGCGCTACCTCGAACGGGAGGACCAGTTGACGCTGATCCGGCTCGGACTCGAACTTCTGCGCGACGTCGGCGTGCAAGGCGTCCGGTCTTTCCGCGCCGGCAGCTTCGCCGCGAACGCCGACACCTTCCGCGCGCTCGCCGATGCGGGCATCGCGATCGACAGCAGCATCAACGCCGCGGAACCGCTGTCGGTGCCCGATCTTCGCGCCACGGCCGAGATGCACGCCCCGGCGACGATCGAAGGCGTGCGCTCGATTCCGCTCACGGTGTTTCGCGACGGGCTCGGGCGGATGCGCCCGGCACAGGTCGGCTCCTGCTCCTTTCACGAACTCCGCGAGCTCGTCTTGCGCGGCATCGACGGCAACTGGCCCGTGATCAACTTCCTATCGCACAACTTCGAGATGCTGCGCCCCGACAGCACGAAGATCGACCCCATCGTCGCACGACGTTTCGACCGCCTGTGCGCATTCCTCGCGTCGCATCCCGAGGTTCGCGTCGCCGACTACGACGACGTACCGATGTCCGCCTTTGCCGGAAGCGAGCTGCCGAAGATCGGCACGGCAGCCACGCTGCGACGCCTCGCCGAGCAGATCGCGCGACGCGCGTTGCCTGCCTGAGCATGTCCGATGCCACCAGGGCCGCATGGCGGCCCACGCGCACGAGCCTCGGCTTTCGCCTCGCGACATGGACGTTCTGGTACTGGCGATTCGATGCGCTGGCGGACGAACGCCACTTCACCGACGTCGTCGACGACGAAGCGCTGCAGGCGCTTCCGCACGAGGCGGCCGGCGGCCGCCGCTACATCCTGCCTTCGCACCCGGTATCGGTGCCGCCGCCCCGGCTGCGCAGGATCGGCCCCTGGATCGTCTATACGCCGAAGTCCTTCCCGAACTACTTCGTCGATCTGCGACACGAGGGCGGCTTCGAGGGGTACCTGCAGACCTTCTCGTCGAAGACGCGATCGACGCTGCGGCGTAAGGTGCGGCGCTTCGCGGAAGCGAGCCCGGGCGGCGAGCTGGTGCTGAAGGTGTATCGCACGCCGGAGGAGATCGCCGAATTCCTTCCGCTCGCCTCGCAACTGTCGGCGCGCACGTACCAGACGCGGCTCCTCGACGCAGGCCTGCCCGCCTCGGAGGAGTTTCGCCACGAAGCGATCCGGTCGGCAGCGCAGGGCGGCGTGCGCGCCTTCCTTCTTTTCCTCGGCGACGAGGCGGCCGCCTTCGTCTTCTGCAGCTGCCGCAACGGAGTGGCCAGCTACGACTACGTGGGGCACGACCCCGCGTTGAACGCCCTCTCCCCGGGAACCGTGCTGCAGTACAAGCTGCTCGAGATCCTGTTCGACGACGAATCGCTGCGCATCTTCGACTTCACGGAAGGCGAAGGCGAGCACAAGGCGCTGTTCGCCACCGCCCGCCGACTCTGCGCCAAATCGATCGCATTCCCGGATGAAGCGCGCGTGCGCACGATGCTCGGGCTTCACCGCCGCGTGGAGCGCCTGGACGAGCTCCTCGATCGGACGCTGGAACGGCTCGCGCTCAAGCGCACGCTGCGGCGACTGATCCGCAGGGGCGGCGTCCAGGCGTCCTGACGAACCCGGTCGATGCTCGGACGCCTGGCACAGGAATGGCGCAGCCGGACGGCGAGGGATTTTCTCGACTGGATCGGCACGCAACTGCTGCGTCGGCAGTCGCACGTCCTCTTCCGCCTGGATCTTCCGACGCCGGCCGGCGCACCCGCGCCGCCAGGCGTCGCGTCGATCGAGATCAACGCGCGCAACTTCGCCGAGCTGGAAGATCTGCGATCGGGCCTGGTGGCGATCAACGCCGAGAACGTCGACTACCTGGACGACGTGCGGCGCGGGGCCGCCGTCGGGCTCGCGCTTCTCGACGAAGACCGCATCGTCCACTACGCGTTCGTCTTCCTTCGCAACAAGACGGCCTGCCTGCTCGGGCTTGCGGCACGCAGCGCGCTCATCGGCAACGCCTTCACGCTGCCTTCGCACCGTGGTCGAGGCCTGCAGGCGCATTCGGTCCACTGCCGCGCGCGCATCGCCCACGCCGCCGGTTACCGCTCGATCGTTTGCGAAACGAGCCCCGACAACCTCGCATCGCAGCGCGGCCTCGAGAAGGCCGGAATGCAGCGAATCGGACGAATGGAGCTACTGGTCCTGGTGAACTGCGCGGTCGTACGCTGGCGCCGACCCGCGGGCTTCCGTCTGCTCGGACTGTGCACGTAGTCCTGCGCATTCCGCCGCGAGCCGGCGGTAGATCTCGCCCATCCGAGGCTCTCCGGACAAGGTGTCCCAGGTGACGTTGCCCTCGATCAGCCGGGGCGCATCGGGGCCGATCGCGACGTCCCACCCGACCGTGCGCAGCGGAGCGAAGGCTTTCGCTGCGCGTACCGCGAGATCCGCGGCCCGATTCCAGTCGGGAACGGCGAAGCCGGCCAGTTCATGCCCGGTCCGCGGATGCCGCAAGACCGGGACGATCTGCGGATCTCGCCCCGAACCGGAAACGGCGGAAACGATGCGACCGGTGTCGATGTCGAGGTTCGCGATCACGTTCCCGGTGCGCCCGTAGCTGAAGTTGTCACGGGCTCCGGGTCCGCAGATGAGCCGCAATCGGGCAGCCAGGATCTCGACGCGCCCGTCTTCACCGAGGAAGGTGACGACGCGGCAGGTCTGGAGACCATCGGTGTCCGAGAACTGCCGCAGCACGGGGTGTCCCACCAGGCATTCCTGCACCATCCACGCGTCGTATCCGGATTCCGCCGTCTGCTGCGCGAGTCCGGAGCCCGTGACCGCGTGCCCCGCGGAGTCCACCCAGCCGTCGCTCGTTCGCTGCAGGCGCTGGACGCCCTCGCCGTGCACGCCGCGCACGGGCTTGAGGATCACGGCATCGTCCTCGAGCGCATCGAGGATCGACGGCAGGAGTTCCGGCCGCTCGACCACCCTGCCCTCCGTATCGAGCGGGCGATCCGGTCCCCAACGCGCAAGCAGTCGGGGCACCTCCAATCCGGCGCACACGCATCTGCGGTGGAACTCGAGCTTGTCTTCCGTCCAGTCGTGCACCCCCGCCCGGTTCAGTTCGTGCTGGACCGCGAGCAGTTCCTCCTTGCTGA
>JBIQJM010000161.1:0-5221 GCA_044507525.1 Burkholderiales bacterium
CCCGGCGTCTCAGGCTGCTGCCCTCTGCAGCGGCGTCGCGTGACGTTCGATCAACGGATAGAAATCCCGGTTCTCGCGGTGCATCCGCTCGTGCACCGCCTTGAGCACGCGGTTGGCGTCGGCGCGAAAACCCTCCGGATCGCCGTGGACGCGCTCGGGCGTGTTCCAGCGGCGCGCGAAGTCGACGTAGGCGGCCGCGATCGAGCTCATCTCCTGCTGGAACTGCCCCCCGAGCAGCGCGAGCGTGCGGTCGCCGCTGGCCTGCAGGCTCGGATACAGGACGCGATCCTCGGCGCTCAGGTGCAGCTTGATCACCGAGCTCATCGCGATGACGCGGCGTGCGATCTCGACCGCGTTCTCGGCGACGCCGGCGCGGCTGAGGGTGCGCAGCGCGGCGATTCCCTCGAGGATCTGTACGTGCTCGTGCTTGAAGCGGTCGATGTTCATCGCTGGGCTCCCGGGGGGTGGATAGGAAAGATTTATTTGCAATGAATCTTACCTATTCCCATGCCTGTCGCGTATGGAAGCGCCGCAGCGCCGACGAGCGGCGGGCTCGTCGGGACGAACGGTCGTGCAGGGCGGGAACGCGCCCCGTGCGAGCGGGCAAGCGCCCTTCGCGCCGGCTGCGTGCCTTCAGCGCTGCGTGCTGGTCTCGCGCAGCGACGGCTCGGCGAAGAGCTCGTCGAGCGGAGCGGCCTTGCCGATCAGTTCGCCCTGGATGTGGTCGACGCCCAGCTCGGTGAGGCGGTCGAGGATCTCCTGCGTGTGCACGTGCTCGGCGATGGTGCGGATGTTCAGCCGCTGCGCCACGCGCACCGTCGACAGCACGATTTCCTCGTCGATCGCGCTCGTGACCAGGTTGCGGATGAACGAGCCGTCGATCTTCAGGTAGTCGAGCGGGAAGCGCTTCAGGTACTCGAAGGTGGCCAGGCCGGTGCCGAAATCGTCGAGCGCGATGCCGAAGCCTTCGGCCTTCAGGTCGTCGACCAGCCGCGAGGCCGCCGCCGGATTGCGGATCGCCTCGCTCTCGGTGATCTCGAACACGATCTTGTCGGCCGAGATGCCGAACTCGGCGCGCTGCTCGCGGATGTAGCCGGCGATCGTGCCGTCGCTCATCGTGAGGCCCGACAGGTTGATCGAGCACTTCCACGTGCGCGCCAGCGCCTCGGGATGCGAAGCGAGCCAGGAGAAGATGCGCCGGATGACGCCGCGGTCCATCGCCGGCGTCATCTGCGCCTGCACGGCGAGCGACAGGAACTCGGGCGGGCGGATCAGGCCGCCGTCGCGGTCGAGCAGGCGGATCAGCACTTCGTAGGAGCGCATCCCCGCCGGCGCTTCGGGGTCGACGATCGGCTGCGCGTGCAGCTCGAAGCGCTTCTCGCGGATCGCCTCGCGGATGTGCTCGATCTTTCCCTGATGCGCGCGTCGTGCGTCGATCATCGTCTGCGACAGCGGCTCGACGAAGAGCTGCGGCTCGCGCACGCTCGCCGCGATCGCCATCGCGTCCGACAGCGACATCAGGCAGTCCTCGCTGTTGATCAGCGCGTGCCGGTCGACGAGCAGCCCGCCGACGCAGGTTTGCAGGCGCACGCTGCCGTTCTCGGTCTTGAACAGCTGCCCGTTGAGCTGCGAGTACACCTCGCGCGCCACCGCGCGCACCTGCGCCACCGAGTCGGCCTCGATCAGCAGCGCGAAGCGGCCTCCCGACAGCCGTGCGGCGGCCTGCGCGCCGGGCTGGCGCAGCAGCAGCGAGGCGGCGTTCTGCTCCAGCTGCAGCGCCGGGATCGTCCCGCACAGGTCGTTCAGCGTGTCGAAGTTCGACAGGTGCAACCCGATCAGTCCGTAGTCGGGACGCGTCGGCATCGCCAGGCGCTCGCCCACCTCGGCGATCAGTCCCCGGTCGTTGAGCAGTCCGGTCGACATGTCCTCGCGCGCCTGCGCACCGACACGCGCGAGCGCGAAGCGGCGGTCGCTCGCGATCGACTGCAGCAGCAGCGCGACGACGATCGCCGTGAAGGCCAGCATCGACACCTCGACCGCGCGGCCGAGGGAGTCCTGTGCGACGGCCACCTGGTGCGAACGCACGATCAGCAGCGGAATCGTGGTGACGACGAGCGTCAGCGCGGTCGCGCGCTCGTTCATCCGGATGGCGATCCAGACGACGATCGGAAAATAGAGCAGCAGCAGCGCGTAGGCATAGATGCCGTAGCCGAGCAGCGAGACGCCGAGGCTGGCGCCGACGACGGCGATCGTCAGGAAGAAGGCCGGTGCGTCGAGCAGCGGTTCGTTGCGCCGACCGGTGCCGTCGGTGCCCGCCAGTCCCTGCCCGAACCAGGCGAGCAGGGCGGGCGCGATCAGCAGCAGGCCGAGCGAGTCGATCAGCCACCAGATCAGGAAACGATGCGCGGCGTGCGTCTCGCCGACGAGGGCGTTGATCCGCATCCCGCCGGTGGCCAGCAGTGCGTCGAGCGGCGCCGCGACGAGCACCACGATCGCGATGAAACGAACGGCGAACTCGAGCCGGTACTCGGGCGGCTTCCACTCGTTGAGGCGACGCAGGACGTACGCGGCGAGCGTCGGACCGGCCGCGCTCGCGGCGAAGGCGCTCAGCGTGACGCCGGCGTTGCCGAACTCGATCCACGCCCAGAGCGCCGCACCCGCCGCCGCCGGAATCGACCAGGCGAGGCCGTAGCGCCAGGCGAACGCGAAGGCCACGCCCGCGCCCGGCCAGACGAGCAACAGGTCGATCGTGTGGAACGAGATGAGCTGCGCGACGAGGCAGGCGAGGAACGCGACCCCGATCGCGAGAAGCATTCGGGGGAAGGTCGCGAGGCCGGCCTCCCCGGGCAGCGGACGTGCTGACGATTCGGACAAGGGCACTGGAACGGCGCTTCGCTGGACGGCGAAGTGTAATCCAGTTGCGCCGGGCGCCGTGAGGCGCGCCGACCGTCGGCCAATAGGAGGGCAGGGAAGGGGGAGCGAGAAGGGCGGGCCGAAGACCGACGCAGGCCGGCCTTTTCCCTCAGCCCTTCTCCGTCACGAGCGCGCTCAGCCCGCCAGGAGCTCCCGCAGCACGAACGGCAGGATCCCTCCATGCCGGAAGTAGTCGACCTCGATCGGCGTGTCGATGCGCGACAGCAGGCGCACGGCTTCCTCGGTTCCGTCGTTGCGACGGACCGTCATCGTGATCTCCTGTTGCGGCTCGAGCGTCGCCGGGACGTCGATGTCGAAGCGTTCGTCGCCTTTCAGCCCCAGCGTCTCCCAGCTCTGTCCGGCGGGGAACTGCAGCGGCAGCACGCCCATGCCGACCAGGTTCGAACGGTGGATGCGCTCGAAGCTGCGCGCGACGACCGCCTTGACGCCGAGCAGCTGCGTGCCCTTGGCCGCCCAGTCGCGCGACGAGCCGGTGCCGTACTCCTCGCCGCCGAAGACGATGGTGGGCGTGCCTTCCTCGACGTAGCGCATCGCCGCGTCGTAGATCGGCATCTTCTCGCCCGACGGCTGGTGCAGCGTGATGCCGCCTTCCTCGCGGGTGCCGTCGGGGCGCGCCGGGATCATCAGGTTCTTGATCCGCACGTTCGCGAAGGTGCCGCGCATCATCACGTCGTGGTTGCCGCGGCGCGCGCCGTAGGAGTTGAAGTCGGCACGGGCGACGCCGTTGGCGACCAGGTACTGGCCGGCGGGCGAGGACTCCTTGATCGATCCGGCCGGCGAGATGTGGTCGGTGGTGATCGAGTCGCCGAACAGGCCGAGCGCACGCGCGTTGCGGATCGAGCCGCTGGCAGCGCCCGGCGCCATCGTGAAGCCTTCGAAGAAGGGCGGCTCGGCGATGTAGGTCGAGCGCGGCCAGTCGTAGACCTGCCCGGTGGCCGCCGGCACCGCGTTCCACAGCTCGTGGTCGCGCGTGAGGTCGCTGTACAGGCGCCGGAAGGTCTTCGCGTCCATCGCGTACTGCATCAGCGCGGCGACCTCTTCGGTGCTCGGCCAGACGTCGCCCAGCCAGACGTCGCGGCCGTCGCGATCCCGGCCGATCGGCTGCGTCATCAGGTCGACGTTGACGTTGCCCGCGATCGCATAGGCGACGACGAGCGGCGGCGAGGCGAGGAAGTTCGCGCGCAGGTTCGGATGGATGCGCGCCTCGAAGTTGCGGTTGCCCGAGAGGACGGCCGCGCAGACGAGGTCGTTGGCGACGATCGCCTCGTTGAAGCCCGCGGGCAGGTCGCCGGCGTTGCCGATGCAGGTGGTGCAGCCGTAGGCGGCGAGCCCGAAGCCGAGTTCGGTGAGCGGCTGCAGCAGCCCGGCGCGCTGCAGGTAGTCGGTGACGACGCGCGATCCGGGGGCGAGCGAGGTCTTCACCTTCGGGTCGACCTTCAGCCCGCGCGCGACCGCCTTCTTCGCCAGCAGCCCGGCGGCGAGCAGCACGCCCGGGTTCGACGTGTTCGTGCACGAGGTGATCGCGGCGATCAGCACGTCGCCGTTCTTCAGCTCGGTGCCGTCGGCGGCGCGATAGCCGCGGTCGAGGTCGGCGGCGTCCTTCGCGAAGCCGTTCTGCGCCACCGGCTTCGAGAACAGGTCGGCGAAGGTGCTCTTCACGTTGCCGATCTCGATGCGGTCCTGCGGACGCTTCGGGCCGGCGAGCGACGGCGCGACGGTGTCGAGGTCGAGCTGCACGGTCTTGGAGTAGCGCAGCTCGCCCAGGTCGGAGACGCCGAACAGGCCCTGGGCGCGGAAGTAGCTCTCGAGCGCGTCGACCTCCTCGGCGGTGCGGCCGGTGCCGACGAAGTACTCGAGCGTCTTCTCGTCGACCGGGAAGAAGCCCATCGTCGCGCCGTACTCGGGTGCCATGTTGGCGATCGTCGCGCGGTCGGGCACGGCGAGCGAACGCGTGCCTTCGCCGAAGAACTCGACGAACTTGCCGACGACCTTCTCCTTGCGCAGCATCTCCGTGATCGTCAGCACGAGGTCGGTGGCGGTGCAGCCTTCGCGCAGGCGGCCCTTCAGGTGCACGCCGACGACGTCGGGCGTCAGGAAGTACACCGGCTGCCCGAGCATCGCCGCCTCGGCCTCGATGCCGCCCACGCCCCAGCCGACGACGCCGATGCCGTTGATCATCGTCGTGTGGCTGTCGGTGCCGACCAGCGTGTCGGGGTAGGTGACCTTGCCGCCGACGCCGTCGCGCTCGTGCACGCCGCGCGCGAGGTACTCGAGGTTCACCTGGTGG
>JBIQJM010000162.1:0-5204 GCA_044507525.1 Burkholderiales bacterium
AGCCCCGCGCCCCGCGCCCCGCGCCCCGCGCTTTGCGGCTACGGTCGAGCGCCACGCGGCGCGACGCCGGCCTCGTCCGCAATCACGGCCTGGGTGAAGTGCCGAATATCGGGAGGTCCGAAGGGCGCGCTCTATTGCGGACACACGAACTCCCGATATTCGGGAGTTCTTGCGTGTCCAGTCGTGCGCCCCGTCTCAAAGTGCCGACAATCGGGACTTCGGCGGAGCACTACGCCGTGTTGTCCACGTGAAAGCAAGCGCTAACTGAAGACCGCGATTCACCTTGGTCGCGAACGGCGCTCCGGAAAGGGTGAGCCTTTCCGGAATCGCGTTCGAGTCCGAGCCCGCGCCGGCGCGGCACGACGAGGAGCGAAGAGCCAGGAGCGAGCACCACCAGCGAAGCCACCAACGGGAGTCCCCCGCGATGCGCGCATCGGCATCCGCATACGAATCCGCAGCCGCAGCCGCCCCGATCGCTACCCGGCTTCCCGCAACACCCCCCACACCTTCCCCGCCGTCAGCGGCATCTGCAAAGCAAGTGCTCGCTCTCCTGCTCCTGCCCGCCACAACGCGTCGACCACCGCGTTGAACACGCAAGGCGTGGCGCCGATCGTTCCCAGCTCTCCGACGCCCTTCACGCCGAGCGGATTCGTCCGGCACGGAATGGACGGGTCCATTTCCATCCGGAACGGCGGCGCGAGCGACGCGCGCGGAATCGCGTAGTCGAGGAAGCTGGCCGAGAGCAGCTGCCCGCTGTCGTCCTCGTAGGCGACGAGCTCGCACAGTGCCTGGCCGATCCCCTGCATCGCGCCGCCTTCGAGCTGTCCGCGCACGATCGTCGGATTCACGACGCGACCGACGTCGTTCATCGAGCAATAGGAGACGACCTCGACTTCGCCGGTTCGCGGGTCGATCTCGACCTCGCAGACGTGGCAGCCGTTCGGCCAGCTGGGGGCGTCGACGGCGGTCGTCGAGTCGATCTCGAGGCGCTGCCCGGGCGCGCGACCGGCCACTTCGAACAGGCCGATGCTGCGGTCGGTGCCGACGATGCGGAACGCGCCTTCGGCGTATTCGACGTCGTCCGTTCTCGTCTCGAAGTACTCGGCCGCGAGCTCCTGCGCCTTCTGCACCGTGCGCTGCGAGGCGACGCGCACGGCGGAGCCGCCGGTGAAGAGCGAGCGCGAGCCGGCGCTGCCGAAGCCGGTCGCGCGGTCGGTGTCGCCCTGCACGATGCGGATGCGTTCGATCGGCACCTGGAACACGTCGACGGCCAGCTGCGCGTACGAGGTGGCGATGCCCTGGCCCATCGCCTGCGTGGCCGAGGCGATCTCGATGATGCCGTCGGGCGTCACGTCGACGGTGACGCGCTCCTCCAGTGCATTGCCGCCGGTCCATTCGAGGAAAGTGACGACGCCGCGCCCGCGCAGCCGCCCGCGCGCCTTCGATGCGGCGAGCCGCGCGTCGAAGCCCTTCCAGTCGGCGAGCGCGAGCCCCTGCTCGAGCATCGATTCGAAGTTGCCGCTGTCGTAGGTCTGCGCCATCGGGTTGCGGTAGGGCATCTGCGCGGGGCGGATCAGGTTCCGTCGGCGCAGCTCGACCGGGTCGAGCGACAGGCGGTGTGCGGCGGCGTCGATCAGCCGTTCGATCAGGTAGATCGCTTCGGGTCGTCCGGCGCCGCGGTAGGCGCCGGTCGGCGTCGTGTTGGTCAGTACGGCGCGGAACTCGAAATCGATCGTCGCGATGTCGTAGACGCTGGTCTGCACCCAGGGTCCGATGAGCAACGGGATCGCGACGCCGGTGGGCGTCGCATAGGCGCCCACGTTCGCGTCGGAGCGGATGCGCAGCGCGAGGATGCGGCCCTGCGCGTCGAGCGCGAGTGCGGCGCGGCCGTGCTGGTCGCGGCCGTGCACGGCGCCGAGGAACTCGTCGCTGCGCTCGGCGCGCCACTTGACCGGTCGTCGCAGCTGCTGCGCGCACCATCCGGTGACGGCGTCCTCGGGGTACAGGCCGGTTTTCATGCCGAAGCCGCCGCCGACGTCGCCGGCGAGCACGCGGATGCTCTCCGGCGCGCGGCCGAGCAGCGCTGCGAGCGTGTCGCGTGCGCCGGCCGGCATCTGCGTGCTCATGCGCAGTGTCAGTCGGCCGCTGTCCGGGTCGGGCGTCGCGAGGACGGCGCGCGGCTCGAGCGGCGAGGGCGCGAGTCGCTGGTTGACGATCTCCTGCTCGACGACGTGCGCGGCGGCGGCGAAGGCGGCGTCGGCCGCGGCGCGGTCGCCGTAGCGCGTCATTGCCGCGACGTTGTCGGCTGCCCCCTCGAAGGCGGCCGGGGCGCCGGGCGCGAGCGCCTGCCGGGCATCGACGACGGCCGGCAGCGGGTCGTAGTCGACGAAGATCGCGTCGCGTGCCTCCTCGGCGATCGCGCGCGTCTGGGCGACGACGGCCGCCACCGCTTCGCCGACGAAGCGCACGTGGCCGACCGCGAGCGCGTGGCGAGTCGGCGACGCGGAGGGCGAACCGTCGGGTCGCTGGAAGGGCGGGCCGGGAAAGGGCGAGACACCGGCGGCGACGAGGTCTTCGCCGGTGAAGACGGCGACGACGCCGGGCATGCGCCTGGCCGCCTCGGCGTCGATCGAGAGGATGCGCGCGTGCGCATGCGGGGAACGCAGCAGGCACAGCTGCGCCTGGCCCGGCGCGTCGAAGTCGTCGGCGAAGGCGCCCCGACCGGTGACCAGCGTGAAGTCCTCGATGCGCCGAACCGCCTGGCCGCTTCCGTACCGACCGTATGTCGACGAACTCACTTGCGTTCCTCCGGCGTTGCGCGAGCGGTCGCCCGATGCTACTGCAAGCGTCCTGCCGGACGGGCGCGAAGCGGCGGGTCGGGCACGCGAGCGAAGCGCGGAAACCGAACGCCTCCGGTTGCGCGGCATCCCGAATCGGAACACGATGGCGCTTCCCCGACCACCGAACGACACGACATGCGCCCGACCGCTGCAGGCCTTGCCGCCGGCTGCGCTGCGCTCGTGCTCTCGAGCGCCGGCAGCGCTGCCGCCTTCGAGCTTTCCAGCTCCGACCTCAAGCCCAAGGCGCCGATCGCCGAGAAGCACGTCTACAACGGCTTCGGCTGCTCGGGCGACAACCTCTCCCCGGCGCTGTCCTGGAAGGACCCGCCGCAGGGAACGAAGAGCTTCGCGCTGCTGGTGCACGATCCCGACGCGCCGACCGGCGGTGCCGGCTGGTGGCATTGGGTCGTCCACGACCTCCCCGCGGACACGACTTCGCTGCCACAGAACGCGGGCTCGGTCGACGGCAAGAATCTTCCGCAGGGTGCGAAGCAGCAGCCGACCGACTTCGGCGTTCCCGGCTGGGGCGGACCCTGCCCGCCGGTGGGCGACAAGCCGCATCGCTACGTCTTCACCGTGTATGCGCTGAAGGTGGACAAGCTCGAGCTTCCGATGGGCGCCACGGCTTCGCTCGTCGGCTTCATGGTCAACGCGAACGCGCTCGGCAAGGCGACGCTGACGGCGAGGTACGGCAGGACGGCCAAGTAGCGGCCGCCCGCAAGATTTGCGGGCGCGCCCGGCGCAAGCGCCGCGCGGCTGCGGGCTGCGGCGGTTCCGGGGGCCGCTGCGCCGGGCATCCCGTTTGACGATGCTTCCGGTTTGCCGCCCGGCGGCGCCGCGCAGTTCGCGCGCTGCGCGCGCCGTTTCGTCCCATGCCGTTCGCGTTGCCGCCGATGACCTCCGAAGCGCCCGCCTTCGGGCGCAACAACCTGATCATCGACACGTTGTGGACGGTGCTGCGCCGGCATCGACGCGCCGCACTGCTCGCCGCGCTGTTCCTCGTGCTCGCGAAGGTCGCGAGCGTTGGCGTGCCGCTCGTGCTCAAGCGCATCGTCGACGAGTTCACGATCGCCGAGGGCGCGCGCAACGCGGCGCTCGCCGGCACCGCGCCGGCGGTGGCGCCGGTCGTCGCGGTGCCGGTGTTCCTGCTGATCGGCTACAGCCTGCTGCGCTTCGCGAGCACGCTGTTCGTCGAGCTGCGCGACATGAGCTTCGTGCGCGTGACGCTCGACTCGATCACCGGCACCGCCGAGCGCTCGCTGCTGCACCTGCTGCGGCTGGGGCCGCGTTTCCATGCGAACCGCAACTCGGGGTCGCTGCTGCACGACGTCAACCGCGGGACCGGTGCGGTGGGCTTCCTGCTCGGCGCGGCGCTCTTCACGCTGCTGCCCACGCTGGTCGAGATCGGCGGCGTGCTGATCGTGATGATCGCCGGCTACAGCCTGTGGTTCACCGCGATCATCCTTGCCACCTTCGGCGTCTACGCGTTCTACACCTTCGTGATGACGAAGCGGCGCGTCGAGTTCGAGCGCCGCGTGAACGCGACCGCGGCGCGCGCCGAGGGAAGCCTGCTCGACAGCCTGCTGAACTACGAGGCGGTGAAGGTCAACGTGCGCGAGCAGCACGAGGCGCGCCGCTACGCGGTGCTGATGCGCGACTGGTCCGAGCTCAGCGAGCAGAGCCAGTACGCGCTCTCGCGCCTGCACCTCGGCCAGGGCGCGATCATCGCCGCCGGCGTGGCCGCGATCATGCTGCTGGCCGGCGAGTACACGATGCGCGGGACGATGACGGTCGGCGACCTCGTGCTCGTCAACGCCTACGTGCTGCAGATCTGCATGCCGCTGAACGCGCTCGGCTTCCTGTTCCGCGAGACGCGCGACGCGATGGTCAGCATCGACCGGCTCGCGGTCCTGCTGCGCAATCCGGTCGAATCCGACGAGGATCCGCCGCACCGTGCCCTGCTCGAGAGCCGCCGTCCCCGCATCGCCTTCGAGGACGTCGAGTTCGCCTACGAGCCGGGCCGGCCGATCCTGCAGGGCGTGAGCTTCGCGATCGAGCCCGGCCGGACGACCGCGGTCGTCGGCGGCAGCGGCTCGGGCAAGTCGACGCTCGCGCGGCTGCTGCTGCGGATGTACGAGGTGGAACGCGGCCGCATCTCGATCGACGGCGCCGACATCCGCAGCATCGGACTGCCCAGCCTGCGCGGGGCGATCGGCGTCGTCCCGCAGGACACCATCCTGTTCAACGACACGATCGCCTACAACGTCGCCTACGGCCGGCCCGGCGCTTCGCAGGCCGAGGTGATCGAAGCGGCGAAGGCCGCGCAGCTGCACGAGCTGATCATGTCGCTGCCGCAGCAGTACG
>JBIQJM010000163.1:0-5185 GCA_044507525.1 Burkholderiales bacterium
TGCGCATGTACCGCGCGCGCGAAGTCGACGAGACGAGCGCCCCGCAGTTCTACCGGATGGTGCGCGAGCTCGCGCAGCGCGCGCAGCTGCCGATGCCGCGCGTCTACCTGATCGACGAGGACGCGCCGAACGCCTTCGCTACCGGACGCAACCCGCAGAACGCCGCCGTCGCGGCCACGACGGGAATCCTGCGCATCCTCGACGAGCGCGAACTGCGCGGCGTGATGGCGCACGAGCTGTCGCACGTGCAGCACCGCGACATCCTCATCTCGACGATCTCCGCCACGCTCGCCGGCGCGATCTCGGCGCTCGCCAACTTCGCGCTCTTCTTCGGCGGCCGCGAGAACCGTTCGAACCCGATCGCCAGCATCGCCGTCGCGATCCTCGCGCCGCTCGCCGCCATGCTGATCCAGATGGCGATCTCGCGCGCCCGCGAATTCGAGGCCGACCGGCGCGGCGCCGAGCTCTCGGGCGACCCGCGCGCACTCGCGTCGGCGCTCGAGAAGATCGACCACTACGCGCGCGGTATCCCGCTCGTGACCGCCGAGCGGCATCCCGAGACGGCGCAGATGATGATCCTCAACCCGCTGTCGGGTGGCGGCATGCGCGGCCTGTTCTCCACGCACCCCGACACCGGCGAGCGCATTCGCCGCCTGCTCGCGATGCCGGTCGGAGCGACTGCACGAGTGTGAGTGCCGACTCGCGCCGCGCGCGCGAAGGAGAGGCGACCCCTCGAGGCGCCGGCGGCCGTCCCGCGAGCGAGGGCGGCGCGACCACGCGGCGTGCTCCGCTCTCGCGCGAGCTCGCGTGCGCGGCGCGCGCGATCGAGTCGCTTGCGGCCGGTCGCTCGCTGCCGGGCGCGCTCGACGAGGCGATCGCCGCCGAGTCCCGGCGCGAGGCGCTGCCCCGCGACTCGCACGCCGCGATCCGCGATCTCGCCTATCGCAGCTGCCGCGAGCTCGGCCTGGTGCGCGAGCTGGCGAAGGGGCTGAACACGCGCCCGCCGGCGCCTGCGCCGGCCGCGCTGCAGTGGGTCGCCCTCGCGCAACTCGTCGACACCGTGCGCGCCGACGCCGTCGTCGTCGACCAGGCAGTACGCGCCGCGCATACCCTGCCGGGCGGCCCGGCCGTCGCCGGCTTCCTGAACGCGACGCTGCGCCGCTTCGTCCGCGAGCGCGAGGCGCGGCTGGACGCCGCGCGCCGCACGCCCGAGGCACGCTGGAACCACCCCGATTGGTGGATCCGGCGGCTGCGCACCGCCTATCCGTCGCAGTGGCAGGCGATCCTGCAGGCCGGCAACGGCGCGCCGCCGATGACGCTGCGCGCGAATCGCCGCCGCACGACGACCGACGGCTATCTCGAGCGCCTGCGCGCGCAGGGCTTCGGCGGGCGCCGCGTCGGCGAGCAGGCGATCGTGCTCGACGCGCCCGCCCCGGTCGAGTCGCTGCCCGGCTGGCTCGACGGCTTCGTCAGCGTGCAGGACGCAGCCGCACAGCTGGCCGCGCCGTTGCTGGCACCGCGGGATGGTGAGCGCATACTCGATGCCTGCTCGGCACCGGGCGGCAAGGCCACCCATCTGCTGGAGCTGGCCGACGTCGAGCTCACCGCGCTCGACATCGATGAGCTGCGGCTGCGCCAGGTGCGCGAAAACCTCGATCGCCTCGGCTTCCGCGCCCGCACCCCCGCCCCCCTGCTGGTCGCCGGCGACGCTCGCACGCCCGGCGGCTGGTGGGACGGGCGCCCCTTCGACCGCATCCTCGTCGACGCTCCGTGCACCGCTTCCGGCATCGTGCGGCGCCAGCCCGACGTGCGCTGGCTGCGCCGCCGTAGCGATCTCGCGACACTGTCGCGACTCCAGTCGGAAATCCTCCGGGCGCTTTGGTCGGCGCTCCGCCCGGGTGGTAAATTGCTTTACACCACGTGCTCGGTCTTTCCCGACGAGGGTGAGTCAGTAATTGCTCGCTTTCTCGAGGAGCAACGAAACGCATCGAGACTGCCTCTGCAGTGGCGCTTCGACGGCCTTGCGCCCGAGCCGGTCTCGACACTGCTGCCCATCGCGACGCCGACGCGCGACCACGACGGATTCTTCTTCGCACTGCTGGAAAAACGCCCTTGATCGCCCGTCTCGCCCTGGCGCTGGTGCTGGCGGCCACGCTGTGCGGACAGGCCCCGGCAGCGTCCGCAGACGATCCGGCATCCCCGCGCCCGAGCCTGGAGCTCGACGCGGCCGGTGACAGCTGGATGCTGTCGGGCGACTTCGAAGTGCCGTTGACGCGCTCGCTGGAAGAGGCGGTCCGCCGCGGCGTGCCGCTGTACTTCGTCCTAGAGTTCGAGCTGATCCGCCCGCGCTGGTGGTGGACCGACGAGACCGTCGCCGAGCGTTCGATCGTCTACCGGCTCGCCTACCATGCGCTGACGCGCCAGTACCGGCTGAACTTCGACGGCCTGACGCAGACCTGGGACACGCTCGGCGACGCCACGCAGGCGATGAGCCGGGTGCGCCACTGGCGGGTGTTCAATGCCTCGAGCGTGAAGGCCGGGACGCGCTACGACGCTCGGGTACGCTTGAGACTCGACGCGTCGCAGTTGCCCAAGCCCTTCCAGGTCAACGCGATCACCGACCGCGACTGGAACCCGCAGTCCGAATGGAAGCATTTCGAGTTCAGGCCGTAGATCCCGAGAAGCGCGCGGTCGGCCGACTGCTGCGCTTCGCGCTGATCGGCTCGGTGGTGCTCGCGGTCATCCTGCTGCTGCTGCTGGCGGTGGCGAGCGCGAACACCGAGCTCTTCGAAAGCCAGTATCCGATGCTGCTGTGGCTCACCGTCGGGCTCGCGGTGGGGCTGCTGCTGCTCGTGCTCGAGCTGCTGCGCCGGCTCGTCGTGCGCTATCGCCGCGGGCTCTTCGGCACCCGGCTGATGGCGCGCATGGCGGCCTCGTTCACGCTGATGACCGTGCTGCCGGTCGCGCTGATCTATCTCGTGTCGGTGCAGTTCGTCGGCCGCTCGATCGAGTCGTGGTTCGCCGTGCCGGTCGAGCGCGGCCTCGAATCGGGGCTGACGCTCGGACGCACCGCGCTCGACTCGCTGCTCTCCGACCTCACGCAGAAGGCGCGCAGCGTGGCGGTCGAGCTGTCGGACGCGCCGCGCGACAGCTGGGCCGACACGCTGAACCGCCGCAGCGAGCAACTGGGCGTGACCGACGCGATGATCGCCTCGGGCACCGGGCGCATCATCACGACGAGCGGCAGCCGCTTCGCCGGGCTCGTGCCCGACCTGCCGTCGACGGGCGCGATGCGCCAGGCGCGGCTGACGCGCCAGTATGCGGCGGTCGAGCCGGCCGGCGACGACGGGCAGCTGAAGATGCGCGTCATCGTCGCGATCGACACGGCGGCGCAGCTGCCCGACGAGCATCGCTACCTGCAGCTGGTGCAGCCGGTTCCCGGTGCGCTGTCCGACAACGCCGAGGCGGTCGAGCAGGGCCGCCGCGACTTCCAGCAGCTGTCGCTGTCGCGCGAGGGGCTCGCGCGCATCTTCCGCATCACGCTCACGCTGATCTTCCTGCTCACCGTCTTCTCGGCGGTGGCGGCGTCGTTCCTGCTGTCGGGCTGGCTCACCGGGCCGCTGTCGATGCTCGCCGCCGGCACGCGCGCGGTCGCCGAGGGCGACTACCGCCCGGTGAAGGACTACACCGGGCGCGACGAGCTGGGCGCGCTCACGCAGTCGTTCAACCTGATGACGCGCCAGCTCGAGGACGCGCGCATGCAGGTCGAGCGCAACCAGCGCGAGCTCGAGCGCGTGAACGCGCGCCTCGAGAGCGTGCTCGCGAACCTCACCGCGGGCGTGCTCGTGCTCGATTCCGATTTCCGCCTCACGCTCGCCAATGCCGGTGCCGAGCGCATCCTCGGGCTGTCGCTGCTCGAGCACCTCGACAAGCCGATCGGCGACGTGCCGCGGCTCGCCACGCTCGCTCCGTCGATCCGCGCCGCGTTCAACGAGCAGGCAGGCGCCGGCGCCGCGAGCTGGCAGCGCCAGTTCGTGCTCCCGCAGCTCGCGCCGCCGTCGACCGACGCGCAGGCGCCGGGCGCATCGGGTGCGGCGAGCGCGCCGAGCATGCCGGGCGCGAATTCCGACCAGACGATCTTCGCGCGCGGTTCGATCCTGCCCGAGCGGCGCGTCGGCTACGTCGTCGTGTTCGACGACATCAGCGAAGTGATCTCCGCGCAGCGCGCGGTGGCGTGGGCGGAGGTCGCGCGCCGGCTCGCGCACGAGATCAAGAACCCGCTGACGCCGATCCAGCTCGCCGCCGAGCGCACGCAACGCAAGCTCGCCGACAAGCTGCCGCCGGCCGAGGCCGAGCTGCTGGCCAAGAACTCGCAGACGATCGTCAACCAGGTCGCCGCACTCAAGCGCATGGTCGACGAGTTCCGCGACTACGCGCGCCTGCCCGCCGCGCAGCTGGCGCCGCTCGACCTGAACGAGCTGATCGACGACGTGCTGCGCCTGTACGCCGCCGCCGGCGGGCGCGTCGCGATCCGCCCGCGATTGGCGCCGGCGCTGCCGCAGGTGCTCGGCGACCAGACGCAGCTGCGCCAGGTGATCCACAACCTCGTCAAGAACGCCGTCGAGGCGACCGAGCACGTCGAGCAACCCGACGTCGAGCTGCTCACCGAGCAGGTGTCGCTGCCCGACGGCGGCGTCGCCGTGCGCCTGCTCGTGCGCGACAACGGCGGCGGCTTCTCGTCGAGCGCGCTGTCGCGCGTCTTCGAACCGTACGTGACGAACAAGCCGCGCGGGACGGGACTCGGGCTTGCCATAGTGAAGAAGATCGTCGACGAGCACGGCGCGCGCATCGACGTCGCGAACTGGGGCGAAGCGACACCGGGCAAGCCGACCGGCGCGCAGATTTCGGTGCTATTTACGAAACTGGCCAAAAGCGAGGACAATCGTCGCTTGGTCGCAACACTGAACGGATAGAGAGTAGACGGCACCCATGGCGGAAATACTGGTTGTCGATGACGAGATCGGAATCCGGGAGCTGCTTTCCGAGATTCTGGGCGACGAAGGTCATTCGGTGCTGCTGGCCGAAAGCGCACAGCAGGCGCGCCAGGTCCGCGAAGAGAACCAGGTCGACCTCGTGCTGCTCGACATCTGGATGCCCGACACCGACGGCGTCACGCTGCTGAAGG
>JBIQJM010000164.1:0-5176 GCA_044507525.1 Burkholderiales bacterium
ACCACGAGTCGGCCGACGGCACGCGCAAGTGGCTGCTCGACGTCGGCGCCGGCAATGCGGTCGAGACCGTGTTCATCCCGGAGTCCGACCGCGGGACGCTGTGCGTCTCCACGCAGGCGGGGTGCGCGGTGAACTGCCTGTTCTGCTCGACCGGCAAGCAGGGTTTCGCCCGCAACCTCCGTGCAGACGAGATCGTCGCGCAGGTCTGGCACGCGAAGCGATCGCTCGAGCGTTCGAACGACGCACGCGCTCCCTCGAACGACGCACGCGTCGTGACGAACGTCGTGTTCATGGGAATGGGCGAGCCGCTGCAGAACTACGCGGCGACGCTCGCGGCGCTGCGCCTGCTGCTCGACGACCACGCCTACGGACTGTCGCGCCGCCGCGTCACCGTCTCGACTTCGGGCGTCGTCCCGATGATCGATCGCCTGCGCGACGACTGCCCCGTGGCGCTCGCCGTCTCGCTGCACGCGCCCGACGATGCGCTGCGCGACCGGCTCGTTCCGCTGAACCGCAAGTACCCGCTGGCCGAGCTCATGCGCGCCTGCAGGCGCTACCTCGAGCGTGCGCCGCGCGACTTCATCACTTTCGAGTACGTGATGCTCGACGGCGTGAACGACAGCGACACGCATGCCGAGGCGCTCCTCGAGTGCGTGCGCGACGTTCCGTGCAAGTTCAACCTGATCCCGTTCAATCCGTTCCCGAATTCCGGATTGCGACGCTCGCCCGATGCGCGCATCCGCGCGTTCGCGCAGCGGCTCGTCGACGCCGGCATCGTGACGACGGTGCGCCGTACGCGCGGGGACGACATCGACGCCGCCTGCGGGCAGCTGGCCGGCGAGGTTCGCGACCGCACCCGGCTGCGCGAGCGCGAGCAGCGTGAGCGTGCGCAGCCGGTGCGCTTCCTCGAACGAACCCACTGAAGGATCGCCCGCTCGTGAAAGCCTCCCTCGCTGTCGCCGGCGCGTTGGCGACGATGCTCTGGCTCGCCGGATGCGCCACCGACGGCGCCCCGGCCTCCGACGGCAGCACAGGCGCCGTCGCCTCCGCCGCCCGTCCGGCGTTGCCCGGTTCGCCCGAGGAAAGCGAAGAACGCCGGCGCGCCCGCATTCGCCTGGAGCTGGCGGCGAACTACTACCAGCAGGGCAACTACCGGGTGGCGCTCGACGAGCTTCGCCAGGCGATCGAGATCGACCCGAACTACGCGCCGGTCTACGGCGTGCTCGGCCTCGTCTACGCCGACCTCGGCGATCGCGATCGCGCCGAGGACGCTTTCCAGCACGGACTGCGGATCACGCCGAACGATGCCGAGCTGAACAACAGCTACGGCTGGTTCCTCTGCCAGACCGGGCGCGAGCGGGCTTCGCTCGAGCGTTTTGCGCGCGCGCTGAACGATCCGCTGTACCGCACGCCGGCCAAGCCGCTGCACAATGCGGGCATCTGCGCGCTGCGCATCGGCGACGAGCAGGCCGCCGAGCGCGACCTGCAGCGTTCGTTCCAGGTCGATCCGTCGAACGCGGTCGCGATGTACCACCTGGCGGAGCTGTACCTGAAGCGCGGCGAGGCGAGCCGTGCACGCTTCTACGCGCAGCGCCTGTTGTCCACCTACGAGCCGACCGCGCAGACGCTGTGGCTCGGGTTGCGCGTCGAGCATGCGCTCGGCAACGGCGACGCCGAGAAGAGCCTCGCTGCGCAGTTGCGCCGCCTGTTCCCCGATTCGCCCGAGTCGGCCCTGCTCGCGCAAGGTCGGCTCGGCGGGTGAAGCCACGACACCGATGAACGCCGACGCGAGCACGAAACCGGATTCGATCACCCCGATCGCGACGCCCGAGCAGCTCACCGCCGCCCGCGAGGCGCGCGGCTGGTCGATGTCCGACGTCGCCGCCAAGCTCGGGATGATGCCGCGGCAGATCGAGGCGATCGAGCAGGGCCGCTGGGAAGCCTTGCCCGGGCAGGCCTTCATCCGTGGCGCGGTCCGCGCCTACGGCAAGGCGCTGCAGGTCGACGTCGCGCCGCTGCTGGCGACGCTCGGCGGGCAGGTCGCGCCGGAGTTGCGACCCTCGTCGTCGCTCGATTCGCCGCTGCCCCGCCACGGCGCGCTCGGCTTCGACCACGGCGGCTCCGGCAGTCGCATCGTCTGGATCCTCCTCGGCGTGGTCGGCGTGATCGCGATCGCGATGTACTTCGGCCGGGGCGCCGATCTCGGACAGGTGCTCGATCCGGACGCAGGCACGCAATCGGGCCGGGCGGTCGACGTCGTGCCGATGACGCCGGGGTCGTCGCCGGCAGGCGCCGACGCCGCGACGACACCGGACGCAGCCGCGCCGTCGACGGATGCCGGCGTGTCCACCGGTACCGCCGCGGTCGCGCCAGCGGCCGGGGCGTCGGAGGCCGCCGACGGCGCCGGGACGGCACCGACCGGGACTGCGCCGTCGTCGCCCGGCAGCGATGCGTCCGGTGCTTCGTCGGCCGCGCCCAGGGGCGAGGCGGGCGCCGGCGCCTCGTCCTTGCCGGCTCCCGGCACCCCGGCTTCGTCCGCCCCGACCGCTCCGGCGAGCGAGCCGGCCGCCGCCGCCCGTCCCGCCGCGGTCGCGGAACCGCCCGCGGTCGCCGAACCGTCCCCGGTCGCCGAACGATCCGCAGCCGACGGCGGCGCTGCGGCGGACGGTTCGGTGTCCGCCGGCACCGTCGACCCGGTGCCGGCGACGCGCGCCGATTCGCTCGTGCTGCGCTTCGAGCGCGAGTCGTGGGTCGAGGTGCGCGACGCGACCGGCCGCTTGCTGCTGCTGGGCACGCAGCCGGCGAACAGCACGCGCGAGCTCTCGGGGGAGCGGCCGTACTCGATGACGATCGGCAACGCGCACTTCGTGCGGGTCGAGCACGGCGGGCGCAACGTCGACCTCGGTGCCGTCACGCAGAAGGGCGTGGCGCGCGTGCGCGTCGAGTGAACGCCGGAAGCGAGCCGATGCCGATGGCTGCAGCGCCGATGCACGTCGGCCCGTCGCCGCGCAGACCGTCGCGCGCGATGCGCGTCGACTGGGGCGCGCGCAGCGTGCGGGTGGGCGGCGGTGCGCCGGTCGTCGTGCAATCGATGACGAACACCGACACCGCCGACCCGATCGCCACGGCGATCCAGGTGAAGGAACTCGCGCGGGCCGGTTCCGAGCTCGTGCGCATCACGGTCAACACGGCGGCGGCCGCAGCCGCCGTCGCTGCGCTTCGCGAGCAGCTCGATCGCATGGGGATCGACGTCCCGCTGATCGGCGACTTCCACTACAACGGGCACAAGCTGCTCGCCGAGCATCCCGGATGCGCGCAGGCGCTGTCGAAGTACCGGATCAACCCCGGCAACGTCGGGCTCGGCCGCAGGCGCGAGGACAACTTCGCGCGCATGATCGAGATCGCCTGCGCGAACCGCAAGCCGGTGCGCATCGGCGTGAATTGGGGCAGCCTCGACCAGTCGCTGCTCGCGCGGCTGATGGACGAGAACGCCGCGCGTGCGCAGCCGTGGGAGGCGCAGGCGGTGCTGCGCGAGGCGCTCGTCACCTCCGCCATCGAGAACGCCGAACGCGCGGTGGCGCTGGGGCTGCCGGCCGACGCGATCTGCCTCTCGGCCAAGGTCTCGAAGGTGCAGGACCTGATCGCCGTCTACGGCGATCTCGCGCGCCGCTGCGACTGGCCGCTGCACCTCGGTCTCACCGAAGCGGGCATGGGCAGCAAGGGGATCGTCGCCTCGACGGCCGCGCTCTCCGTGCTGCTGCAGCAGGGAATCGGCGACACGATCCGCGTCTCGCTCACGCCCGAACCGGGCGGCGACCGCAGTCGCGAAGTCGTCGTCGCGCAGGAGATCCTGCAGACGATGGGCCTGCGCATGTTCACGCCGCAGGTCGTCGCCTGCCCCGGGTGCGGGCGCACCAGCAGCACCTTCTTCCAGGAGCTCGCCGCGTCGATCCAGGGCTGGTTGCGCGACAGCATGCTGTCGTGGAAAGGGCGCTATCCGGGCGTCGAGTCGCTGCAGGTCGCGGTGATGGGTTGCGTCGTCAACGGTCCGGGCGAGAGCCGGCACGCCGACATCGGCATCTCGCTGCCCGGCTCGGGGGAAGCGCCCGTCGCGCCGGTGTTCATCGACGGCGAGCGCAGCGTCACGCTCAAGGGCGAGCGCATCGCCGAAGAGTTCCAGGCGATCGTCTCCGAGTACGTCGAGCGCCGTTTCGGGCCCGGCACTGCGCCCGGCCGCGTCGCGGCGCAGCGCCCCTCCGAAGGCGGCGCGGATGCGAAGGCCGGCGCCGCACCGCTCGCCGGCACGAAGGGACCGCGATGAGTGCTGCCGACTCGCGCCGCGTCGTCGAGCGGATCAACGGCGTGCGCGGCATGAACGACGTGCTGCCCACCGACGAGGCGCTGTGGAAACGCTTCGAGGACGCGGTGGCCGATGCGATGCGCGCCTACGGCTACCGGCGCATCCGCACGCCGATCGTCGAGCACACGCGCCTGTTCGTGCGCGGCATCGGCGAGGTGACCGACATCGTCGAGAAGGAGATGTACTCGTTCACCGACGCGCTGAACGGCGAGCATCTCACGCTGCGGCCGGAGAACACCGCGGGCGTCGTGCGCGCCGCGATCGAGCACAACCTGCTGTACGACGGGCCGCAGCGGCTCTGGTACGCCGGCCCGATGTTCCGCCACGAGCGCCCGCAGAAGGGACGCTACCGCCAGTTCCATCAGGTGGGTGCCGAGGCGCTCGGTTTCGCCGGCCCCGACGCCGATGCGGAAGTGATCCTGCTGTGCCAGCGGCTGTGGGACGAACTCGGCATCGCCGGCGCGCGGCTCGAGATCAACTCGCTCGGGCAGGCCGACGAGCGGCGCGCGCACCGCGAGGCGCTGGTCGCGTATCTCGAGGCGAACCGCGAACGGCTCGACGCCGACGCGACGCGCCGGCTCTACGGCAATCCGTTGCGCATCCTCGACACCAAGAATCCCGCGATGCAGGCGCTGGTCGAAGCCGCACCTCGCCTCTCCGATTTCCTCGGCGACGAATCGCGCGCGCATTTCGAGCGGCTGCAGGCACTGCTGCGCGCGCAGAACCTGCCGTTCCGGATCAACCCGCGACTCGTGCGCGGTCTCGACTACTACAACCTGAGCGTCTTCGAGTGGGTCGCCGACATCGGCGGCACGC
>JBIQJM010000165.1:0-5135 GCA_044507525.1 Burkholderiales bacterium
GCGCCGCCTACCCCTACCGCTTCGCCAGCAGATCCCTGATCTGCGTCAACAGCACCTCGGTCGCCGAAGGCTCGGCCGGCGCCGGCGCCGGCTGCTCGCGCCAGCGGTTCAGCGCCTTCACGAGCATGAAGATCACGAAGGCGAGCAGGATGAAGTTGATGACGATCGTGATGAAGTTGCCGTAGGCGAGGACCGGGATGCCGGCTTCGCGCAGCGCGTCGGCGGTGCGCGGCGTTCCCTCGGGCACCGTTCCGAGCGGCAGCAGCAGCGAAGTGAAGTCGAAACGTCCGCCGAGCAGCACCGAGATGATCGGCATGATCACGTCGTTGACCAGCGAGTCGACGATCTTCCCGAACGCGCCGCCGATGATCACGCCGACCGCGAGATCCATCACGCTGCCGCGCATCGCGAAGGCCTTGAACTCTGCCATCATTCCCATGGGTGTCTCCCTTCGTGTCGTCGATCGGTTCGGCGCGGGGTGAATCGCACGAGCGGCGTGCCTGCTCGCCCGCCACGCTATCACCGCCCAGCCGCTCCGGGCGCAGCTTTCGCCGCCGCGTCGCGCGGACGCGACCTCCCCGTTTAGTGAATTGTCGTTCGTGCGCTAAGATTAAGGGTTTCCTCGAGCCCTCATCACCTCCGAACGCCAGCCCGAAACCTCATGAGTGATTCATCGAAGCCCTCCGATCCGTCGCGGCGCACCGCTCTCGGGCTCACCGTCGCCGCGGGCACGGTCGGCACGGCAGCCGTCGCGGTCCCCCTCCTTGCGAGCATGGCTCCGTCGGAACGGGCGAAGGCCGCGGGTGCTCCGGTCGAAGTCGACATCTCCGATATCAAGCCCGGGCAGATGAAGCGCGTCGAGTGGCGCGGCAAGCCGGTCTGGATCCTGCGGCGTACGGAAGAGATGCTCGCCACGCTGCAGACCACCGACGCCAGGGTCGCCGATCCGAATTCCCAGCGCACCGCGTTCCCGACTCCCGAGTACGCGCAGAACGAGTGGCGCTCGATCAAGCCCGAGTTCCTCGTCGTCGTCGGTATCTGCACGCACCTGGGCTGCTCGCCGGTCCCGGCCTTCGGCACCGGCGGCGATCCGTCGCTGCCCTCCGACTGGCTCGGCGGCTTCCTCTGCCCCTGCCACGGATCCACCTTCGACTATGCGGCCCGCGTGTTCCGGAACATGCCGGCGCCCGACAACCTCGAGGTTCCGCCGCACATGTACCTGACCGACACGCGCCTGCTCATCGGCGAAGACAAGCAGGCCTGAGGAGCGGCGCGCAATGGCATACGAAAACCAGGTGGAAACCACGGGCCTGCTCGGCTGGATCGACCGGCGCTTCCCGCTCTCTTCGCTGTGGAAGGAGCATCTGTCCGAGTACTACGCGCCGAAGAACTTCAACTTCTGGTACTTCTTCGGCTCGCTGGCGATGCTGGTGCTGGCGCTGCAGATCGTCACCGGCATCTTCCTCGTGATGCACTACAAGCCCGATGCGGCGCTCGCCTTCGCATCGGTCGAGTACATCATGCGCGACGTGCCGTGGGGCTGGCTCATCCGCTACATGCACTCCACGGGCGCGTCGGCGTTCTTCATCGTCGTCTACCTGCACATGTTCCGCGGGCTGCTGTACGGCTCGTACCGCAAGCCGCGCGAGCTGGTGTGGATCTTCGGCTGCATGATCTTCCTCGCGCTGATGGCCGAGGCCTTCTTCGGCTACCTGCTGCCGTGGGGCCAGATGTCGTACTGGGGCGCGCAGGTCATCGTCAACCTGTTCTCCGCCATCCCGTTCATCGGGCCGGATCTGGCGATCTGGATCCGCGGCGACTACGTGGTGAGCGACGCCACGCTGAACCGCTTCTTCTCGTTCCACGTCATCGCCATCCCGCTCGTGCTGCTCGGGCTCGTCGTCGCGCACATCATGGCGCTGCACGAGGTCGGCTCGAACAATCCCGACGGCATCGAGATCAAGGCGAAGAAGGACGCCAACGGCATCCCGCTCGACGGCATCCCGTTCCATCCGTACTACTCGGTGCACGACATCCTCGGCGTGGCGGTGTTCCTGATCGTCTTCTCGGCGATCCTGTTCTTCGCGCCCGAGTTCGGCGGCTACTTCCTCGAGTACAACAACTTCATCCCGGCCGATCCGCTGATCACGCCCGCGCACATCGCGCCGGTCTGGTACTTCACGCCGTTCTACTCGATCCTGCGCGCCACGACGGAAGACTTCCTGCTGTGGTGGCTGATCCCGTTCCTCGCCGTCTTCGGGCTGCTCATCTGGTTCACCGCGCGCGCCGCGATCAGCAAGCTGATCGGCGTCGTCGTCGTGGTCGCCATGATCGTCGGCTTCTTCGTCGTCGACGCGAAGTTCTGGGGCGTCGTCGCGATGGGCGCATCGGTGATGATCCTGTTCGTCCTGCCGTGGATCGACCAGAGCCCGGTGAGGTCGATGCGCTACCGGCCCGGATGGCACAAGGGCGTGCTCGCCGCGTTCGTCGTCGTCTTCCTGGTGCTCGGCTACCTCGGCACCACGCCGGTCTCGCCGGTGAACTCCCTGTTCTCGAAGATCGGCACGCTGCTGTACTTCGCGTTCTTCCTGCTGATGCCCTGGTGGAGCAGCGCCGGCACCTTCAAGCCGGTTCCCGAGCGCGTCACCTTTTCCGGGCACTGAACCGCGATCCGGCACTGGAGCTGCACAGAACATGAACCTCGTCACCCGGATCCTCTTCGCGCTCGCCGCCTCGCTGTCGATCGGCGCCGCCTCGGCGGCAACGGCGAGCTACCCGCTCGACCCGTTCCCCACGCACAAGCTCACCGACGAGCCCGCGTTGCAGAACGGCGCGAAGCTCTTCGTGAACTACTGCCTGAACTGCCACAGCGCTTCGCTGATGCGCTACAACCGGCTGCGCGACATCGGCCTCACCGACGAGCAGATCCGCGACAACCTCGTGCTCGATCCGAACGGGAAGGTCGGCGACCTGATGAAGATCGCGATGCGACCGGCCGACGCCAAGGAGTGGTTCGGCGCGGTGCCCCCCGACCTCTCGGTGACCGCACGTGCGCGTTCCTCGGCAGCCGGTTCGGGCGCCGACTGGATCTACACGTACCTGCGCGCGTACTTCCGCGACGGCACGCGCCCCACCGGGTGGAACAACACGGTATTCGAGTCCGTCGGCATGCCGCACGTCCTGTGGGAACTGCAGGGCTCGCGCGGGGCCACGCTCGAGGAGATCAAGGAGGTCACCGACGAGGGCGGCAACGGAAGCTCCTTCGTCAAGAGCACCGTCGTCTTCGACGCCGACGGCAACCGCACCGAGACCATCGAGAAGCTCGAGGGACACAACCTGCATCCGTCGCGGCACTGGACGCTCGGCGAGGCGCAGGGCGGGACGATGTCGCAGCCGCAGTTCGACGCGACGGTGGCCGACCTCACCGCCTTCCTGGCCTTCATGGCCGATCCGACCGCGCGCACGAGGGTGCGCCTCGGCGTATGGGTACTGCTGTTCCTCGGCGTATTCACGGTGTTCGCGTGGATGCTCAATCGCGAGTACTGGAAAGACGTCAAGTGAGCACGACGAATCGCTGAGCACGTCGATTCGGTCGCGAACAGGGTGAGCTCTTCCGGCTCACCCTGCTGTTTTTCGTATCGGGAGTTCCCGCGATGATGGTGCTGTACTCCGGCACGACCTGTCCGTTCTCGCAGCGATGCAGGTTCGTGCTGTTCGAGAAGGGCATGGATTTCGAGATCCGCGACGTGGATCTCTACAACAAGCCCGAAGACATTTCGATCATGAACCCGTACGGTCAGGTGCCGATCCTCGTCGAGCGCGACCTGATCCTGTACGAGTCCAACATCATCAACGAGTACATCGACGAGCGGTTTCCGCATCCGCAGCTGATGCCGGCCGACCCGGTGATGCGCGCGCGCGCGCGCCTGTTCCTGTTCAACTTCGAGCGCGAGCTGTTCGTGCACGTGCAGCAGCTCGAGCGCCGCGACCAGCAGCGCGACAGCTCGAAGGCGATGGAGAAGGCGCGCGGCCAGATCCGCGACCGGCTCACGCAGCTCACGCCGATCTTCATCAAGAACAAGCACATGCTCGGCGACGATTTCTCGATGCTCGACGTCGCGATCGCGCCGTTGTTGTGGCGGCTCGATCACTACGGCATCGACATGCCGAAGAGCGCGGCGCCGCTTCTGCGCTACGCCGAGCGGCTGTTCTCGCGCCCGGCGTACATCGAGGCCCTGACGCCGTCCGAGAAGGTGATGCGCCGCTGATGGCAGAAGTATCGACGAAGCCGTATCTCGTTCGCGCCATCTACGAGTGGTGCGCAGACAACGGATATCGGCCGTTCATCGCCGTGGTGGTCGACGAGCGCACGCAGGTCCCGCGCGAATTCGTCCGCAACGGCGAGATCGTCCTCAACATCTCGGCCGCGGCGACCAACCGCCTGCACATCGGCAACGAACTCCTCGAGTTCGAGGCGCGCTTCAGCGGCGTCGCCCGCCACGTGTCGATCCCCATCGACAACGTCAGCGCGATCTTCGCGGAGGAGAACGGGCGCGGGATGGCCTTCGAGGTGCCGCTGCACGCACGCCATCCCGTCGCCGACGCGAGCGCCTCGCAGGACGAGCACGAAGGCTCCGACGACGCGCACGAGGTCCCCGCACCGGCGACCGACGCAGCCTCCGCGGAGCAGGCCGAAGCAAACGCAGCCCGGCCGGGCAGGAAGAAGCCGGAGGAGCCGGACGCGGACGCGCCGGCTGCGACCAGGGCGGGTGCCGGACGGGCGACGAAGCGCGCGCGCAAGACGGCGCTGCGCGACGTCAGCGCACAGCCGGGCGAGCAGGGTGCGCCCGCGGAGCCGACCGGCGAGAACCGACGCGCCAAGTCGCGCGCCCGCAAACCCGCGATCGCCGCCGTTCCGGGCGATGCGAAGCCGCGCGGCGAGCCGGTCGCGGGCGACGAACGCCCCGCGTCCGCGCCCCCGGATCGCCCCGGCGACGACGATCCCGGACCCGGTGCGCCGCCGCCGCGGGGCAAGCCGCGGCTGACCCGCGTCAAGTAGCGCGAGAGCGCGAGGAGCGCTGCGCTACACTCCGGCCCTCTCGCCGGCTTAGCTCAGTTGGTAGAGCAACCGCCTT
>JBIQJM010000166.1:0-5006 GCA_044507525.1 Burkholderiales bacterium
GAGCCGGTGGCGCGCGACTTGAACTCGTAGATCATTTGGACCTCCGTTCCGGGCATGAGATCGAACACAGCCCTACCATTATCGAATGAACTTCCCCGTTGCGATGCGCCGGACAACCCGCATGCCGGCGGCGCTCGTCCTCGTCGCCGTCCTCGCGCTGTGCGCCTGCCGGCCGGCCTACGACTGGCGAGAGATCCGCGAGACCGAGGCGGGCTACCGCGTGCTGTTGCCGGCCAGACCCGCGTCGATGTCGCGGCCGATCGATCTCGACGGCGTGAAGGTCACGATGGCGATGACCGGTGCGCGGGTCGACGAAGCCATGTTCACCGTGGGGTCGGTCGTGCTGCCGGCCGCCGAGGAGGAACTGCGCAGGCATGCGACGCGTGCGATGCGCACGGCGATGGAACGCAACGTGCAGGGGCATGACGCGCAGGCCACGCAAGTCGAGGTCCCGGTGCTCGATGCGGCGGGCCGCACGATCGGCCGCGCGATCGGAACGCACGTCGAGGTCGAGGGCCGGATCGCCGGCGAGCCGTCGCACATGAGCGCAACCTTCGTCGCACGCGGCGATCGCGCGTGGCAGGCGGTGATGATCTCTCCGGCCGCGGATCCCGAGGCAGCCAGGCTATTCCACGAATCGTTCCGGATCGCGCAGTGAGCACGGTGCTCGCGGCGCCGGCGGCGATCCGCGTCTTCCTCGCGTTCGCGAGCGGCTACTTCATGTCGTACGGGCTGCGCTCGGTGAACGCCGTCATCGCGCCCGACCTGGTCGACGAGTTCGGCCTGACGAACGCGCAGCTCGGCTCGTTGTCGTCGGCCTATTTCCTCGCCTTCGCCGCGGTGCAGATGCCGCTCGGCGTGTTGCTCGACCGCTTCGGTTCGCGACGCGTCAACGCCACGCTGCTGCTCGTCGCCGCCGGCGGCTGCCTGCTCTTCGCCAGCGCACGATCGGCGTCGATGCTGTGGGTCTCGCGCGCACTGATCGGCGTCGGCGTCTCGGCGGCCCTGATGGCGTCGCTGCGCGCGTTCCGCTTCTGGTATGCGTCCGGCCGCCAGCAGCAGCTCGTCGCGTGGATGCTCGTCGCCGGCTCGCTCGGCTCGCTCGCGACGACGGTGCCCGTGCAGATGGCCTTGCCGGCGATCGGCTGGCGCGGCGTGTTCGCGGTGGCCGCGCTGCTGCTCGTCGCGACGAGCGCCGCGGTCTTCTTCCTGCTGCCCGCGAACGAGCCGATCCACGCGCGGCGGGACGGCGAGTCGTCGTGGGGCGTCTACCGGCAGGTGTACTCCGATCCCTACTTCTGGCGCTTCGGCATCGTCTCGCTCACCGTGCAGTCGAGCTTCGTCGCCTTCCAGGGACTGTGGATCGGCCCGTGGCTGCGGACGGTGCTCGGCATGGGCGCCGCGGAGGTGGCACGGGTGCTGTTCGTCTTCAACCTCGTGCTGATGCTCGGCTACCTGAGCCTGGGGTTCGCCGTGCCGCGTCTCGTGCGCCGTGGCTGGACGACGCTGCGGATCGTGGCGATCGCCACGACGCTGATGCTGCTGATCGAGCTGGCGATCGCGTTGTCCTCGGGGCGCTGGGCGTGGGCGCTGTGGATCCCGCTGGCACTTGCGGCGACCTGCCATTCGATGTCGCAGACGCACGTGAGCCTGTCCTTTCCGGAGCACCTCACTGGCCGCGCCTTCACCGCGTACAACCTGCTGACGATGGGCGGCATGTTCGTCGCACAGTGGTTGTTCGGCGTCGCGGTCGACGTGTTCGGCGGCGCGCAGGACGGGCTGGGCTTCCGCCCCGCGATGCTCGCGTGGGTGGCGATGCAGGCGATCGCGCTCGCCGTGTTCCTGCTCTGGAAGGTGCAGCCGAGGCAGGACGCGGCGGTGCGGCGCAGCTGAGGGGCTTCGCGTTCGAAGGCCTGCGGCAACCAAAGCCCGAAGCGGCTGGCGCCGTTCTCGTCCATCGGTTCGGGACGAGCCACGCCGACGCCACGGCATGCTGGGCACTCGCGGTCGTCCCCGGCCGCGCCGACGACGTTTGCGGCAACTCGATGGCGGAGGGCTCTTCGGTCGGTGGCTCCCCTGTCCACGCGGAACGTGCGTGCCCGCATGGCCATGCCGAGGAGCTTTCGCCCGGCCGAGGGGCCTCATCGCCTTGCCGATGCGTCCCTCGGCTTGTCGTAGCTCTGGAAGTGCCGATCGTCGGCACTTTTCCCGTGGCTCGTTGGTTGCGTGGTCGAAAGCGCCCGCTTTTCGGGCGTTCTCGCCCACGCTCGCTTCGCTACGCGCGGAATGTGCCGAATATCGGGAGTTCTCGCGGTGTCCGTGCCGTCAGCGCGTCGAACGCGACTTGCCCACCGTCGGCGTCTGCGTGGCATGCGCCACGCCGCCGGTGGACAAGTCTGCCGCGCAGCACTTCGGATCGGCTCGACGGCGAATACGCCGAGCCGTCCACGGAGACGGGTCAAGCCCGTGGATCGATTTGAAGAGCGGGAACGCTGCAAGGACGAGCGCCGATCGCCGCTCATCGCGCCCGGTCCGCCCGTCCGCGAGCCCGCCCGTCTGCGCCCTGCACCGGCGCATTCCCCCGCCTCACCCGAAGCGGATCGTCTCGCCCGGTTGCGCGAAGGGCTCGCCGCGATACAGCCCGTTGGCGAGGTTGTGCGGGTCGCGCGCGGCCTCGGCGAAATCCAGCACCGGCGCGAGGCACGCGTCGCGCTCGTCCGCCGCCTGCGCCCACTCGTCGCGCGTGCGCGTCGCGAAGCGCCGTTCGAACTGCGCGATGGTGGCCGGCCAGGTCTGCGCCCGGTATTGATCGGCCGGGTCGAGCTCGCCGAGCAGGCCGGCGACGTCGAGCAGCTCGCGGTAGAACTTCGGCTCGAGCGCGCCGACGGCGACGAAGCGGCCGTCCGCGCAGCGGTAGACGCGATAGAAGGGCATCGCGCCGTCGAGCAGGTTGCCGGCGCGCTGCAGGTTCCAGACGCCGCCGGCGAGCAGGCCGTAGAACATCGGCGTCAGTCCGACGGTGCCGGCGAGGATGCTGGTCTCGACGACGCCGCCGCGCTGCGTGATCGAACGCTGCACCAGTTTCGCGAGCACGCCCACCAGCAGGTGCATCGCGCCGCCGCCGAAATCGGCGACGAGGTTCAGCGGAACGATCGGGCGGTCGCGCTCGCCGATCGCGTTCAGCACGCCGGCGCGCGCGAGGTAGTTGATGTCGTGCCCCGCGCGCTGCGCCAGCGGACCGCGGCTGCCCCAGCCCGACAGCCGCCCGATCACGAGCCGCGGGTGCGCGTCGAGCAGCGTGGGGGGCGCAAGACGCAGTCGCTCGAGCACGCCGGGGCGGAAACCCTCGAGCAGCACGTCGGCGTCGGCGAGCTGCGCCTGCAACGCCTCGAGGCCGTCGTCCTCCTTCAGGTCGAGCAGCAGCGTTTCCTTGTCGACGTTCAGCAGGTCGTACTGCGGCGGCACGCGCACGCCCAGGCCGGGGTCGGCCGGCGGCGAGACGCGCAGCACGCGGGCGCCGAGCGAGCGAAGCAGCTGGCCGGCGAAGGGCACGGGGCCGATCGCGTGCAGTTCGACGACCTTCAGGCCCGCGAGCGGCAGCGGCGTTGCGTTTTCGTTCATGGCGCGCCGATCGTAGCATCGCGCGCCGTGTCCACGTCGAGTGCGCGCCGATACCCGACCGCCTCGGCGACGTGCGTCGTGTCGATGCGCTCGGCGCCGGCGAGGTCGGCGATCGTGCGCGCGAGCTTCTGCACGCGATGCAGCGCGCGCGACGACCAGTGGCGCCGATGCGCGACCTCCCGCAGCAGCGACGCCGCCGGCGCATCGAGGGCGCAATGGCGGTCGATCGCCGGCGGCGGCAGGAACGCGTTCGCGACCTGCTGCCGTGCGCGCTGCAGCGCGCGCGCCCGTGCGACGCGGGCGGCGATCGACGCGCTCGCTTCGCCGTCGGGCGCCTGCATCAGTTGCGTCGCGTCCACCGGCGCGACGCCGACCAGCAGGTCGAGCCGATCGAGCAGCGGACCCGAGAGGCGTGCGCGATAGCGCAGCAGCTGCTCCGGCGTGCAGCGACAGCGCGTGCTGCCGAAGTATCCGCAGGGGCAGGGATTCATCGCGGCGACGAGCTGGAAGCGCGCGGGAAACTCGACGCGCCGCGCCGCCCGCGCGACCGCGATGCGGCCGGTCTCGAGCGGTTCGCGCAGCGCTTCGAGCACCGTGCGCGAGAACTCGGGCAGCTCGTCGAGAAAGAGCACGCCGTTGTGCGCCAGGCTCGCTTCGCCGGGCCGCGGATTCGATCCGCCGCCGACGATCGCCGCCGCCGACGCGCCGTGGTGCGGAGCGCGGAACGGCCTTCGTCCCCAGTCTTCGATGCGGAACGCGCCGCCCAGGCCGGCGAGCGCTGCGCTCTCGAGTGCCTCGTCGGTGTCCATCGGAGGCTGGATCGTCGGCAGGCGCTGCGCGAGCAGCGACTTGCCGGCGCCCGGCGGGCCGATCATCAGCAGGTTGTGCGCACCGGCCGCGGCAACCTCGAGCGCACGCTTGGCGAAGGCCTGCCCCTTGACGTCGGCGAAGTCGTCGCCCTCGTGCACGGGCATCGCCGGGGCGCGCGGCGCGACGCGCACGAGCGGGCTGGCACCGCCCAGGTGCGCGGCGACGCCGGCGAGGTCGTCGGCGCCCAGCAGGCGCACGCCTTCTACGAGCGCCGCCTCGTCGCCGTTGGCCGCCGGCAGCAGCAGCGAACGCCGGTGCGCGCCGCGCGCGACGGCGAGCGCCATCGCGAGGGCACCGCGGATCGGTCGGATCGCCCCGGTGAGGGAGAGCTCGCCGACCAGCTCGAGCTCGTCGAGCGCATGGGACGGCAGCTGTCCACTCGCCGCGAGGATGCCGACCGCGATGGGGAGGTCGAAGCGTCCCGAGGCCTTGGGCAAGTCGGCCGGAGCGAGGTTCACGGTGAGGCGCCGGTTCGGGAAATCGAAGCCGGCGTGCAGCAGCGCGGCGCGCACGCG
>JBIQJM010000167.1:0-4998 GCA_044507525.1 Burkholderiales bacterium
CGGAGGCCGCCCGGCCGAGCCCGACGCGCAGCCCCAGCACCTCCCGCCCCGCTGCCGCCTGCCGCTCGAGCAACGCCGGTAGCTCGCCACCGAGACACCCGAACGCAGACGATCGCTTCACGCACGCGCGGCGCCGCGCACGACGCGCACCACCGACCTCTCCCGCAAAGGCGCGGGCCGTCTGCCGCGCGCGCCACGCACCGAACACGCTCGTACGCTGAAGCGATGGTCGAAGTCCGCAACCACGAACGCGAGCTGCACCGACTGCGCATGCGCCTGGTGATCGCGATGCTCGCCGTGCTCGCCTGCTTCGGCGTGCTCGGCGCGCGCTTCTGGTGGCTGCAGATCCATCGCTACGCCGACTTCCACGCGCAGGCCGAGGACAACCGGATCGCGCTGGTGCCGGCGCCGCCGTCGCGCGGCCTGATCTTCGACCGCAACGGCGTGCTGCTCGCCGAGAACGTCTCGGCGTACACGCTCGAGCTGCGGCCGATGCGCGACGCCCGGCTCGAGGAGACGATCGAGGCGCTGTCGCGCATCGTCGAGATCACGCCGCGCGACCGGCGGCGCTTCAAGCGGCTGCTGCAGGATTCGCGCCGCTCCGAGAGCGTTCCGCTGAAGGTCAAGCTCACCGACGACGAAGTGGCGCAGCTGGCGGTGCGCCGCTTCCGCTACCCGGGCGTCGAGATCCGCGGGCGGCTTTTCCGCACCTATCCGCTGGGCGACACCGCCGCGCACGTGCTCGGCTACATCGGGCGCATCTCGCAGGACGACCTGGAGCGGCTCGACGACCAGAACCGGCTCGCGCAGTACGCCGGGTCGACGCACATCGGCAAGGTCGGCATCGAGCAGTCCTACGAGGAGGTGCTGCACGGACGCGTCGGCGCCGACGAGGTCGAGGTCTCGGCGGGCGGACGCGTCGTGCGCACGCTGTCGCGCACGCCGCCCGTTCCCGGCTCGAACCTGATCCTGTCGATCGACATCCGGCTGCAGAAGCTCGCCGAGGAGCTGTTCGGCGACCGGCGCGGCGCGCTGGTGGCGATCGAACCCGCCTCCGGCGACGTGCTCGCACTCGTCTCGCGCCCCGGCTACGACCCGAACCTGTTCGTCGACGGCATCGATCCGCAGACCTGGCAGTCGCTGAACGAGGACCCCGACCATCCGCTGCTGAACCGCCCGCTGCGCGGCGCCTATCCGCCCGGATCGACCTACAAGCCGTTCATGGCGCTCGCCGCGCTGACGACCGGCGCGCGCACGCCGTCGGAGACGATCTCCGACCCCGGCTACTTCATGCTCGGGAAGCATCGTTTCCGCGACTCGAAGCCGAGCGGGCACGGCATCGTCGACCTGCGCAAGTCGATCGTCGTCTCGAGCGACACCTATTACTACAAGGTCGCCTACGAGATGGGGGTGGACCGCATCCACGACTTCATGAAGCCGTGGGGCTTCGGCCAGCTCACCGGCATCGACCTCGACAACGAGACGACCGGGATCCTGCCGTCGATGGCCTGGAAGATGCGCCGCTACAAGCAGAAGTGGTACCCCGGCGAGACTCCGTCGATCGGCATCGGACAGGGCTACAACGCGTTCACGATCCTGCAGCTCGCGCACGCCACCGCCACGCTCGCCAACGACGGCATCGTGATGAAGCCGCACGTCGTGCAGTCGATCGAGGACCCGCTCACGCACGAGCGCCGGCGCACCGTGCCGAAGGAGAGCTACCGGATCCCGCTGAACCCGGCGCACCTGAAGCTCGTGAAGGAGGCGATGGCCGACGTCAACCGCGTCGGCACCGGGCGGCACGCCTTCGCCGGCGCCGAGTACGTGGCTGCCGGCAAGACCGGCACGGCGCAGGTGATCGGCATCCGCCAGAACGAGCGCTACGACGCGCGCCGCATCGCCGAGCGCCATCGCGACCACTCGTTGTTCGTCGCCTTCGCGCCGCTCGAGGACCCGAAGATCGCGGTCGCCGTGATCGTCGAGAACGGCGGCTTCGGCGCGCAGGCCGCGGCGCCCATCGTGCGCAAGGTGTTCGACTATCACCTGCTCGGCAAGCTGCCCGAGGACATGGACGCGAACCTGCTGCCCGGCCTGCTCGACGAGGCCGAGCTGCGCGACATCCCCGAGGACATGGAGCCGGAGACCGTCGCCGAGCCGGAGGCCGCGCGCCCATGACGCTGCACGAGAAGCCGTCGCTGTGGCGCCTCGTTCGTCCGCACCTGTTCGTCTTCGACCCGGTGCTCACGATCGCGCTGGCGATGCTCGTCGCGCTCAGCTTCGTCACCATGCATTCGGCCGCGCTCGACTACGACGGCCGCATGCAGGACCACGCGCGCAACATGTTCCTCGCCTTCGCGGTGATGTGGCTCGCCGCGAACGTGCCGCTGCGATGGATGCAGCGCATCGCCGCGCCGATGTTCCTCGTCGGCGTCGCGTTGCTGGTGGCGGTCGCCGTGTTCGGCGACATCGCGAAAGGCGCGCGCCGCTGGCTCGACCTGGGCTTCACGCGCATCCAGCCGTCGGAGCTGATGAAGATCGCCACGCCGATGATGCTGGCGTGGTGGTTCCAGAAGCGCGAGGGAGCCCACGGCTGGGTCGACTTCGTCGTCGCCGGCGTGATGCTGGCGGTCCCGGTCGCGCTGATCGTCCGCCAGCCCGACCTCGGCACGGCGATCCTCGTCTTCGCCGCGGGCTTCTACGTGATCTACCTCGCCGGGCTCGGGTGGCGCGTGATGATCGGCGGCCTCGTCGGCGCGCTCGCGTCGTTGCCCGTGCTCTGGTCGGTGCTGCACGAGTACCAGCGACAGCGCGTGCTGATGCTGGTCGACCCCTCGTCCGACCCGCTCGGACGCGGCTTCCACGTGATCCAGTCGACGATCGCCGTCGGCTCGGGCGGGATCTGGGGCAAGGGCTGGATGCAGGGAACGCAGGCGCACCTGCAGTTCATTCCCGAACGCACCACCGACTTCGTCTTCGCGGTGTTCTCCGAGGAGTTCGGCCTGGTCGGCAACCTCGTGCTGCTCGCCATCTACCTGCTGATCATCGGACGCGGACTGGTCATCTCCGCGGGAGCCGCGAACGTCTTCGCCCGGCTGCTCGCCGGCGCGATCACGCTGATCGTGTTCACCTACGCGTTCGTGAACATCGGGATGGTCTCGGGCATCCTGCCGGTGGTGGGCGTGCCGCTGCCGCTGATGTCCTACGGCGGCACGGCGATGCTCACGCTCGGCATCGGCCTGGGCTTCCTGATGAGCATCGCGCGGCAGCGCCGGCTCGTTCAGACCTGATCGGCCCGCTGGCGGCTCCGGAAGCCCGTCGCGAGGCAACGCACTAGGCCCGCGAAGGTGAGCGCCCAGGCGAGCAGCGCCGCCGCGAAGAACGCGCGCGGGACGGCGTCGAGGAACGGGATGTCGAGCGCGTGCTCCAGCTCCTGCGTGCACACCGCGTACATCCCGAGCGGGAAGACGGCGCCCCAGTACGACGTGTCGTAGCGCAGCGGGAATCGCTTCCACAGATAGCGCCAGACGCCCAGCAGCAGCAGCATCGGGATCCACCACGTGCCCGTCGCCCAGTAGAGGACGGTGAACCCCTTCAGGAAAGGCAGCAACGACTGCAGGAACGGCGCCTCGGCCGCGTTGAGCACGAGCAGCGCGCCGGCGAGCGTCGAGATCGCCATCGCGCCCATGTTGATCCAGTACGGCGGCGTGAGGTCGCCGGGCGACAGGCGAAGGAAGGTGTACCGATAGAAGATCAGCGTCATGATCCAGACGTACAGCATCCCGCCCCAGAGCCACATCGACAGCGCGACGAAGTTCAGCTCGAGCTTCCACGGCGGCGGCGCATGCGCCGCGAGCAGCGCCGCCAGTACCGCCACCGCCTGCGTCGCGACGATCGCGAGCAGCCAGATGCCCGACAGCCCGCGTTCGAGCGACGGCTTCTCCTCCCGAACCGTGAGCGCGAGGAACACGGTGTAGGTCAGCGCGACCCACGACGCCGCCGCAACGACCCACAGCACGGCGGCGACGCGATGGTTGCCGGCGAGCACTTCGAACTCCACGCCGAGCACGCCGGTGGCCGCCACGGCGGTGAAGAACCCCGGCGCGCGTGCGTGAGACCGCAGGTCGTCGACGAAGCGCGCGCGATGGCGGGACGCGCGCAGCACGTTGAGCGCGCACAGCGTCGTCCAGGCGAGGATGTTCAGCGCGAACAGCGCCTGCGCCAGTCGCTCGAGACCCTGCAGGTGAGCGGCGATGGAGACGATGCCGGTCGCCATCACCATGGCGAAGCCGGCGGGCGGAAGATCGGCGAGGACGCCGGGCGCCTCGCCGAATTCTCCGCGGGCGCTCAAGCGGATTTCAGCCGCGCATTCGCCTGGATCTCGGTGGCCGACAGCGCCTTCGATACCGGGCAGTCCTTCTTCGCGCTCTGTACGTTCTGCTGGAAAGCCGCGTCGTCGATGCCCGGCACCTCGGCCTCGACCTCGAGCTCGATCTTCGTGATCGCCGGACCTTCGCCGAGATGCACGCGGGCGGTCGTGCGGATCTCCTTCACCGTGTGACCCGCCTTCTCGAGCAGCGCCGACAGGAACATCGAGAAGCACCCGGCATGGGCCGCGCCGATCAGCTCCTCGGGGTTCGTCCCCGGCGTCTCGCCGAATCGCGTACCGAAGCTGAACGGCCCTTCGAAGGCGCCGCTGCCGAGCTTCATGCGGCCCGAGCCTTCCTTCAGCGTTCCTTGCCACGAAGCCGTTGCCTTGCGAACCGTCATGTCGGACTCCTGTAGAGGGATGGATGGACGAGGGACCGCCCCCTCGGTGTCGCGTTCAGTCGCCGGCCACCTTCAGCAGGATCTTGCCGATGTGCCGCGACGACTGCATCAGCTCGTGCGCCGCACGTGCGTCCGCGAGATCGAAAGTGTCGAAGATCACCGGCTGGATCGTACCGGACTCGAACAGCGGCCAGACGTGCTCGCGCAGCTGCGCCGCGATGTGCGCCTTCT
>JBIQJM010000168.1:0-4987 GCA_044507525.1 Burkholderiales bacterium
CCCCAGATCGGGGCGCGGGCGGTCGTTTTCAAGTGCCCTGGGGCGGCGGCTTCGGCAGCGACAGGGTCGCGCCGCTGACGCGCGGCTCCAGGTAGCGCCCCTTGCGCGCGCGCGTGCCGCGCCAGGCTTCGAGGGCCGCGCCCGACAGCAGGCGGTCGACGGGCTTGCTGCCGCGGCCGGTGCCCTGCACGCGCACGCCTTCGCGGCCGAAGACGATCGCCTGCTGCATCGGGTCGGACGCATCGACCCTGAGCATCGTCACGCCGCGCCCGCCGTTGCGCAGCACCTTGAGCTCGCTCAGGTCGAAGACGAGCGCGTGACCCGCGCGCGAGACGCACAGCACGCGGTCCATCCCCGGCGCGAAGAGCGCGGGCCGCGCCGGCGCATCGCCCTCTTCGACCGCGACGAAGCTCTTGCCCTGCCGCGTGCGCCCGACGAGGTCGCCCGCCTGGCACAGCAGTCCGTAGCCGCCGCGCGTCGACAGCAGCACGCCGGTGTCGGCGGGCGCGGCGAACACGTGCTCGATGCGCGCGCCCGGCTCGAGCTCGACGAAGCTCGTCACCGGCACGCCGTCGCCGCGCGCCGACGGCAGCTGCGAGACGGCCACCGTGTAGACGCGCCCGGTCGTGTCGATGGCGTACAGGTTGTCGGTGGTCATCACCTCGAAGGCGCCGTAGAACGCGTCGCCGGTCTTGAAGCCGGCCTGCGTCGCATCGTGGCCGTGCCCCTGGCGCGCACGCACCCATCCCCTTTCCGAGACGATGACCGTGACGGGTTCCTCCGGCACGCGCAGCTCCAGCGTCGTGCGCTCGGCCGCCTCGATCAGCGTGCGCCGCTCGTCGCCGTACTGTTTCGCGTCGGCCTCGATCTCCTGGATCACCTGCCGGCGCATCTTCGCCGGGCTCTGCAGCAGCGCCTCGAGCTTCGCCTTCTCGTCGCGCAGCCCTGCGAGCTCCTTCTCGATGCGGATCGCCTCGAGCCGCGCCAGTTGCCGCAGGCGGATCTCGAGGATGTCCTCGGCCTGCCGGTCGGTGAGCCCGAAGGCGTCGATCAGCGCCGGCTTCGGCTCGTCGGACTCGCGGATGATGCGGATCACCTCGTCGATGCGCAGCAGCACGAGCTGGCGCCCTTCGAGGATGTGGATGCGGTCGTCGACCTGCGCGAGACGGTGCCGGCTGCGACGCGTGACGGTGTCGATGCGGAACTCGCACCACTCGGCGAGGATCGCCGCCAGGTTCTTCTGCCGCGGACGGCCGTCGAGCCCGATCGCGACGAGGTTCACCGAGACGCCCGTCTCGAGGCTCGTGTGCGCGCGCAGCACGCGCAGCAGCTCGTCGGAGTCGATCTTCGAGGTCTTCGGCTCGAACACGAGGCGCACCGGCGCTTCCTTGCCCGACTCGTCGCGTACGGCGTCGAGCACGGCGAGCACCGACTGCTTGAGCTGCAGCTGCTCGGCGCCGAGCGACTTCTTGCCCGCGCGCACCTTGGGATTCGTGAGCTCCTCGATCTCCTCCAGGATCTTCTGCGCCGACACCCCCTGCGGCAGCTCCGTGACGACGAGCTGCCACTGCCCGCGCGCAAGCTCCTCGATCACGTGCCGCCCGCGCATCTTGATCGATCCACGCCCCGACGCGTAGATGTCGCGGATGTCTTCGGGCGACGAGATGATCTGCCCGCCGCCCGGGAAATCGGGCCCCGGAACGAGCTGCGCCAGCGCCGCCGGATCGATCTTCGGATCCTTCAGCACGGCGACCGCGGCAGCCGCGACCTCGCGCAGGTTGTGCGGCGGGATCTCGGTGGCCATGCCGACCGCGATGCCCGAGGCGCCGTTGAGCAGCAGCATCGGCAGCCGCGCCGGCAGCAGGCGCGGCTCCTTCGTCGAGCCGTCGTAGTTGGCGATGAAGTCGACCGTGCCCTGGTCGATCTCGTCGAGCAGCAGCCGCGCGTAGGGCGTCAGGCGCGCCTCGGTGTAGCGCATCGCCGCCGCCGAATCGCCGTCGCGCGAGCCGAAATTGCCGTGCCCGTCGATCAACGGGTAGCGCAGCGTGAACGACTGCGCCATGCGCACCAGCGCGTCGTAGGCGGCGACGTCGCCGTGCGGATGGAACTTGCCGAGCACGTCGCCGACGACGCGCGCCGACTTCACGGGCTTGGCGCCGGGGCCCAGGCCCATCTCGTTCATCGCGTACAGGATCCGCCGCTGCACCGGCTTCTGGCCGTCGCAGACGTGGGGCAGCGCGCGCCCCTTGACGACGGAGACCGCGTAATCGAGGTAGGCACGCTCGGCATAGCGCGCGAGCGTCAGCGCTTCGTCGCCTTCGTCTTCCCCTTCGCGAGTCGGTAGTTCGATCTGATCGTTCATTCGTGGTTGCGGCAGGCGTGCGCCCCGACGCTCGTGCTTCGTCGGGCGCAGGCCTGCTTCAGATGTCGACCTCGGCTTCGTTGCCGCGTTCCTCGAGCCACGCGCGCCGCGCCGACGCCTCGCCCTTGCCCATCAGCATCGTGAATCGCTGCTCGGTGTCCGGAAGGTCGACGTCGCCGAGCCGCACCTGCAGCATGCGGCGCGTGTCGGGGTTCATCGTCGTCTCCCACAGCTGCTCGGCGTTCATCTCGCCCAGGCCCTTGAAGCGCGAGATCGACCAGCTGCCTTCGCGCACGCCTTCCTTGCGCAGCTTGTCCTCGACGCGCGTGAGCTCATCCTCGTCGAGGCAGTAGAGCTTGCGCATCGGCCGCTTGCCCAGCGCCGGCACGTCGACGCGGAACAGCGGCGGGCGCGCGACGTACACGTGGCCGCGCTCGATGAGCTTCGGGAAATGCCGGAAGAAGAGCGTGAGCAGCAGCACCTGGATGTGTGCGCCGTCGACGTCGGCGTCCGACAGGATGCAGATGCGCCCGTAGCGCAGCCCGGACAGGTCGGGATCGTCGCGCATCGAATGCGGGTCTACGCCGATCGCCACCGCGATGTCGTGGATCTCGTTGTTCGCGAACAGCCGATCGCGATCGGTCTCCCAGGTGTTCAGCACCTTGCCGCGCAGCGGCAGGATCGCCTGGAACTCCTTGTCGCGGCCCATCTTCGCCGAGCCGCCGGCCGAGTCGCCCTCGACGAGGAACAGCTCGTTGCGCGCGATGTCGTCGGACTCGCAGTCGGTGAGCTTGCCGGGCAGCACGGCGACGCCCGAGCTCTTCTTCTTGCCGACCTTCTGCGCGGCGCGGCTGCGCGCCTGCGCCTGCCGGATCACCAGCTCGGCGAGCTTGCGGCCGTGCTCGACGTGCTGGTGCAGCCACAGCTCGAGCTGCGGGCGCACCAGCGACGAGACGAGCCGCACCGCGTCGCGCGAGTTCAGCCGCTCCTTGATCTGCCCTTGAAACTGCGGATCGAGCACTCTCGTCGACAGCACCCAGCTCGCGCGCGCCGCGACGTCCTCGGCGAGCAGCTTCACGCCTTTCGGCTGCAGGCCGTGCAGCTCGACGAATCCCTTCACCGCCGCGAACAGCCCTTCGCGCAGGCCCGACTCGTGCGTGCCGCCGGCGGTGGTCGGGATCAGGTTCACGTACGACTCGCGCAGCAGCGCGCCGTCCTCCGTCCAGGCGACGACCCACTGCGCGCCCTCGCCTTCGGCGAAGCTGTCGTGGCCGGGGCCGATCCACTGGTCGCCCTCGAACAGCGGAATGATCGGCGGCGAATCGGACAGCTGCGCGAGACTCTCGGAGAGATAGCCGCGCAGTCCCTCCTCGTAGCGCCAGCTCTGCGTGCGGCCGGCCTTCTCCTCGACCAGCGTGACTTTCACGCCGGGCAGCAGCACGGCCTTCGAACGCAGCAGGTGCACGAGCTCGGCGTGCGGGATCGCGAGCGAATCGAAGTACTTCGCGTCGGGCCACATGCGCACCAGCGTTCCGCTGCGCCGCTCGCCGCGCGCGGGCGCGCTCGAACGCAGCGGCTCGGCGACCTCGCCGCCCGCGAACGAGATGCGGTGCACCTTGCCTTCGCGCCAGACGGTCACCTCGAAGCGCTTCGACAACGCGTTCGACACCGACACGCCCACGCCGTGCAGTCCGCCCGAGAAGCTGTACGCGCCGCCGTGCGCCTTGTCGAACTTGCCGCCGGCGTGCAGGCGCGTGAACACGATCTCGACGACGGGGACTTTCTCTTCCGGGTGATTGCCCACCGGAATGCCGCGGCCGTCGTCGTCGACCGCGATGCTGCCGTCCGAATGCAGCGTGACGACGATCTCCTTGCAGAACCCGGCGAGTGCCTCGTCGGCAGCGTTGTCGAGCGCCTCCTGCACGACGTGCAGCGGATTCTCGGTGCGCGTGTACATGCCGGGGCGCTGGCGCACCGGCTCGAGGCCTTTCAGGACACGGATCGAAGCTTCGCTGTATTCGTTGCGACGGGCTGCCATGCTGCGGGGGTGTGACGGAGAAACGAGAGGGCTCAGCGTCCGATCGGGATGCCGCAGGCCTGCAGCAGCGATGCGAAGCTCACGACCAGGTTGGGATCGCGATAGGCGAGGAACGACCAGCCGAGCACGAAGCCGAGCACCCCCAGCGCCGCGAGAACGAGCGCGTAGCGGGTAATGCGGTTCATGCGATGATCGTTCATCACCGCCATTCTACCGGGCACCCGTCGGGCGCCCGTCGTCCATGCCCGATCCGCACGCCTCCGACCACCCCGACACCCTGCTCGTGCACGGCGACCGCGTCGCCGGCGTCTTCGAGGCCGAGCTCGCGCCGCCCGTGCACATGTCGGTCACCTGGTCGGCACGCGACGCCGCCGAGTTCGCCGACCAGGCGACCGGCGTCCGGCCGCAGCACTTCTACACGCGCTACGGCAATCCCACGCACGCGCGCGCCGCGCGGCTGATCGCGCAGCTCGAAGGCGGCGAGAGCGCGCTGATGACGGCGAGCGGCATGGGCGCCGTCTCCGCGGTGCTGGTCGGGCTGCTCGGCGCCGGCGACCGCGTCGTCGCGCAGACCAGCCACTACATGG
>JBIQJM010000026.1:0-33768 GCA_044507525.1 Burkholderiales bacterium
CTGCCGCCTGCCGCGAACGCTCCTTCACGCCCTAGCGGATCGGCGGCGCATACATCAGCCCGCCGTCCTTCCACTGCGCGTTCATCCCGCGCTCGATGCCGATCGGCCCGATGTTGCGCTGGTACATCTCGCCGTAGTTGCCGACCGCCTTGATCGCGCGCACGAGCCAGTCGTTGTCGACGCCGAGCCCCTTGCCGATGTCGCCCGAGGTCCCCACGAGGCGCTGGATCGGCGGCTCCTTGCTCTCGGCCTTCAGCCGGTCGACGTTCGAGGAGTCGACGCCGTATTCCTCGGCCTCGACCAGGCCGAACAGCGTCCACTTGACGATCGTGAAGTATTCCCAGTCGCCGCGGCGCACGAGCGGCCCGAGCGGCTCCTTGGAGATCGCCTCGGGCAGGATCACGTAGTCGTCCTTGTTCGGCGCCTTCAGCCGCGTGGCCGCGAGCCCGGAGATGTCGGTCGTGAAGACGTCGCAGCGTCCCGAGAAGAACGCCTGCTCGACCTGCTGCAGCTCGTTGACGACGACCGGGCGGAAGCTCATCTTCTTCGTGCGGAAGTAGTCGCTGAGGTTCAGCTCGGTGGTGGTGCCCGGCTGCACGCAGACCGTGGCGCCGCTCAACTGCGTCGCGCTCGTGATCTTCGCGTCCTTGCGCACCATGAAGCCCTGTCCGTCGTAGAAGATCGTGCCGGCGAACAAGGCGCCGAGCGTCGAGTCGCGGCTCGCCGTCCACGTCGTGTTGCGTGACAGGATGTCGACCTCGCCCGACTGCAGCACGGTGAAGCGGTTCTGCGTGTTGGTCGGGACGAACTGCACCTTGTTCGCATCGCCGAGGATCACCGCCGCGACCGCGCGGCAGAAGTCGGCGTCGATGCCGTTCCAGCGCCCCTGGCTGTCGGGCGCCGAGAAGCCGATCAGACCGGTGTTGACGCCGCAGCGCAGGACGTCCTTCTGCTTGATCGAATCGAGCGTGGGGCCGGCGGTGGCGAAGGCCGGTGCGAGCAACGCGGCGGCGGCCAGGCAGGCGGCGAGGCGGGATCGTGCCATCGTGGGGTCTCCGTTGTCGTCGTGCCGGCGCGTCTGCGCTGACCGGCTCTTTTCATCGTCGGGCAACGCCGGTGACCGGGCGTCGCGAATCGCAGTGTGTCGTTCTCGCCCGAAGGACACAAGCGGCCCGTCGCGAAAAGCCGGGGAGCAGCAGGTTGGCCGGGGCACGGAAGGCGCGTCGCCGTCCGCGCAGGCATGCTCCGCCCCGGATCGTCAGCGCCTGTATCGCTTCGGCACGAAGGGCAGCGGCCTGCGTTCGACCGGCAGCCGGCGTTCGCGTACGACGGCGCGCAGCGGTGCGGATTCGTCGTCGAACACCGCGCGCTCGACGCGCGCGAGCAGGATCGGGTGCCCGAGCGTGGGCGACACCGTCCCGCTCGTCACCTCGCCGACGACGCGCTCGGCCGCATCGACGATCGCGGCGTGCGCCCGGATCGGCACCGGCTCGCGCGATGCGAGCCCGACGAGGCGCCGCGGCGCGCCCTCGGCGAGCTGGCGCAGCACGACCGAATCGCCGGGAAAACCGCCCGCCTTCGCGCCGCCGCTGCGCCGCGACTTCGGGATGGCGAAGGCGAGCCCCGACTCCACCGGCGTCGTCGTCGCGTCGATGTCGTTGCCGTGCAGCGGCAGCCCCGCCTCCAGGCGCAGCGTGTCGCGCGCGCCGAGTCCGGCAAGCTGCACGCGCGGATCGTCGAGCAGGCGCTCGACGATCGCATGCGCGCGCTCGGGCGGCAGCGAGATCTCGAAGCCGTCCTCGCCGGTGTAGCCCGATCGGGTCGTGAAGCAGGCGGCGCCGAGCAGCGAGAGCGTGCGCGCCTGCAGGAAGCGCATCGACGTGCACGCCGGGTCGAGCTGCGCGAGCACCGCTTCGGCCTGCGGTCCCTGCAGCGCGACCAGTGCGGCGTCGATCTCGTCGATCGCAAGCGCCGGACACAGTGCGCGCAGCCGCGCGAGGTCGGCGTCGCGGTTCCCGGCGTTGGCGACGATGCGCACCTCGGCCGCGTCGCCGTCGACGAGATGCACGAGCATCAGGTCGTCGTCGATGCCGCCGGCGTCGTTGAGCAGCAGCGAGTAGCGCTGCTGCGAATCGGCCCAGTGGGCGAAGTCGACCGGCAGCGCCGCTTCGAGCTGCGCATGCAAGGTTTCACTGCGGCCGTCGCGTGCCCTCGCGCGCAGCTGCCCCATGTGCGAGACGTCGAACAGGCTCGCCGATGCCCGCGTGTGCAGGTGCTCGGCGCGCAGCCCGGCCGGGTACTGGATCGGCATCCGGAAACCGGCGAAGGCGCCGAAGCGCGCGCCGTGCGCGGCGTGCAGGGCGTGCAGGGGGATGTCGCGCAATGCGGAGTCGGCGTGCGTCATGCGTAGTCGGAGACGGGAGGGCAGGTGCAGACGAGCTGGCGATCGCCCGCCGCGTTGTCGATGCGCGCGACGCTCGGCCAGAACTTCGCTTCGCGCACCCAGGGCAGCGGAAACGCGGCTTCCTCGCGCGAGTACTTGTGCGTCCATTCGCCGGCGAGCGCCTCTGCCGTGTGCGGGGCGCCGCGCAGCGGATTGTCCTCGCGGTCGAGCGCGCCGCTGGCGATGCGCTGCAGTTCGCCGTGGATGGCGATCATCGCGTCGCAGAAGCGATCGAGCTCGTCCTTCGGCTCGGACTCGGTCGGTTCGATCATCAATGTGTCGGCGACCGGGAAGGAGACGGTCGGCGCGTGGAAGCCGTAGTCCATCAGGCGCTTCGCGACGTCCTCGGCGGTGACGCCGTAGGTCGCCTTCAGCGTGCGCAGGTCGATGATGCACTCGTGCGCGACGAGTCCGTTCGCGCCGCGGAAGAGCACCGGGAAGTACGGGTCGAGCCGCCGCGCGACGTAGTTCGCCGACAGGATCGCCGTCTCGGTGGCCTTGCGGATGCCGGCGGCGCCCATCATCCGCACGTACATCCACGAGATCGTCGTGATGAGCGCGCTGCCGAAGGCGGCGGACGAGACCGCGGTGGCCGCGTCGGCCGACGCGAAGGGATCGGTCGGCAGGAAGGGCGACAGGTGCGCGGCGACGGCGATCGGGCCCATGCCCGGGCCGCCGCCGCCGTGCGGAATGCAGAAGGTCTTGTGCAGGTTCATGTGGCAGACGTCCGCCCCGACCAGCGCGGGCCGCGTGAGCCCCGCCTGCGCGTTGAGGTTCGCGCCGTCCATGTAGACCTGGCCGCCCGCCTCGTGCACCGCGCGGCAGACGTCGACGATCCCCGGTTCGAACACGCCGTGCGTCGACGGATAGGTGATCATCAGCGCGGCGAGCGACGAGCGGTGCTCGTCGATCCTGCGCTCGAGGTCGGCCAGGTCGACGTTGCCCTGCGCGTCGCAGCCGACGACGACGATGCGCATCCCCATCATCTGCGCGGTGGCCGGGTTGGTTCCGTGCGCCGAAGCGGGGATCAGGCAGACGTCGCGTGCGCTCTCGCCCTTCGAATCGAGGTAGCGCCGGATCGCGAGCAGCCCGGCGTATTCGCCCTGTGCGCCCGAGTTCGGCTGGAACGAGACGGCCGGGAAGCCGGTGATCTCGCCGAGCCAGCCGCCGAGCTGCGCGAGCATGTCGTGGTAGCCGAGCGCCTGCTCGCGCGGCACGTACGGATGCAGGTTGGCGAACTCGGGCCAGCTGATCGGCGCCATCTCGGCGGCGGCGTTCAGCTTCATCGTGCACGAGCCGAGCGCGATCATCGAGTGCACGAGCGAGAGGTCGCGATTCTCGAGTTTCTTCACGTAGCGCACGAAGGCGGCCTCGCCGCGGTAGCGCTCGAACACCGGATGCGAGAGCACGGCGTCGGTGCGGCGCAGTTCGGCGGGGATCGTCTGGCCGTCGAGCGGGAAGCTGCCGGCGATCGCATCGAGCTCGGCCCCGTCGATGCGGTATCCGCTGAGCACCCAGGCCAGGTCGGCGACGTCGGCGAGCGTCGTCGTCTCGTCGAGGCTCAGGCCGAAGCGGCCGCCGGCGCCTGCCTCGGTGCCGTGATCGCGCAGGTTGATGCGCTGCGAGCGTGCCCGCTCGCGCAGCGCGGCCGCGTCGCGCACGTCGTAGACGAGCGTGTCGAAATAGGTGTCGTGCAGCGGCTCGACGGCGCCCTGTGCCGCGTTCGCGACCAGGTGCGCGAGCAGTCGGGCGAGGCCGTGCACGCGCCGCGCGATCGTGCGCAGGCCGTCGGGCCCGTGCCATACCGCGTAGAACGAAGCGAGGTTCGCCAGCAGCGCCTGCGCGGTGCAGATGTTGCTCGTCGCCTTCTCGCGCCGGATGTGCTGCTCGCGGGTCTGCAGCGCCATGCGCAGCGCCGGGCGGCCGGCCGCATCGCGCGAGACGCCGATGATGCGCCCCGGGATCGTGCGCAGCAGGTCTTCGCGCGCCGAGAGGAAGGCCGCGTGCGGGCCGCCGTAGCCCAGCGGGACGCCGAAGCGCTGCACCGACCCGATCGCGATGTCGGCGCCCATCGCGCCCGGCGGCTTGAGCAGCAGCAGCGCCAACGGATCGCAGCCGACCGTCACGCGGGCGCCGGCAGCGCGCAGCGCCGAGATCTCGGCGGTGAAGTCGCGCACGCGCCCCTGCGTGTCGGGCGTCTGCAGGTGCGCGCCGAAGTAGTTCGAGGCCTCCTCGCGCAGCGTGCCGGCGTCGCCGACCGCGAGTTCGATCCCCAGGCGCGACGCCCGCGTGCGCAGCACGGCGACGACCTGCGGATGCGTTTCGCGCTCGACGAAGTAGCGCGTCGCCTTCGACCGGGAAGCGCGCCGCGCCATCGCCATCGCCTCGGCGGCCGCGGTGGCCTCGTCGAGCAGCGATGCGTTCGCGACCGGCAGGCCGGTGAGGTCGATCACCATCTGCTGGAAGGTCAGCATCGCCTCGAGCCGGCCCTGCGCGATCTCGGCCTGGTACGGGGTGTATGCGGTGTACCAGCCGGGGTTCTCGAGCACGTTGCGGCGGATCGCCTCGGGCAGGATCGTGCCGTGGTAGCCGGCGCCGATGAACGTGCGCCACAGCTCGTTGCGGGCCGCGTGCGCGCGCAACTCCGCCAGCGCCCGGGTCTCGTCGACCGGCGCGTCGAGCGCGAGCGGCGCGTCGAGCAGGATTCGATGCGGCAGCGCTGCGCGCGCGAGCTCGCTGCGCGATCCGTAGCCGAGCGACTCGAGCATCTCGCGCTCCTGCGCGTGGCTCGGGCCGATGTGGCGGGACACGAAGTCGTCGTGGGTGGCGAGCGCGCGAAGGCGCGCGCCGAGGGATTCGGGTGCGTTCATCGATTGCGATCCCGGCATCGGGAAAGGAATGAATGCGAGAAGGGCGGGCGCTGCGCGCCGCGCCCGCGGGTCACTCGGCGGCAGGCCCGGCCGTGTACTGGGCCGCGTCGAGCAGGGCGTCGAGCTGCGACGGATCGCTCGGGCGCATGCGGAACAGCCATCCGGCTCCGAAGGGCTCGGCATTGACGGTCTCGGGCGCGTCGGCGAGCGCGCCGTTCGTCTCGACGATCTCGCCGTCGACCGGCGCGTAGACGTCGGACGCGGCCTTCGTCGATTCGACGACCACGCAGGCTTCCCCCTGCTTCAGCGTTCGCCCGGCATCGGGCAACTCGACGTAGACGAGCTCGCCGAGCGCATCCTGCGCGTGGAAGGTGATGCCGACGGTCAGCGTGCCGTCGGGCTCACGGCGCACCCATTCGTGCGACGACGTATAACGAAGTTCGGCGGGGTTGTCCAAGGCAGGGCTCCGGAAACGGCGTGCGTTCGCACGCGCGCAAGGGAATGGAATCCGAACCCCGAGCCGAGCCGCTGAAGTCCTTTTGCCTGAGAGTTTACGGGGCGATGCACCTTCGGCGCCGTAGACGCAGCCCGGCCGGCGGCCCGGCTGCGCACGGTCTCTCCCACAGCGGCTGACCGGCTGCGCGCCAGAATGCCTAGCCGGCCTGCGGCTGTCAAATCAGCGGCGTACGTCCGGCGGCGGCGCGTCGTCCGGACGCGATTCGTCGGTCGGCGACGCACCGGAAGCCCTCGCGCGCGTGCCGCCGGGGCCCGTCGGCGTCGTCGCTGCGCCGGCGTTGCGGCCCGCTTCGTCGATCTTGCGGATCTCGACGTCGGTATGGCGCACCGTGTCGCGCACCGTCTCCTGGCGCTCGTGCTTCTCCTTGCCGATCTCGACCTCGCCGACGACGCGTGCGTGCTTCTCCACGACCGGCTCCTCGCCGCCCTCGGTCGCCTCGATCGGTCCGGCTTGCGCGGCCCGGTAGTCCGCTTCGGTGGCGGGGCGGTCGACGTCGCGTCGATCGATGCGGACGCGCTCGTCGGTCAGGTGAACGTCCTCGCGGACCGGCTCGTCGACCATTCGGGTGTAGACGCGCAGTCGGCGGCGGCCGACGATGCGCTTGCCGACGCGAAGCTGTTCCTCGATGACGGGAATCCGCTTCGATGCGCCCGCGCGCAGTTCCTCGCCGGCCGGCGCGTTGCCTGCTGCACGCGTGCCGTCGCCGGCGTCGCGCGACGACGCGGCGCCCATCGCGCCTGCACTCGCGGCGGTCGCGCCGAGCGGCGCGGACGGCGTCGGCGCGGAGGCGTCGCCCGCCTCGCGCATCGCGGCGGGCCGCGTCCATCCCTGCGCCTGCCACTCGTCCGCCTTCTCGTCGATGTCGATCGAACCGCAGGCTTCCAGGATGTCGCTCGCACGATCGACGCGGTCGCCGTCCGTGGTCCGCACCGTCACGACGCTCTCGCCGCGACGCATCGCTTCCGTGTAGATGCCGAGGTCGTCGTCGCCGTCGACGCCGAACAGCGAGCGGAACCAGTCGGCGACCGTCTCGCCGATCGTGGTTTCGCTTTCGTCTTCGTAGGCGCTCCGGTCGTCCGACGCTCGCCAGTCGCGATCGTCGGTGCCGGTGCGCAGGTCCACTTCGTCGTCGGCGAAGCCGGCACGAAGCAGTTCGCTGCGCGCGCGTTCGGCGGCGGGACGATTCTCGAAGATTCCAACCAATGTGCTGCGCATGCTCTGGTCCTCTCGGGTGATACGTTTGCTCCTCTACGGAGCGGTCGGCGCGAATGCGTCTGACCGCCGAATCGAGCAATGCCCGTACCTGTGCGAGCGCGGTCGGGCCCGGCGAAACCCGACGAGGAGAAGTCAGATGCGTGTCATGGTGGCGTTGGTGGCGGCGTCCCTGTTCCTGTACGGATGCAGCGACGACGAGCCGGCATCGACGAGCGCGGCCGATGCGGCTGGCGCGTCCGTCTCGCCCTCGGCAACGGGCGACGACGCGCGCGCGGCTGCGTCGACCGATGCGCGAGGCGACGTTGCGGCGACGGCGACGACCGATGGCGCGGCGGGTTCGCCTACGCAATCGCAAGCTGCCGCTGCGCAGGCCACCGACGCCGGTGCTCGCGCATCGGATGCCGTCGCGCCGGCGAACGACGAAGGCGCGCGCGCGAGCGGCGAGGCTGCCGTGCACGATGCGGTGGCCTCGCGCGCCGCGGCCGGCGAGTACACGATCGCGCCGGGCGACACGCTCGTCGCGATCGCGAAGGCGCACGGCCTCGATGCGAAGGAGCTCGCGCAGTGGAACGGAATCGAGGACCCGCGGCGCTTGCAGATCGGACAGAGGATTCGCCTGTCGCCGCCGGGCGGCTGAGCGATGCGGCGACGCCGGCGGCTGTCGTTCAGCCGCCCGCCGGCTTCTCCAGCCACGACGGAACGGGCAATCCGCGTTCGCGCAGGAAGCCGGGATCGAACAGCTTCGAGCGGTAGCGATCGCCCGAATCGCAGAGCACCGTGACGATCGTGTGGCCGGGGCCGAGGTCCTGCGCGAGGCGCATCGCGCCGGCGACGTTCACGCCGCTCGAGCCGCCCACGCACAGCCCCTCGTCGCGCAACAGCTCGAACATCGCCTCGAGCGCCTCGGCATCCTCGATCCGGTAGGCGTCGTCGACCGGCGCGCCGTCGACGTTCGCCGTGACGCGGCCGAGCCCGATTCCTTCGGTCACCGAACTGCCGTTCGCTTCCAGGCGGCCGTGCCTGAACCACGAGTACATCGCCGCGCCGACCGGATCGGCGACCGCGATGCGGATGTCCGGACGCACCGACTTCAGGTAGGACGAGACCCCGGCGAGCGTGCCGCCGGTTCCGATCGCGCAGACGAAGCCGTCGATGCGCCCCGCGGTCTGCCGCCAGATCTCCGGCCCCGTCGTCGCCCGGTGGCCTTCGCGATTCGCGAGGTTCTCCCATTGGTTCGCGTAGAAGGCGCCGTTCGGTTCGCGCTCGGCCAGTTCGGCGGCGAGCCGCGCGGCGACGTGCACGTAGTTGCCGGAATCGCGGAAGGGCGCGGCCGGTACCTCGCGGACGTCGGCGCCGTACAGCCGGAGCAGGTCCTTCTTCTCGCGGCTCTGCGTCTCGGGGATCACGATGATCGTCCGGTAGCCGCGTGCATTCGCGACGAGCGTCAACCCGATGCCGGTATTGCCGGCCGTGCCCTCGACGACGACGCCGCCCGGACGCAGCAGGCCGCGTCGTTCTCCGTCCTGGATCAGGAACAGCGCGGTGCGATCCTTCACCGATCCTCCCGGCTCGAGGAACTCGGCCTTCGCGAGGATCTCGCATCGCGTGCGCTCGGATGCCTTGCGCAGCCGGATCAGCGGCGTGTTGCCGATGGCACCGACGAAACCGTCGACGATCGCGTTCATTGCGTCATTCACCTCCCCGAAGTCCGCGCCGGCGGATCCGCGCGTCGTGCAGACCATACAATGCGGCGATGAACCCGATCCACGACGCGGTCGAAATCGAGACCGCCGGCCGGCCCGACGCGGCGGTGATCTGGCTGCACGGCCTCGGCGCCGATGCGCACGACTTCGAGCCGATCGTTCCCGAACTGCGGCTTCCGTCGCAGCTGTCCGTGCGCTTCGTCTTTCCGAACGCGCCGGTGCGGCCGGTGACGATCAACGGCGGAATGCCGATGCGCGCCTGGTACGACATCGTCGAGCTCGGCGGCGCGCGGCAGGACGAAGCCGGCATCCGCGCGTCGCAGCGCATCGTCGAGGCGCTGGTCGCGCGCGAGAACGCCCGGGGCATCGCGACGGCGCGCATCGTGCTCGCCGGGTTCTCGCAAGGCGGCGCGATCGCGTTGCAGGCGGGGCTGCGCCACCGCGAGGCGCTCGCCGGCATCCTCGCGCTGTCGACGTGGCTGCCGTTGCACACGACGCTCGAGGCCGAGCGCAGCCCGGAGAACGCCGCGGTGCCGATCTTCTACGCGCACGGCCTGCACGACGACATGGTCGGCATCGAACGGGCGCGGGCTTCGCGCGAGGTCCTCGTGCGCCTCGGCTATCCGGTGCAGTGGCGCGAGTACCCGATGGGTCACGCCGTGTGCGTGCCCGAGCTCGTCGACATCGGCGCCTGGCTGGCGAGCGTGCTGGGCGCAGCCGCGCCGTCGTAGGAGGCGGCGCGGTGCGCGTAGTGCAGCAGGAGCCCGGTCAGCAGCGCGCCGCCCACGACGTTGCCGAGCGTGACCGGGATCTGGTTCCAGAACAGCCATTGCCCGACGCTGATGTCGGCGCCGAGCAGGATCGCGGTCGGCATCACGAACATGTTCACCACCGAGTGCTCGAGCGCCAGCGCGAAGAAGGTCGACACCGGTAGCCAGATCGCGGCGATCTTGCCGGTGTTCGACGTCGAGCTCATCCCGAGCACCGTGCCGAGCGCGACCATCCAGTTGCACAGCACGCCCTTGATGAACGCGGTCAGCCAGCCGTGGGCGCCCGCGTGTTCGTAGAAGAGCGTCTTCGATTCGGCGACGGCGATGATCTTCGTGCCGAGGGCTCCGGGTGCCTGCAGGAAGGCTTCGGTCAGCGCGACCGCGAGCAGGAAACCGACGAAGATCGAACCGAGGAAGTTGCCCAGGTAGACCCAGCTCCAGTTGCGCATCATGCGCCCCCAGCCGAGCCGCCCCCGCACCATGCCCACGGGCAGGACGGCGAAGTTGCCGGTGGCCAGCTCGAGCCCGAGCAGGATGATCATCGCGAAGCCGACCGGGAACACCGCACCCGCCACCAGCGCGCCGACCCCTTCGGCCATTCCGCCGGAGGCCTTGTAGGCGAAGGCGGTGGCGTAGGCGAGCAGCGCCCCCGACAGGAAACCGCGGATCAGCATCGCGCGGGTACCGAGCGCCGCCTTCTTGCTGCTCGCGGCGTCGATTTCGTCCATCAGCTTCTGTGGTGCGACGTGGTCCATCAGATCTCCGTTTCGACGTGCCAGGGGTCGCTGGTCGCCGCGTTCGAGCGCAGCGGCTGCGCTTCGCCGGCCGCCGGCCGTCCGCCGACGAAGAGCGAAGACAGCCATCCGAGGAAGAGCGCGACGGCGAGATACACCATCGACCAGCCCGCGACGGCCTGTTCGCCGACGAGGTAGCTGTTGCAGACGCGGACCGGCGCCGCGACGTAGAGCCAGCCGAGCACGGCCAGCATGCTGAAGAAGTTCGTCCAGACGAAGCCGCGGCCGATCGCCCCGAGCCGTTCCCACGCGAGCGCCAGCGGCGCGCCGACGAGCAGCGGGAGGCTGAGGAACTTGGCGGTCTCGGCCCACGGATCGGCGAGGGCCGCGTCCAGCGCGCGCGGAATCATCCAGTAGCTCGACGCCAGCATCGCGGCCAGTGCCAGCGGCAGCGAGCCGCCGGCGAAGCGATGCAGCGCGCCGCGCCACTCGGGCGGCAAGGCGCCGACGGCGACGAATCCGGCCAGTGCGAGCAGCGGCATCTGCACGAGCATGTGCAGGCTCATCGAAGACTCGAGCCCGGCACGCAGCGGCGCGAGCGCGAGCGCGGCGACCAGCAGCGCCGACGCCGCGAGCCGGCATCCGGGCGCGATGCGCAGGGCGGGTGTCATGCCTGCGTGCATCGCGCGCTCACGATTCCGATCCGGGCAATGCGTCGAGCTCGGCGAGGAAGCGCGCCGGCTCTTCGATGTCGGAGATCCGCACGAGGCGGCCGTCGCGCCCGAGCAGGTGGATCGCCGCGTTGTGTTCCCAGCCGCCGAAGCCGTCGGGGACGACGACGACGCCGAAGGCCTCGAGCAGCGCCGCGAGCTGCGCGGGCCGCGCGATGCGCGCGACGCGCCAGCGCCGGCCGTCGGCGCCGTGCGCTTCGGCCCAGGCCTGCAGCGCCGCCGGATCGTCGTGTTCCGGGTCGAAGCTCAGGCTGAGCAGGACGAGGTCGTTGCCGGGTTCGTCGCGCTCGATGGCGTCGCGGATCTGGCGGAAGCTCGTGCCGAGATTGCGGCAGACCGTTGCGCAGCGCGTATAGATGAACTCGACCGCGACGCGGCGTCCGCCGAAGTCGGCGAGCGCCAGCGGATGCGCGTTCGGGTCCTCGAGCCGGACGGGCGGGATCGGCCGCGGCTCGCGCAGCACCTGCTGCCGGCGCGCCGCCTCGGCGGTGAGCGCGCGCAGGCCGTCGGTGCCCCACCAGAAGGTCGCCGCCGCCGCCAGCGAGACCGCGACCGTCGCGAAGATCGTCCGCTTCATCGGGCGCCCGGCGAAACGGCGATCGTCGCGGGAGTCGTCCGTTTCATGCGGTGGCCAGCGAGGCGCGCTGCCGGTCGACCGAGGCGCCGCGCAGGCTCAGCAGGAAGCGGATCGCGAACACGAGCACGGCGAGCACGACGAGCGTCGCGAAGAAGGCGCCGGCGCGGTCGTAGGGCACCCACTCGGGCAGGTGCGCCGCGTATCGACGCGCCACGCTCTCCTTGCCGGAATACAGGAAGCTCAGCGTGAACCCGAGGGTGGCGATCGCGAACAGCCACAGCGCGAGGCGATCGAGCGCGGAGTCGGCGCGGTCGGGCGACGGCTTGCCGATGTAGTACAGGAAGCCGAACACCATCGTCATCATGCCCAGCAGCAGGTAGGTGTGGAAGTGACCCGGCACCCACAGCGTGTTGTGCATCACGTAGTTCACCGAGATCGTTCCGTCGATGAACGCCGGCATCGCGCCTGCGGCCCAGCCGAACAGCGAGAGGAACAGCAGCTTCGAAGCCATGTCCCAGCGGATGCCCGAGCGGTAGACGAGCATCAGTCCGCCGTAGGCCGTCACGACCAGGATCGGGAAGGTGTTCAGGTAGCCGATCACGTGTCCCATGATCAGCATCCACTTCGGCATCGCGAAGTCCATCAGCAGGTGATGCGGATAGATGAAGATCACCATCAGCGTCGAGGCGGTCCACGAGGCGAGGAAGACGCGGTTCGCCTTCCAGGGGCGCTGCGTGTAGCGCGGCAGGATCTCGTAGACGGCGATCACCGCCATGTAGATCGTCGCGTTGATGAACACGTGACCGAAGAAGTAGATGAGGTTCTTCGCGAGCAGCGCGTCGATCTTCAGCGTCGGCACGTACACGTGGACGATCATCGCCGCGAGGATGGCGGCGCCGGCGACGAGCCCGACGAGGTTGACGATCGTGACCATCGTCGAGGCGACCACCGCGGGCGGCGGTGCGTTGCCGTCGTCGCGTCCGAAGAGCTGCGGCCACCCGAGGGCACGCCCGAGGTTGCCGTAGCGCTGCGTGAGGGCGCGCGCGATGTCCAGGTGCAGCAGCACGAAGCCGACGCCGAGCACCAGCAGCCCGCCCATGAAGAGCGCCGCCGCTCCCGGGCTCCAGGTGCCCATCGACAGGCTCGGCAGCGGGTGCAGGAAGGTCCAGCCGCCGTGGAAGTTCCCGCCGAGCACGCTCGCGAGGATCATCGCCACGCCGACGAGGAAGAGCACGAGGTTGGCGACGAAGATGCGGCCCGACAGCTCGACGTACTGCCCGAGGAAGTGCCACATGATCGCCGCGCCGGCGATCGCCGCGATGCCGACCATGCCGGCGCCGTGCAGCGTCATCAGCTCGTAGAACCACATCGGGCCCATCGCGACGAGGCCGGCCTGCTCCATGCGCATGAGTACGCCGAAGACCATCATGAGCAGCAGGACCGCCACCGTGGTGACGAGATAGGCGAGAACCGCGGGGCTCGCCCCCCGGTCGATGCGCTGGCTGTAGGTGTCGGATGCCATGTTCAGTCCTGTGCCTCGGTGACCTTGATCTCGGCGATCATGTTGTGGTGGACGATGCCGCAGTACTCCATGCAGAGCACGCGATAGGTTCCCGCGCGCTCGAAGGTGTGGAGCAGGGTGTTGGTGTAGCCGGGCATGGCCTGCGCCTGCGCGACCAGCTTCAGGTCGAGGTCGTAGATGCCGAAGCCGTGATTGACGTCGGCGCTCGTCACGCGGAACACGACGGGCTCGCCGACGCGAACCTCGTCGCGGCTCAGCTCCCAGTACCACTGGTGGCCGACCGCGTCGATCACGACGGCGTCGCGCGTCCCGGCGTGCGCCCGCGCCGCGTCGTACGGCAGGTCGATCAGGTTGTAGACCATCGCCGGCCCCATGGTGAGGACGAGCACCCAGAAGAAGCGTGCGCGCAATCGGTACGCGCGTTTCTGCAGCGGCGTGTAGTCGTCCTCGCGCACCTTCGATTGCGAGTAGACGAACAGGAACACGGCCGCGAGGACGCTCATCAGCGTGAGCGAGACCAGCCAGACGGATTGGTGCAGCATCGTTCGATCTCCGGTTCGGGCAACGAAACGCAGCCCGCCGTCCGTTTTCATAGCGAGACGCGTGCCAGTGCAGGCAAATGCTTGATCCACATCAGGTCTTCGGGATCCGGCCGCGTCGAAGGGCTGTCGCTGACACGATGTTTACGTTCAGAATGAACGTTCACTGTGAACGCACCCGGGTCCGACGTGTTGACGCTCGACTCCCTGAAGTCCCTGCTCGACAGCCTCGAGGAGGGTGTTCTCTTCCTCGATGCGCACAGGCGCGTGCGGGGGATCAACGCCGCTGCCGCGCGCCTGCTCGGCAGCGACGAGCAATCCGTGATCGGCAACCTGTGCCCGACCCTGTTCGCCGGCACGCCCTGCGCGCGCCAATGCGATTCGCGCGGCAGGTGCTCGCTGGTTCCGGCGCGCTCGGCCACGCGCAAGACGCAGGACATCGCGCTCAAGCGTGCCGGCGCCGAGACCACGCTGCGCGTCTGGGCCATGCTGCTGCCGCCGAACAACGAGGGGCTGCACTGCTCGATCGTCGTGCGCGACCGCACGCGCGAAGTGGCGCTCGAGAACGAGGCGCGCCAGCACTGGCGCCTCGGCGGGCTCGTCGGCCGCACGGCGCCGATGCAGGCGCTCTACGCGCAGATCCTGCGCGCCGCGGCCAGCGACGCGAACGTGCTCATCCACGGCGAGAGCGGCGTCGGCAAGGAGCTCGTCGCACGCGCGCTGCACGACAACTCGCCGCGTGCCCGCGGCCCCTTCGTGCCGCTCGATTGCGGCTCGCTGCCCGAGAACCTGCTCGAGTCGGAACTCTTCGGCCATGCGAAGGGGGCCTTCTCCGGCGCCGCGTCGGCGCGCGTCGGCCGCTTCGAGGCGGCCAACGGGGGCACGCTGCTGCTCGACGAGATCGGCGAGATCTCCCCGTCGATGCAGACGAAGCTGCTGCGCGTGCTGCAGGAGCGCGAGGTGGTGCGCCTCGGCGAGAACCTGCCGCGCCGCTTCGACGTGCGCGTGATCGCGGCCACCCACCGCGACCTGAGCGAGATGGTGGCGCAGGGGTCGTTCCGCGAGGATCTCTTCTACCGGCTGCGCGTGCTGCCGCTGGAGATCGCGCCCTTGCGCGAGCGCAGCCAGGACATTCCGCTGCTCGCGAGCAAGATGCTCGCCGACCTCGCCGAGCGCTACCGTCGCCCGGGGCTGCGGCTGGCGCCCGAGACGATGGCCGCGCTCGAGACCTATCACTGGCCCGGCAACGTGCGCCAGCTCTCCAATGCGCTGGAATTCGCCGTCGTGCACGCCGAAGGATCGATCGTCGAACGGCACAACCTGCCGCCCGAGATCCTCCAGCCGCGCCCGCCGAGCGCCTACGACGCGCGGACGATCGACGAGGTGCCCGTCACGCGCTATTACCGCAGTGCCGCCACGCCGGCCGAGGAAGCCGACCGCGTCCGCCGCGTGCTCGAGCAGACGGGCGGCAACCGGGCGGAGGCGGCGCGCCGTCTCGGCATGTCGCGCACGACGCTGTGGAAGCGCTTGCGCGAGTAACGCGAGCGCCGCCGCTGCTGTATCTTCGAGCCATGTCGACGGCCATGACGCCTCCGATCGGCGCTCGAGCGCCCGAGCGCTTCGCCGACGTGCGCGCGCGACCCGAAGACGCGCGCCGTCGCGAGATCGTCGAGCGACTGCGCCCGCTGCTGCCCGCGCACTGCCTGCTGCATCGGACGGAGGACACGCGCCCCTACGAATGCGACGCGCTGAGCGCGTACCGGCAGCTGCCGGTGGCGGTGGCGCTGCCGGCGAACGAGCAGCAGGTGCGCGCCATCCTGCAGGCCTGCTGCGCGCTCGACGTTCCGGTCGTCGCCCGCGGCTCGGGCACGAGCCTGTCGGGCGGGTCGATGCCGCACGCCGGCGGCGTCGTGCTCTCGATGGCGAAGTTCGACCGCATCCTGTCGATCGACCCCGTCGCGCGCGTCGCGCGCGTGCAGCCGGGCGTGCGCAACCTGGCGATCTCGGAGGCCGCGGCCGCGCACGGCCTCTATTACGCGCCCGACCCGTCGTCGCAGATCGTGTGCTCGATCGGCGGCAACGTCGCCGAGAACTCGGGCGGCGTGCATTGCCTGAAATACGGCCTCACCGTGCACAACGTGCTGCGCGTGCGCGGCTTCACCAGCGACGGCGAGCCGATCGAGTTCGGCTCCGAGGCGCTCGACTGCGCCGGGCTCGACCTGCTCGCGCTCGCGATCGGCTCGGAGGGCATGCTCGCCGTCGTCACCGAGGTGACCGTCAAGCTCGTTCCCAGGCCGCAACTCGCGCGCGTCCTGATGGCCTCCTTCGACGACGTCGTCACCGCCGGCGACGCGGTGGCCGCCATCATCGCGGCCGGCATCATTCCCGCCGGGCTCGAGATGATGGATCGCAAGGCGACGATCGCCGTCGAGCAGTTCGTGAACGCCGGCTACGACCTCGACGCGGCGGCGATCCTGCTCGCCGAATCCGACGGCACCGCGGAGGAGGTCGCCGACGAGATCGAGCGGATGGAGCGGGTGCTGCGCGGCGCCGGCGCGACCGCGGTCCGGGTCTCCGGCTCGGAGGCGGAGCGGCTGCTGTTCTGGTCGGGGCGCAAGAACGCCTTTCCCGCCGCCGGGCGGCTGTCGCCCGACTACTACTGCATGGACGGCACGATTCCGCGACGCATGATCGGCCGCATGCTCGAGGCGATCGCGCAGATGGAGGACCGCCATGCGCTTCGCTGCATCAACGTATTCCACGCCGGCGACGGCAACCTGCACCCGCTGATCCTGTTCGACGCCAACGATGCCGACCAGTGGCAGCGTGCGGAGCGCTTCGGCGCCGAGATCCTCGCGCTGTGCGTCGAGTTCGGCGGCACGGTCACCGGAGAGCACGGCGTCGGCATCGAGAAGATCGACTCGATGTGCGTGCAGTTCACGCCCGAGGAGCGCGAGACCTTCTTCGGCGTCAAGCGCGCCTTCGACCCGGCGGGCATCCTGAATCCGGGCAAGGCGATCCCGACGCTCGCGCGCTGCGCCGAGTTCGGGCGCATGCACGTACGGGGCGGTCGCCTCGCCTTTCCCGAACTGCCGAGGTTCTGAGCGATGGCCTCCGGTCCGGCGAGCTCCGTCACCAACGCTCCGAGGGCCACGAGCGATCGCGCGCTCGAAGACCTGTGCGAAGCGGTCCGCGCCGCGGCGGCCGACGGGCGCCGGCTGCGGCTGGTCGGCGGCGGAACGAAGGACTTCTACGGCGAGCGCTGCCTCGGCGACGAGCTGCGGCTCGGCGCCTTGCGCGGCATCGTTTCCTACGAGCCGACCGAGCTCGTGATCCAGGTCCGCTGCGGCACCCCGCTCGACGAGGTGCAGGAAGCGCTCGCGGCGCACGGGCAGATGCTCGCCTTCGAGCCGCCGGCTTTCGGCGCCGGCGCGACCATCGGCGGCGTCGTCGCCGCCGGCCTGTCCGGACCGCGGCGCGCGAGCGCCGGCGCGGTGCGCGACTTCGTCCTCGGCGCGACGATCGTCGACGCGCAGGCGCGCGTGCTGCGCTTCGGCGGCCAGGTGATGAAGAACGTCGCGGGCTACGACGTGTCGCGGCTGATGTGCGGATCGCTCGGCATCCTCGGGCCGATCGTCGACGTCTCGCTGAAGGTGCTGCCGAGACCGATGCGCGAGGCGAGCGTGCGCCTCGCGCTCGACGCGGCCGACGCCATCGGAACGATGAACCGCTGGTGCGCCGAGCCGCTGCCGATCTCGGCGACACGCTGGTGCGACGGCGAGGCGTGGGTGCGCTTCTCGGGCGCGGCGCCCGCGGTCGAGTCGGCGCTCGCCCGCTTCGAGCGCGAGCACGGCGCAACCCGCCTCGACGTCGACGAGGCCGCACACCGGTGGCGCGCGCTGCGCGAGCACGACGACGCGTACTTCGCCGGCGACGAGGCGCTGTGGCGGCTGTCGCTGCCTTCGACCGCCCCCTGGCTCGAGCTGCCGGGCCGCGTGCTCGTCGAGTGGGCCGGCGCGCAGCGCTGGCTGCGCAGCGACGCGCCGGCCGCGCACATTCGCGCCGCGTGCGAACGGGTCGGCGGCAGCGCGACGCTGTTTCGCGGCGGGGACCCTTCGATCGGCGTCTTCCATCCGCTGCCCGAGGCGAACCGACGCGTGCACCAGCGGCTCAAGCACGTCTTCGATCCGGCGGGTCTCTTCAACCGCGGGCGCATGTACCCGGAACTCTGAGCAGAACGTGGAAACGCACCTGGCCGACCGGCTCGTCGGCACTCCCGACGGCGCCGACGCCGAGCTGAACCTGCGCCGCTGCGTGCATTGCGGCTTCTGCCTCGCCACCTGCCCGACGTACCAGCTGCTCGGCGACGAGCGCGACAGCCCGCGCGGGCGGATCTACCTGATGAAGCAGGTCGTCGAGGGGGCGACGCCGACGCTGTCCACGCTGCAGCATCTCGATCGGTGCCTGACCTGCCGCAATTGCGAGACGACCTGTCCTTCGGGCGTCGAGTACGGTCACCTCGTCGACGTGGGGCGCAAGCTCGTCGAGGAACAGGTGCGCCGGCCGCTGCGCGAGCGCATCGTGCGTGCCGCGTTGCGCGAGGGGCTGACGCGTCGCTGGCTGTTCGGTCCCGCGATGCGCGTCGGGCAATGGGTGCGCCCGCTGCTGCCCGGCGTGCTGCGCGACAAGGTGCCGGCGCGGCGCGATCCGGGCGCGTGGCCGTCACGCACGCACGCGCGCAAGGTGCTGTTGCTGAACTCGTGCACGCAGGCTGCGATGCTGCCGTCGATCGACGCCGCCACCGCACGCGTGCTCGATCGCCTCGGCATCGAGGCGTTCATCGAGCGCCGTTCGGGCTGCTGCGGCGCGATCCGCCACCACCTGAACGACACCGAGGGCGCGCTCGCGCAGGCGCGGCGCAACATCGACGCGTGGATCCCGCATCTCGACGCGGGCGTCGAGATCGTGCTCGTCAATGCCTCCGGGTGCGGCGCGATGGTCAAGGAGTACGCGCATCTGCTGCGCGCCGACCCCGACTATGCGGAGCGCGCGAAGCGCGTCGTCGCCGCCACCCGCGATCCGGCCGAGTGGCTGCCGCGCGAGCTGGAAGGGCAGGCCGAGGCGTTTCGCGAGCGGGTGCGCGACGGTGCCGTGCCGTCGCGCGTCGCGTTCCACCCGCCGTGCACGCTGCAGCACGGCCAGCGCATCCGCGGCGCGGTCGAGAACTGGTTCGCGTCGATCGGCGTCGCGCCGCTCCACGTGCCCGACTCGCACCTGTGCTGCGGTTCGGCGGGAACCTATTCGGTGCTGCAGCCGGAGCTGGCGACGCAGTTGCGCACCAACAAGCTGGCGGCGCTGCACTCGGGGCAACCGTCGACGATCCTGTCGGCGAACGTCGGCTGCATCGCGCACCTGCAGGCCGGAACGCAGACGCCGGTACGGCACTGGATCGAATGGGTGGACGAGGCGATGGGCGCGAGTCGAAGCCTGCCCCGGTAGCCCGTCGCCGGGCGCCGACCGCCCGAGCCCGGGCCGTCGGCGTGCCGGAACGTCTTCAACGCGTCAGCTCGCGCCAGTAGAGGCGCCGTACCTGCGCACTGAAGGGCGACATCGGATTGCCGAAGACCGGATACTTGGCATCCGAGGTCGTCACGATCGTGACCGTCTTGCCGTTCGGCAGCTTGACGATGTTGATGCCGACGATCAGCGCGTTGCCGACGTTGACGATCGTCGCGGGGTCGGCCGCCTTGGTGGTGGCCGGCCACGGATCGACGAAATAGAGCCAGCTGGTGCCGCCGACGTTGCAGACGTTCGGATCCGGGATGTTGCTCGGAACGACCCACCAGCCCATCTGGTATTTCGGATCGACGTTGACGCGCTCGCCGTCCTTGACGTCGAGGTCCATGTACCAGCCGATCTTGTCGGGCGTCATGGCCGTGTACGAGATCTGCCGGCTTCCGCTGCTCCCGGAAAGGTCCTGCACGACCACGTTGGGGTTGGTGCGGAAGTCGCCATAGGGCGCTGCAGCGAGATCGTCCTTGATCGCATACAGCGACATGCGATCCTTCGAGCCGACGTCGCTCGTGCCGAGGTACCTGCCCGTGCCGATCAGGATCACGCGCGTCAGGACGCCTCCGATCTTCACCTCGGCCAGTTCCGGTTTCGTCGTGATCGGTTGCGTCGGCACGTCGCCCTTGCCGATCGTCGTCATCTTCGTCGCCGTACCGGCCACGATGTCGAAGCGCCAGACGTTGCCGTCCAGGTCGCCGCCGTAGACGTGCTGGGTCGAGTTGTCGAGCATCGTCTGGTCGACCCAGTTGTTGATCTTGGCGATGCCGCTGCGCGACGGGTCGACCACCGCGCTGTCGGTGACGATCTCGGCGAGCTTCGAACCGTCGGATGCCTTGAGGACGAACAGCCGTCCTTTTCCGTCGCCGGGCGAGACGTTGTTGTATCCCGAGGCGACGATCACCACCCATTGGCCTGCGCGCTTCGTGATGATCGCGTTGCCGAAGGCCTGGCCGAGGTTGTCGTCGGTGAACTCCCACAGGAGCTTGGGGCTCGCCGGGTTGGTGACGTCCATCGCGAAATACGAGCGTCCGCCGTTGCCCAGCCCGCCGACGAGGATGCTGCTCCACTGGTTCGCATTGCACGAGGTGGACAGGCAGACGTCGCCGACCGTCAGGGGCCCGTCCACGTGGAAGCGGTGGTTGGTCGAGTAGCTCTTGTCGGCCAGCGTGTAGAGCCGCGGCATCACCGCCGTCGGGACGAAGGCCCAGAGTTCTTCTCCGGTGTCGCCGTTGAACGCATGCAGCATGCCGTCGTTGGCGCCGGCGTAGACGATCGCCTGCCGGGTCTTCTTGTTCTCGGCGAAGGTGGAATAGTTGTCGTCGGAATAGGTGAACGGCGGCTTGCGCACGTACACCGGAGCGGCATTGACGATGTCGCCGAGCGCGTGCTTGCGGTCGCGATAGAGCTTCCAGGCGTTGGCGCCTTCATCCTCGTGCTGCGTGTGGCCGCGCAGGAAGCCGACGATCGACGCCGGCGTGGCCTGGGCCTGTTCGGCGCCCGTCAGGTCGGGATACTGCGAGAGTTGTCCGCGGGGATTCGTCGGGCCGGGGTCGAAGAGCTTCGCCGCGATCTGCGGCGCCAGGTTGGCTGCCGTGAAGTCCTTGAGCGTGCCGCCGCTGTTGAAGTAGATCTTGCGCGTGTCGCTGGCCGCCGACACCTTGCTGTCGACCTGGGCCCGTGCCGACCACATCCCCGTGTCGGAGACCGTCCCGATGGAGAGGTCGATCTCGCGCGCGGCGATCTCGCCGTCCCAGTCGACCGTCGTGTACATCGCCACGTAGGCATAGTTGTCGCCGGCGACGGGCTCGAGGTTCGAGGTCGCGGCTGCGGCGGCGGACGCCGTGCGCGCCGAGACTCCGGCAAGCGCCTTCTGGATGCCCGCGGCGAGCGATTCGGGAGACTTCGCGCTGAAGTACTTGCCGCGACCGTTCACGGCCGCATGCCACAGGTCGTCGACGCGATGCAGATCCTCGTCGTCCATCGGGTCCGGCCAGACCTTGGTGCCCTGCTTGATGGCCTCGAAGTCCGTGCAGCCGCCCGAGTCGTAGTTCTCGCAGTACTTGAGCGAGCCGTCGACGCCGAGGCCCAGCGTGAACGTCGTCATGTGCTGGTGCGAGGCGGTGTCGCTGCCGGCGCCCGGCACGTTGTTCTCGCAGACGTCGTAGGTCTTCCCGTCGACCGTCGTGCCCGTGCAGTTGCCCAGGTCCGTGGTGCGCAGGTCGGTCTGGTAGTAGTACGCGGCAACGTCGGACAGCGAATGCGAGGTGCCGCCCTTGCTCGTCGTCGTGCTGGAAAGCAGTTCGGGGTCGCTCGGGTTCGGGCTGGGCAGCGCTGCGCCGGACACGCAGGTACCGTTCGACGCCGAGCCGTAGTTGGTCCACGCGCCTTCGACCGCAGTGCCACCCAGCGGCGTCGTCACCGTCTTCCTTTGCTGCTGCGTCCTGACCCTCTGGCGCCCCCCGCTGCAGCCGCTCGTGGTCAGCGTGTAGCTGTAGCGCCGATAGGTGTCGACCTGTTCGGTCGACGCTCCGTCCCACATTGGTCGGGGGGACGCACCGTCCTGGTTGCCGATCGAACCGCCGCCGATCTTGTAGCCGGCATCGCCGTTCCAGAAGCCGTCGGTGGTCAGGATCGCGAAGTTCTGCTGGCACGAATACTGGACGGGGTCGTCGCCCAGCTTGCCGGCGAAGATGTTCCCGACCTTGGAAAGGGCGGCGCGCAGCGGCGTACCGCCGGAGGCGGTTGCGCCGTAGAGCTTCTCGAAGACCTTGTTGCGCTGGTCGCAACCCGCGGCGCCTTCGCAGAAGTCGTCGATCTTCTGGAACTCGTCGTGGTTGGTGTCCGCCTTGTCGTAGCTGTGCGTGGTGAATCCGATGCGGTACTGCGTGGGTTCGGAGAGATTCGCGAAGGCACGACCGACGGCGGTCTTCGCCGCCATGAGCCTGATGCGGTAGTAGCTGTACCAGTTCGCGAAGTTCTGCATCTCCGCCGCGCTCTGGTTCTCCACGATCACCTTGGTGAACTTGCCGACGATGTTCTCGTTGCACTCCCGGTAGAAGGTGCTCGAGGTGGTGACGTCACCGTTGGTCTGGTAGGCGTACGACATCGCCGGCTGCGTGCCGGAATAGGTGTAGTAGTAGGCGGGCTGCGCGGTGTCGTAGCCGCCGCTGTAGCTGGTGGTGTTGTCGTAGGCGCGGAAGGACTTCGACAGGTCGGTCGTGGACGACTTCGGGTTGAAGCCGTCGTTGGGCGCCTTGTAGAAGTCCGCGTCCGGAAAGTTGGTCCCATCCGCCTTCACCGGCGGCGTATAGCTGATCGCCGGGTTGTAGTAGATGCCGTTGCAGTGCGCCGACTTGTACCCGACCTTCGTGCGCAGGTCGCGAACGTGGTCGGGCAGGTGCGTCCATGCCATCGAGCCCGAGTCGTCGAGCACGATCATCACGTTGGGTTTCACCTCGCCGCTCGTTCCCGATGCCAGCGGCTTGTCGGCGAGATCGACGGTGGCGGCCCAGGCCATCGGCATGACCGCGAACCCGAGGGCGAGAAAACGAATCGATTTGACCACGCGCCTGCTCCTCGAATCAGAACCCGACGATTGCCTGCACGATGCTTTCCGTATTGCGCGGGCCGACGACGCGGGTGGTGATGCGGTAGTACTGCTGGGCCGTGCCGGAAAGGGGCATCTGTCCGTACGAGGCGCCCCCCTTGGTGCTTCCGGAGCCGCCCGATGTCGTCGCGTAGGCAGAACAGAAGATGGAGGGGTCGTTGGGCGTCCCCTCGCCGTCGCACATGCGGTTGATCACGTACGTTGCCGAATAGCCGTCCGGGAGCTGGGCGGAGGCCACTGACGTGGCCACCATGCCGCAGCCGGCCTGGGCGGCGTCGCCGTCCGTCCAGGTGACGTCGTCGCTGGTGTCGGCGCTGCGGGTGCCCAGCAGGTCGCAGGCCGTGCGCCACGTCGCGTAGTACCCGGCCGCGGTGACGTCGTTGGCGAGATTGGCGGAGTTCGCGGTCAGCCAGTCGATCGCCGATTCGGTCCCGGCGTCGCCGGCGTGCGCCGCCGTCTGCTTGAAGGCGAGATTGCCGGTGATCATCAGGCCCGCGTCGACCGAACGCATCAGCGCAATGCCCGCCAGCGAGATCGCGACCAGCGAGATCAGCGCGATCAGCAGGACGATCCCGCGCTGCCGTCGGACCGAAAGAGCGGCCGCGACCCTGTTCATCCGTTGCCCCAGATCACGTTGCGGATCGGCACGATGGTCGTGAAGACCTTGTACCGGTGATGACGCTCGTCGTCGGTGAGCGCCCGCGTCGGCGGCGGGTCTCCCGGGTCGCCCGCTTCCCAGAGCTGCAGGCTCGCCGGGCTGACCATCTCCTTCTCGTACTGGACGCTGCGCGCCACCACCGCGACGCGAACGGCCCGTATGCGCGGCACTTCGTTGGTGCCGGGGTTGCTCCAGTCACCGCATGCCGACGTGGCGGTCGCGTTGCACCATTGGCTGATCTGCGCGCTGCCGGCTGCAGCGACCCCGTATTGCGCCTGCAGGTCGATGATCTGGTCGACCAGAGGATCGGTGTTCGCGCACGTGTAGGGCGCCGGCGTGACCGTGGGATTGACCTGCGTCAGGCGATCGCAGAGCACCTGGTAGCGCCCGTGCACGAAGCTGCCCATGTTCACGACGACGTCGCCGATCTCGTAGGCGGGTGCCGTCGTGAAGACGTTGTTCGGATTGGACGGGTTGTAGAGAAACTGTCCCCCGTTGTGCTGCAGGTCCCAGCCGTTGCCGGTCTGCTGCGGGTCCTGCGACATCTGCATCAGCGAGCAGACCTTTCCGCCCCCCTTGCCGCCGACGAGGAACAGGTGGTTCTGGGCCAGGCCGCCGGGGCTGTCCGCCGTGATGATGGAGGACGCATTCGGCATGTTCTTGATGATCGACGTCGGGATCGCGCCGAGCTCGGCGTCCGAGCGGAGGAACTCGATGGCGTCCGAGCCGGCCCCGCCGTCCTGGATCACGAGCGGCCGCAACGCGGCGCCGTCCGACGTGGTCGTTCCGTTGTAATAGACGTTGATGCCGAGCGGGCACAGCGAGCCGGTCCCGCCGAACATGCCGTAGCCCGCCTGCCGGATCTCGCGCTCGATCGAGAAGAGCGCGACACCGCCGTTGACCTGCGCGTCCGATCCGCCGCTGCTGGTTCGCTTCTGTCCCTCGAACACCGCCATGACCTGCTGGATGACGAGCGTCGCGATCGAGCCGATCACCAGCGCGACCATCAGTTCCACCAGCGTCACGCCTTTCTGCGCGATTCGGTTCATGCCGGCTCGACCTCAGTTGTCGACGTTGACGTGGGCTTCGGCGACGAACTGGTGCGCTGCGTCGCCCGGCTGTTGCCAGCGGATCGTCACCGTCGCCCGTTCGCCGACGATTGCGACCGAGCGCTTGCCGTTCGGCAGCCCGGCGACGTCCACGTCGGTCTCGACGTGGGCGGCGAGGTTGGTCGGGTCGCCCCACAGCCGCCCGAGGGCCTGGTTGGCCATGAAACTGGCGTCGGCCCGATACTTCGCGTCGGTGACCACCCGGACGGACATCGCCTGCATGCCGATCACGGCGAGGATGCCGATCGAGAAGATCAGCACGGCCACCAGGACCTCGAGCAGGGCTCCGCCCGCTTGTTGGCGTGCAGCTTTCGTCATGGGCATTTCCGGACGTCGCCCGTCGCCGTCACGTTCGGGTCGCACATCGTGATCTGTCCGCCCAGGCCGAGTTGCAGGCGCAGGTCTCGCGTCTTGTTCGCGGCGAGCACGGTCGTCGGCAAGTCGAGATCCAGGCGGGCGATCGGATCGCTTGCGTCGATGTTCGCGGTCCGGCGGCCCAGGCCGTCGAAGCTGACCCGGGTCGCGCCCGCCGGTGACGCCGTCACCGTCACGGCAGCGGTCCCTTCGCCTGCGGCCCGCGTCTGGATCTCGTCGCCCGACAAGGCGGTGCGCACGGTCCAGCCCGACGTGGAACCGCCGGCGAGAACGAACTCGACCGTGACGTTGCGCTTGAGGGCCTCGGCGCGCGCGAGCTGCAGCCCGGCCAGCATGCTCTCGGCGGCCGCGCGGATGCGACTGTTCGCGATCCATTCCTGCCCCATCGGCAGCGCGCCCACCAGCAGGATGGCGATCACGGTCAGGACGATCATCGATTCGATGACCGATATGCCGCGTTGCCGCTGCGCAGGCATCAGCACGTATCCCCGTTGCGCGCCACCCAGCACGACGCACCGTTGCCCCAGGGCGTGGCCGATGTGCGGGCGTTGTCCTGGTCGATCGTGTAGGAGAATCCGGCCATGCTGCCGGTCCCCGTTGCCGTGATCAGGAAGGTCGTCGCATCGGCGTTGCAGGCGAACGAGAAGTCCTTGCCGTTGGGCGGGCAGTCGGCGCCGACGAAGGTCCGGTTGTCCTGGAACCACTGTTCCATGGCGATCCGGCCCTGGCCGAGCGCTGCAGTGGCCGCGGGGATCTTGCCGCGCCGGACGTAGTCCTGGTATGCGGGCAGCGCCACCGATGCAAGAATGGCGACGATCGCAACGGCGATCATCAGTTCGATCAGCGTGAATCCGCGCGCTCTCACGAGAAGCTCCCCCTGCCGCCTTTTGCCGTCGATGCGCAGTTTGTCGAGGCGGGCCGCGCCGCGCCGAGCGGATGCAGACGGAAGGCGCCTGCCGGCGACCTGACGGCCGCTGCAGGGGGTCGGGAGGGATCCGGGGGAGAAAGTGCGTGACTTATGTCACGCCGGGCGCCAATCGAGCAGTTGCCAGCGCACGCGGTCCTCGTAGACCACCGTGCGGTTCGGGCCGTCGGGCATCAGCCACTGGCCGGTCCATTCGCGCAGCACCCAGCGGCGCAGTTCGGGGACGTACCAGGCGGTGTCCCAGCGCCGGCCGTCGTCGCGCCAGATGTCGGCGTGGCGGAAGCGGATCGTGCGGTCGATGCGCAGCGCGAGGAATTCGCCGGCCGGCACGCGCACGCGCTGCCAGCCCGGCGCGACCAGCCAGTCGCCCCACCAGAGCCGGAAGTCGGGACTGCCCTGCGTGCGGTAGTGCGTCGACGTGCGCGACGAGACTCCGGCGGCGAGCGGGATCGGCAGCACCGGCAGCGGGCTCTCGAAGTGCATCGTGAGGTCGTAGGAGGGCTCCTGGACGATGCGCGACGCGTCGGCCCAGACTTCGTCGTCCCGCGGCGGCCCTTTGGAGTCGGCGAGCGAGATGCGCACGCCCCGCGGGCCCGACTCGACGCAGCGAGCGATCACCTCGGCTCGCTGCGTGCCGCGATAGAGGTCGATCTCCGCGTAGCGCCACTGCTGGCCCACCTGGGGCGCGGCGGCCGCCACGGCGCCGGCGGGCGGCGCTTCGAAGCGCTGCGTCGCGCAGCCGGGCAGCAGGGCGGCGGCGCCGATGCCGAGCAGCAGCCGACGCCGGCCGGTTCGCGCCGAGGACGGCGGTGCAGAGAGCGGATCGGTGCGCAATGCTTCGCTCGCGTTGCAGCGTGCGCCCAGCTTACTCCTTGTCCCGCGGGGGCGGCGCGAGGCCGCACGCGCTCAGGAGACGGCCCGGCGGTCGGCCACGCGCAGCCAGCCCTTGATCATCCGGTAGGCGAACCACAGTTGCGCGAGGATGAAGAACGGGATGAAGCCGATCGTCAGGACCGTCGGCACGAGCAGCACGACGAACCACAGGACGAACCACCAGAACGAGCGCGTCTGCCAGCGGAAGTGCGACTCGTAGATCGTGCCGCGCGCATCGTCGCGCTTGATGTACGCGAGGATCAGGCCGACGATGAAGCCGATCACGGTGAACAGGCCGAGCAGGTGCATCGCGTAGCCGAACATCGCGTAGCCACGCAGCGAGTGTTCGCGCGGATCGCGGGGGTCGATCGTGTCGATCACGACGTCGCGGCGGGCGGGGTCGATCATTGCTTTCCTCGTTCGGGCGTGCGGCCGTGCCGCGCTACTCGATCGCCTTGACCATTTCCTCGACGACCTTCTTCGCGTCGCCGAACACCATCATCGTCTTGTCCATGTAGAACAGCTCGTTGTCGAGCCCGGCGTAGCCGGAGGCCATCGAGCGCTTGTTGACGATGACCTGCCGCGCCTTGTACGCCTCGAGGATCGGCATGCCGGCGATCGGCGACTTCGGATCCTTCGCCGCCGGGTTGACGACGTCGTTCGCGCCGAGCACGAGCACCACGTCGGTGTCGCCGAACTCCGGGTTGATGTCGTCCATCTCGAACACCTGGTCGTACGGGACCTCGGCTTCGGCGAGCAGCACGTTCATGTGCCCGGGCATGCGGCCGGCAACCGGATGGATCGCGTACTTCACCGACACGCCGCGCTCGATCAGCTTGTCGGCGAGCTCCTTCAGCGGATGCTGCGCACGCGCCACCGCGAGGCCGTAGCCGGGCACGATGATCACGCTGTCGGCATTGCCCATCAGGAAGGCCGCGTCGTCGGCCGAGCCCGATTTCACCGGGCGCTGCTCGCCCGCCCCGGCGGCGCCCGCCGCGTTCGCTTCGCCGCCGAAGCCGCCGAGGATGACGTTGAAGAACGAGCGGTTCATCGCCCGGCACATGATGTACGACAGGATCGCGCCCGAGGAGCCGACCAGCGAGCCGGCGATGATCAGCATGCTGTTCTGCAGCGAGAAGCCGATGCCGGCGGCCGCCCAACCCGAGTAGCTGTTCAGCATCGACACGACGACGGGCATGTCGGCGCCGCCGATCGGGATGATGATCAGCACGCCCAGCACGAAGGCGAGGATCGTCATGAGCCAGAACGGCGTCCACTGCTGGGTGACGACGAACCACAGGCCGAAGCCGATCATCGCGAGCGCGAGCACGAGATTGAGCAGGTGCTGGCCGGGAAAGACCACCGGTGCGCCCTGGAACAGGCGGAACCGGTACTTGCCCGAGAGCTTGCCGAAGGCGATCACCGAACCGGAGAAGGTGATCGCGCCGACGAAGGTGCCGATGAACAGCTCGAGGCGGTTTCCGCGCGGGATCGCTTCGCCGCGCTCGACGATGTTGAACGCCCAGGGCTCCGCCACCGTCGCGATCGCGATGAACACCGCCGCGAGGCCGATCATCGAGTGCATGAACGCGACGAGCTCCGGCATCTTGGTCATCTCGACGCGCTTCGCGAGAAGGGTGCCGAAGACGCCGCCGACCGCCACGCCGAGTGCGATCCAGAAGTAGCCGAGCGCGGTTGCGCCGAGTTGCGCGAGCAGCGCGAGCGTCGTCAGCACGGCGATCGCCATGCCGACCATGCCGAAGGTGTTGCCGCGCCGCGAGGTGGTCGGGTGCGACAGGCCCTTGAGCGCCTGTATGAAGCAGACCGAGGCGACGAGGTACAGCAGGACGACCGTGTTCAGGCTCAGCGTCATTTCGCGGCTCCGGCGCGCGCCTTCGGTTCCTTCTTGCGGAACATCTCGAGCATCCGGCGGGTGACGAGGAAGCCGCCGAAGACGTTGACCGAAGCGAGCGCGACCGCCGCGACGCCCATGAACTTGCCGAGCGTGGTCTCGGTGAGCGCGGCGGCGAGCATCGCGCCGACGATGACGATGGCCGAGATCGCGTTCGTCACCGCCATCAGCGGCGTGTGCAGCGCCGGCGTGACGTTCCAGACGACGTGATAGCCGACGTAGACGGCGAGCACGAAGATCGTGAGGTTGATGACGGTGGGCGAGATGGATTCCATGTGGAGTGCTCGCTAGGTTGGAACGAGGTGAAGGGTGAAGGGCAACGGGCGAAGAGCCCCTTCACGGACGGTCAGCCGCGCAGCAGCTGGCCGTCCCGACACATCAGGCAGGCGGCGACGATGTCGTCTTCGAGATCGATGCCCAGCGTGCCCTCCTTCGTGACGACCAGCTTCAGGAAGTCGAGCACGTTGCGCGCGTAGAGCGCCGACGCGTCGGCGGCGACCTTCGCGGGCAGGTTCGTTTCGCCGACGATCGTCACGCCGTGGTGCACGACGGTGCGTCCCGCCTCGCTCAACGGACAGTTGCCGCCCTGCTCGACGGCGAGGTCGACGATGACCGAGCCCGGCTTCATCGACTGCACCATCGCTTCGGTGACGAGCACCGGTGCACGACGCCCTGGGATGAGTGCGGTGGTGATGACGACGTCGGCCTGGCGGACGCGCTCGGCGACGAGCGCTGCCTGCCGCTTCATCCAGCTCTCGGGCATCGGCCGCGCGTAGCCGCCGACGCCCTGCGCGATCTCGCGCTCCTCGTCGGTCTCGTACGGGACGTCGATGAACTTGGCGCCCAGCGATTCGATCTGCTCCTTCACCGCCGGGCGCACGTCGGAGGCTTCGATGACCGCCCCGAGGCGTTTCGCGGTGGCGATCGCCTGCAGCCCGGCGACGCCGGCGCCGAGCACGACGACGCGCGCCGCCTTCACGGTGCCGGCGGCCGTCATCAGCATCGGGAAGAAGCGCTGGTACGCGTTCGCCGCGAGCATCACCGCCTTGTAGCCGGCGATGTTCGCCTGCGAGGACAGCACGTCCATGCTCTGCGCGCGCGTCGTGCGGGGCGCCGCCTCGAGTGCGAAGGCGGTGAGGCCGGCGTCGCACAGTCGCTGCAGCCCTTCGCGGTCGAAGGGATCGAGCATGCCGACCAGCGTGCTTCCGGGGCGCATCGCGCGCAGTTCCTCGGCGGAAGGCGAACGCACCTTCAGCACGAGTTCCGCTCCGAGCGCCTGCGCGGCGTCGACGATCGTGGCGCCTGCCGCCGCATAGGCATCGTCGGTCTGGCTCGCAGCGGTGCCCGCGTTGCTCTCGACGAGCACCTGATGGCCGCCGGCGGCGAGCTTCTTCACGGTTTCGGCCGTCGCGGCCACGCGTGCTTCGCCGGCACGCGTTTCCGCGGGAACGCCTATGCGCATGCGATTTCCTCGAGATTCCGGATGGAGAGAATGGGGGTCGGCCGCGTATTGTAAGGGGCATGCGCTACCGTGAAGCGGCCGGCGCACCGGTTCGCTGCCCGTGCGACGGGGCCGCCGCCCGGTGCGCGCCGGCTTCCGGTCGCGCGCCGATCCAGCCGGTCGCGTACAACGCCCATCCGATGATCACCGGCTGCAGCAGCGGACGCAGCCGGTAGTACCAGGCGCCGAAGGGCAGCCCGTCGACCGTCGCTCCGCTGAGCGCGACGTGCACGTTCGCAATGACGACGAAGCCCAGCAGCAGCGCGAGGCCGAGTCCGGCGGCGGGGCGCAGGTCGGGCAGGCCGAGCCGGCGGTACACCTGCGCCGGCAGCAGCAGCCCGATGGCCCCGGCCAGTTCGGCGGCGCCGGTGAACCAGACGAGCTCCAGGCTCAGCGGCTCGAACCAGGGCGGCATCATCGGCAGGTACCGCGTGGTGTCGTGGACGAAGTGATCGACGCCGGTGAAGAGGAAGGCGGCGGCCATTCCGTGGCGCATCGAGGTGCGCAGCGAACGGGGGCGGCCGAACAGTCGCCGGACGAGAGCGCTGAGGACCGCGGCGAAGCTCATCAGAAGCAGGAAGCTCATGGCGGGTCTCCCGTGGAGTGAATCTTAACGACGTAAAGATTAACGCCTGTATCTTAACGTTGTCAAGATCGTGGCATCATCCACCCCGGAACTGCTGCCGGAGAGGACGATGCAGGCACGTGCGTATCACCATGGGAACCTGCGCCAGGCGCTGGTCGAAGCGGCGCTCGAGCGGCTCGAGCGCGACGGCATGGCGGGCGTCACGCTGCGCGCAGTCGCGGCGCAGGTCGGCGTCTCGCACGCCGCCCCCTATGCGCACTTCCGCGACAAGGACGCGCTGATGGCGGCGGTCGCCGCGGAGGGCTTCCGGCGGCTGCAGGCTCGCCTGCGCGCGAGCCGCCGCGCGGCGAGCCCCGCCGAGCCGCCGTTGGCGCGCATGGGCAGCGCCTACGTCGACTTCGCGCGCGCACATCCGGCGCTCTACGCGTCGATGTTCCGCCGTGCACCCGAGCCGCGGGGTCCGGGCGGCGAGCTGGACGACGCGGCGCAGGCGGCGTGGAACGAGCTGCGCACCGCGATCGCGGACGAGTTCCCCGAAGCGCAGGTGCCGGCGGCGACGGTCACCGCGTGGGCGCTCGTCCACGGACTGGCGTCGCTGCTGAACGAGCGCCTGGTGCGCTTCGACGACGAGGCCGCGCTCGTCGCGCACGTGACGCGCCTGTTCGCCGAGCGCTTCTCGGGACCGGGGCCGCGATGAGCCCGTTGCTATGATGAAGGGCTGATGTCCGCGTCCCCGAATGATCGAATCGGCGAGCGCGTCGTCGTCGGGATCTCCGGCGGCGTCGACTCGTCGGTTGCCGCCTGGCTGCTGAAGCGGCAGGGCTACCAGGTCGTCGGCCTCTTCATGAAGAACTGGGAGGACGACGACGACGACGAGTACTGCTCGACGCGCGAGGACTGGATCGCCGCGGCGAGCGCCGCCGACGTGCTCGGCATCGACGTCGAGGCGGTGAACTTCGCGGCCGAATACCGCGAGCGCGTGTTCGCCGAGTTCCTGCGCGAATACTCCGCGGGACGCACGCCCAATCCCGACGTGCTGTGCAACGCGGAGATCAAGTTCCGCGCCTTCCTCGACCATGCGATGGAGCTCGGCGCCGAGCGCATCGCGACCGGGCACTACGCGCGCGTGCGCAGAGTCGCGGGCGCCAGCGGCGAGGGCGCGAGCGGAATCGGCGACCTCCGCAGCGGCGGCCCGGACGTGTCGCCCCGCTTCGAGCTGCTGCGCGGCGTCGACCCGGGCAAGGACCAGAGCTACTTCCTGCATCGGCTGACGCAGGCGCAGCTGGCGCGCACGCTCTTTCCGCTCGGCGGGATGCACAAGCGCGAGGTGCGCGAGATCGCACGTTCGATCGGGCTGCCGAATGCGCAGCGCAAGGACTCGACCGGCATCTGCTTCATCGGCGAGCGCCCGTTCCGCGAGTTCCTCGGCCGCTACCTGCCGACGCGCCCGGGTGCGATCGTCACCGACGACGGGCGGGTCATCGGCGAGCACGACGGGCTCGCATTCCACACGATCGGCCAGCGCAAGGGTCTGGGCATCGGAGGCACGCGCGGCGGCAGCGGCGAGCCGTGGTTCGTCGCCGCCAAGGATCTCGAGCGCAACGAACTGGTCGTCGTCCAGGGGCACGATCATCCGCTGCTGCGCGCGAGCCGACTGCGCGCGATCGACGCGCACTGGATCGCCGGCGCGCCTCCGGCCGACGACGGGAAGCTGGCGGCGAAGACGCGCTACCGGCAGGCCGACGCCGCGTGCTCCCTGGCGGCGGTCGACGACGACCGCTTCGCGCTTCGCTTCGCCGAGCCGCAGTGGGCCGTCACGCCCGGGCAGAGTGCGGTGGTGTATCGGGGGGAGGTGTGCCTGGGTGGGGGGGTGATCGAGGGCAGTGAAGGCTGAGGGGCACGAAGCGCCGCGGCCCTCGGCGCGCTGCGCAATCGGGCGCACGGCCCGCCGGGGTCGCCGGTGGCCGACCCCTTCGGCTGCTTCGTTTTCACTGCAACTGCCTGGTATTCACTGCAGAGGCGGACGAGCGGACCGTACGCGATGGAAGCCTCCCGAGGCGCGCCGGCGCCATGCGTGGCTCCGGAAGTGCCGATTTCCGGCACTTCTGGCGCGGGTCACCAGTTGCATGGGTGGAAGCACCCGATTCTCGGGCGCTTTCACGCACGCACGCTTCGCTGCTCGCGGGAGGTCTCGAATATCGGGAGTTCAGTTCTTGTCGTGCTCGTTCCGTCGCCGCGTCGAACACGACTTGCCCACCGTCGGCGTCTGCGTGGCACGCGCCACGCCGCCCGTGGACAAGTCTGCGGCGCAGCGACTCGGACCGCCTCGAAGCGAAAGCGCCAACGTGCCCACGGAAACGGGTCGAGCCCCTTCGACCGCTTCGTCGCCGGCGCGACCGCGCGGGCGTCCCCTCCAGGTTCCTTCCTACGACGGCATCGTCTCCGCGAAGCTCGGCCGCGCGAACAGCTTGTCCGCATGGCGTGCGAGATTCGAGAACTGCGCGCGCCAGCCGAGCGCCGGAAAGCGGAAATCGAGGTAGCCGAGCGCGCAGCCGAGCGAGATGTCGGCGAGCGAGTAGCGGCCGTCGACGCACCAGGGCTTGTCGCCGATCGCGTTCGACATCGCCTGCAGCGCGGCCTCGACCTTCGACATCTGGCGCGCGATCCACGTCGGGCTGCGCTGGCTGTCGGTGCGCAACTGCTCGAGGCGCACGAGCACCGCGGCATCGAGCAGGCCGTCGGCGAGCACTTCCCAGATCTTGACCTCGACGCGCGCGCGGCCGTTCGGCGGCACCAGCCTGTGCACCGGCGTGAGGTTGTCGAGGTACTCGGCGATGACCCGCGAGTCGAACAGCGCGGCGCCGTCGTCCATGATCAGCGTGGGGACCTTGCCGAGCGGATTGATGCTCTGGAGCTCGGAATCGGGCGACCAGACGTCGTCGAGCTCGTATCGGTATTCGATCTTCTTCTCCGCGAGCACGACGCGCACCTTGCGGACGTACGGACTCGAATTCGAACCGATGAGCTTCA
>JBIQJM010000169.1:0-4791 GCA_044507525.1 Burkholderiales bacterium
CAGAGGCCGCTCGGGCTACCCGAGTTGGTCCGAGACCTGAAGATACAAGGCCGCTCGTGCCGACGCCCATCCTCCGCTGAGACCCGATCGATGCCCTGGCAGGAATCGCTGACGCTGCTGCTCGGCATGCTGGTCGTGCTGCTGCTGCTCGGGCTGCCGGTGGCGTTCGCCTTCTTCGCGGTGAACATCGTCGGTGCGATGGTGTTCCTCGGCGGCGAGATGGGCCTGATGCAGATGGTGCGCAACTCCGTCACCGCGCTCACCAACTACTCGCTCGCACCGATCCCGCTGTTCATCCTGATGGGCGAGTTGCTGCTGCACACCGGCGTCGCCTTCCGCGCGATCAATGCGATCGAACTGCTGATCTCGCGCGTACCCGGGCGCCTGCCGATCGTCAGCGTCGTCGGCGGCACCGTGTTCGCGGCGCTGTCCGGCTCGTCGATGGCGAACACGGCGATGCTCGGCAGCGCGCTGCTGCCCGACATGCTGCGTCGCGGCTACGACCCGCGCATCGCGATGGGCCCGATCATGGCCACCGGCGGCATCGCGATGCTGATCCCGCCGTCGGCACTCGCCGTCCTGCTCGGCAGTCTCGCCGGCATGTCGATCTCGAAGCTGCTGGTCGCGGGCATCCTGCCCGCGCTGATGCTGGCGGTATTGTTCATCGGCTACATCGTCTTCGTCTGCGTGCGCGACCCGTCACGCGCACCGCGCGACGACGCGTCGAGCGCCACCGGCTGGGCGCGCTACCGTCCCTTCGTCGTCGACGTCGTCCCGCTGTCGCTGATCTTCGTCGCCGTCGTCGGCAGCCTCGTCGCCGGGATCGCGACGCCCACCGAATCGGCCGCGCTCGGCTGCGTCGCGTCGGCGCTCGCCGCACTCGGCTACCGCGCGCTCGACCGGCGCAACCTCGTCGTGTCGCTCGTCGAGACGGCGAAGATCAGCGTGATGATCCTGTTCATCATCGTCGCGTCGATCACCTTTGCGCAGATCCTCGCCTTCTCCGGCGCGACCAACGGACTCGTCTCGCTCGTCGCCGAATCGGGCCTGACGCCGTTCATGGTCGTCGTCGCGATGGTGCTGGTGCTGCTGTTCCTCGGCTGCTTCGTCGACCAGGTCAGCATGCTGATGATCACGGTGCCGTTCTTCGTGCCGCTCGCGACGGCCGTCGAGATCGACCTGCTGTGGCTGGGCGTGCTGTACCTGCTGACCATGGAGATCAGCTTCCTCACGCCGCCCTTCGGGCTGCTGCTGTTCGTGATGAAGGGCGTCGCGCCGCCGCAGATCACGCTCGGCGACGTCTATCGTGCAGCGCTGCCGTTCCTGCTGATCGAGCTGTTCGTGCTCGCGGTGCTGGTCGCGTGGCCGGGGATGGGCACGTGGCTGCCGAGCGTGCTGGTGCCGTAGGAGGCGCGCGCATCGGCCACGCCGACACGCTGGCGTGGTCGAAGAACCGTTCCCCATTGCCAAATGGGAACTATCGGAGCTGCCCCGAAGAAATCTAGATTGTCGCCTGCAAGGAGACGCTCCGCCGGCTCTGCACGACGGTGGACCGGCTCGACAACCTGGATCGACGGAGGCCGACATGAACCCATCCCGAGGCAGCCTGCTTGGCATCCAGTCCGGTCCGCTGGGCCAGAGCACGATCAACCTGAGGCGCCTGATCGCCTGGGGCGACCACTACAAGGTCGACCATCCACAACTCGACGCCCAGCACGAGCAGATCTTCGACATTGCGCTCGAGGTCTCCGACCTCTGGCAACGGCGAGGCGACCTGCAACGGCTGAGAGACGCCACGGACAGGCTCGCCCGGGTGTTGGCTGCGCATTTCGAGTACGAGGAGCGGCAGTTCGTCGGCACCGCCCACGCGCGCTCGGCCGAGCATTGCGAAGAGCATCGGGTGATGCTCTCCGAGTTGCAGGTCATCCGCGAACGGCTCGAGGCGATGGGGCCGGGCAGGGTCCGGTCGGAAGCGGGTTTTCTCGTGCTGAGCTACGTGCTCGGCCTGACGGTCGGGCATCTCTCGCACAGCGACATGGACGCGCACCCGGCACGACACGCACCGGCGTGAGCGTCGCATGCGAAGGTGCCGCCCTTCCGACGCTCTTCCCGCCAGGGCGGGCCGGTCGGGCTCGTCGCCCGTGCTCGGTGCGCTTCTGCTGTCGAACAGCTACGCGCTGGCGCTGTTCAGCCGCACGGCAGGCACCGTGCTGGTGGTCGCGCTGGCTGCAGCGTTCCATACCGGGGTGGCCGAGGTGTCGCTGGTCGCGACGGTGTTCTTCTGGGTGTACGCGTTGCTGCAGCTGCCTTCCGGCGTGCTGGCCGACGCGCTCGGGTCGCGCCGGCTGGCGGTGCTGGGCGCCCTGACCACGGGTGCCGGCTCGTTGTGGTTTGCCGCCGCTGGCAGCGTGGGCGAGGCAGTGGCCGCGCGGGCCGTGGTGGCTGCCGGCTGCTCCGTGGTGTTCGTATCGATGATGCGATACGTGCGAATCCACTGGCCCCAGCGGCGCGTGGCGACGGTCAGCGGGCGCTGCATCCTGGTCGGCAACATCGGCGCGATCGCCTCCACCGGACCACTGAGCTACCTGCTCGTCTACTGCGACTGGCGAACGGTCTCGGCTGCACTGGGGCTGCTGTCGTTCTCGATCGCCGCCGTGCTGTGGTTCGTGATGGCCGAAGTGCATCGGCCCGCGCATCGACAGGGGTGGTTCAATGCCATCCTGAGCGAACTGCGGGCGGTCGCCACGAACCGCTGCAATCAGGTCGGTCTGTTGATGATGGCCGGTCTGGCAGGTAGCTACTACGGGCTTGCCAGCCTGTGGATCATGCCGATGCTCGGCGCGCGCGGCGTGGGTTCCGGGACGGCGGCTTTGCAGGCGTCGCTGCTGATCGCCGGCTTCGCCTGCGGCGCGTGCACGCTGGGGTGGCTGGGCGACCGCAGCAGCCGACGCCTGACGCTGAGCATCGCCTGCGTGGGCGCGGCACTGTGCTGGACGTTGCTCGCACATGCTTCGGTGCCGGCTGGCGTTGCGCTCGGAACCCTGTTGTTCGCACTGGGGTTCTGCAGCGGCGGCTTCACCCTGATCTACGTGCTGGTCAGCGAGCGCAACCCGGTTGCGCACGCCGGCACCGCCACCGCCTTCGTCAACGTCGGCATCTTTCTCGGTGCCGGCCTGGCGCAGTCGATCTCCAGCGCCCTCCACGTCGCCACGCAAGGGGACTTCAGCATCGTCCTCGAGCCGATGATTGCAGGCGCCTCGATGGCGACGCTGCTGTCGTTGTCGCTGTTCCGCCGACCCGTCGCCCACGACGCCGGCAGACTGCATACGGCCAGAGGGAAACCCTAATCCACGGCTGCGGGTCGTGGATGGTGCACGCCCCGCACCTGGGACAGGCCGGGCGGCAGGCTCATCACCTTGCGCACGAGGTCGGGCTGGCTGTGCACGCCGGTCTTCCTGAAGACCCGCTTGAGGTATTCGCGTGCCGATGCCTCGGTCAGGCCCAGAACCTCGGCGCCCCTTTTCAGGGTCATGCCCAACGCGATCAGATCGCTCAGGCGCGCTTCGCTGCCGGTCAGGCCGTAGAGCCGCTGAAGGAGTTCGACGCGCGACTCCTGGGTGTGCTCCGGATCGCGGATGAACAGCACCGCCAATCTTGCGTCGCGCGATTTCCAGGACGGGTGGCTCGCCGGCGCCGCGATGGAGGACACGACGACCAGATAGGGCTCCGCGGCGCGCGACCGGGACAACCGGAAAGCCCGCCCGGCCGCACCCGGGCTGCCGGCCGGGGCATCGATGGCGGCGCGAACGTGCTGCAGAAGACTGGCGCCGCTCTCGCTGACGCCTTCGAGGGTCGTTCCGTCGGTGCTCAGGCCATCGCGCCGTTCGAGCAGGCGGCGCGCCATGACGTTGGCGAACTGGATGCTGCCGTTCTCGTCGGCGATGACGACCGCCAGCGCCATGCTGTCGAGCGCGCCGAAGCCGACCTCCTTCTCGAAGGAGATCGTGTCCAGTTCCCGCTGCAACCGGAGGGCGCGCGCGAGGTGCGGCACGAGCACCGCCAGCTTCTCGCAGTCGTGCTGGGTGAACGGCGGCATCGTCGCGTCCCGCAGGAGGAGGAAATAGCTGATCGCACGCTCGCTCTCGGTGAAGTTCACCCCCATCGAATACTCCACCCCGCCGACCGAGAGGACTTCCTTGTAGACGCGGGAGGCGTGGAGCTCCTCCTCGCTCAGCAGCATGCGGCAATGCACGGCCTTGAAGGGGTTCGCGCCGAATCGTTTCAGCCGCGGATCCTCGCTCATCAGCGCTTCGTAGCGGAGCATGTGCTCCGCGCTCCAGTCATAGCCGTGCACGAGGCTGAAGGACAGCCGCGAGTGGACGAGGTCGGAGTTGCCGATCTGCGCGCCGCGCGCCGCGAAGCAGGTCGCGGCCTGCTCGAGCACCGAGGACCACTTGTCGGTGTCGAGCACGGCCTCGTAGATGGCGTCGATCAGGGGTAACACCTCTGTCATCGACCGACTCCCTGGCAGCTTGTTGTTGATCGTCTGTGTCGGGGCGAGGCCGCTCGCCGCTCGCCCCGCGAAATGTGCCAGTCGGTCAGCGACCTATCGCGATAATCCCCACCTCGTCATCTGGAATTTTCCGGGATCCGCCGTCGCCAGGGAGCGACGGGGCAGCGGAAACAACGCGCTACGCCACCGCCCGCGCGGTCTCGGCCTGCGCATCGCTCGCCGACGCCCGCTGCGTCAGCCGCTCCCACCCCGCGTCGACGTCGGCCTGCAGCGTGTCG
>JBIQJM010000027.1:0-32122 GCA_044507525.1 Burkholderiales bacterium
CTCAGGGCTTGATGTACGCGTATCCCTCGTGCAGCTGCAGCTGCGCGATGCGCGCGACGCCCGACGGCGTGAACGCGGCGTCCATCACGAACTGTTCCGGCTTCAGTCCGCGGTTCTTCAGCGTGATCTCGCAGATCTCGAAGGTGACGCCGCGGGCGGTGAGCGCCGACACCAGCGACGCATAGTGGATGTCGGGATTCTTCGCGTCGCGCGCGCCTTCCATCAGGAAGTCGACGCCTTCGGCATGCGCGACGACGACGATCTTCGTCTTCGGCGCGACGTCGAGGTGGTTGCGCAGGTTGCGCAGTGCCTTCGTCGCCTGGGTCGCGCTGTTGTCGAGGTGGTAGACGACCTTGTCCTGCGCCTGGGCGGAAGCGCCCAGGCCGATCAGCATCGACGCCGTCACCCATGCGAGCCACTTGCGGATATCCATAGCGTTCTCCCTCCGATGCTCGCAGCATGGACCAGATCCGCCTGCTGCGCAGCGTCGTCCGGGGGCAGCTTCAGTCGCCGCGCGCACGAGCGACGATCGACGCCAGCCGCTCGAATCCCCGCGGATCCGCGAGTACCGCAGCCAGTTCCCGGTCGCTCAGCAGCTCGCGTACGTCTTCGGGCGCCCGCGCATCGTCGAGCCGCGCCATGCCCACGACGAGGTGCACGTCGACTTCGCCTCGACGCCGCGGCGGCGGCTCGATCATCGCGCGGTGCGCCGCGAGCAGCTTCTCGTCGGCGCGCAGGCGCGCGATCGCGTCCATCTCCGGCAGCGACGCGCCGATGACGTTCGCGAGTTCGTTGGCGCGCAGCAGGATCGCCGGCGGCTGGCGTTCCTCGGGCACGAGCAGCAGGCCGAGGCGTCGCAGGCCGCGACCGAGTCGCGCGTTCGCGGTGAGCGCGGCCAGCGGGATCGCGAGCAGCAGTCCGACGATGACCGGCGTCATCCACAGGAACAGCGGCCAGGAGACGGCGTAGGCGGCCGCGGCGAGCACCACGCCGAAGATCGTGTGCCCCGCATAGACGCGCGCCACCCGGGCCCACGGCAGCGCGCCGTCGTCGCGCCGCTGCACGTTCCAGCCGACGTCGCGCCCCGACAGCGCTGCCGCGACCGTCACCGACTGGTCGAGCATCACGACGGGTGCCATCAGTCCCGAGACGATCGTCTCGAGCAGCACGCTCGCCAGGCTGCGGCCGCCGCCGCCGAATTCCCGGCGGTGCCGGCTGCGCACGAGCATCGCGAGCCAGGCGAGCAGCTTCGGCAGCAGGAGCAGCGCCATCGTGCCGGCGAAGACCCAGGCCGCGCGAACCGGATCCTGTGCCGGCCATCTCGGGAACAGCGCGAAACCGCCGGGGAAGTACTCGGGGCGAATGAACTGCGCCTGCAGCGACGCCACGATGCCGACCAGCAGGAACAGCAGCCACAGCGGCGCGGTGACGTAGGCGCCGATGCCGGTGAACAGGTGCAGGCGGCTCACCGGATGAAGCCCGCGCGCCGGCAACACGCCCATGTGCTGCAGGTTCCCCTGGCACCAGCGCCGGTCGCGCACCGAGTGGTCGCTGAGCGCCGGCGGCGTCTCCTCGTAGCTGCCGCCGAGGCCCGGGGCGATGCAGATCGCCCAGCCGCCCCGGCGCATCAGCGCAGCCTCGACGAAGTCGTGGCTCATGATCTCGCCGCCGACCGGCTTGCGACCGGGAAGCGTCGGCAGCCCGGCGTGCCCGGCGAAGGCCCGGGTGCGAAGAATCGCGTTGTGGCCCCAGTAGTTGCTTTCCGACCCGTGCCACAACGCGAGACCGAAACCGAGCATCGGCCCGTAGAGCCGGTTGGCGAACTGCTGAAGACGGGCAAACGGCGTCGAGCCGTTGACGATGACCGGCAGCGTCTGGATCAGGCCGACCTGCGGCCGGCGCTCCATCGCGTCGACCAGTCGCAGCAGCGCACCGCCGCTCATCAGGCTGTCTGCGTCGAGCACGATCATGTATTCGTACGCGCCGCCGAAGCGCTTCACCCAGTCGGCGATGTTGCCGGCCTTGCGGCCCGTGTTGCGCGGCCGGTGACGATAGAAGATGCGCCGGTGATCGCCGGTGCCGGCGCGCAGCTTCAGGAACGCCGCCTCCTCGGCGATCCAGACATCCGGTCGCGTCGTGTCGCTCAGCACGAAGAAGTCGAAGCTCTCCGATGCGCCGACCTCGCCCAGCGACTCGTGCATCGCCTGCAGCCGGGCCGTCACGCGCGCGGGATCCTCGTTGTAGACCGGAAACAGCAGGGCGGTTCGCGACGACAGCGGGCCCGGCGACGCACGCTCGTCGATCTCCAGGCGGCGATGTCCGCCGGAGAGCAGGAACAGGAAGCCGGCCAGGTTGATGACGAAGGAGAACGACACCCAGGCGAACAGGATGACGAACAGGCCGAGCACGACGTGCTCGAGCGGGGTCAGGCCGGAAACGTGGAGCACGAGATACATCTCGCGCGCGCCGAACGCGGTGAGCAGCAGCGTGCCTGCCAGCATGACGAAGCGCCGCAGGCGCACCGGACCCGTCGCGAGCCCCGAAGGGTCGCGGCGCGCGCCGTCGGCGAGCGACTGCACCGGCATCTCCAGCGGTGCGTCGGGCGGGAGGGCGCTCGACGTGCCGGACGCGCGCGGCGCGGCCGCAGGAGCCGATCGCCGCGGCGCCCGGTCTACGGAGGTGTCCATCGGAAGATCCAGGTCTCGGACAGCGAGTCGTCGCCGTGCAGGAGTCGCGCACGCAGGTCGACCGCGGTCGACTTCTCCGGATCCAGGAAGAAGCTCAGCCGCCAGCCGCCCGTGTGCGGGTTCGGCTGCGTGACGACATCGTGGATCTTGCCGCTGCCGGCCGAGACCTCGCCGCGCACCTCGGTGCCGGGAGGGAGCTTCGCCAGCGCCTCGCCGACCGCGTCCAGGACGAACAGGCGCCGGTTCTCGTCGGCCCCCTGGCGGGTGCGCTGGAACGTCGCCGTCTCGGCGGCATTCGGATCGTTGCCGGTCCAGTGCAGGCGATACGTATAGAGGTACTCGCGTTTCGGCTGGAACGCCTCCTTCGGCCGCCAGAACGCGACGATGTTGTCGTTGTACTCGTTGTTGGCCGGAATCTCGTACAACTGGACCTCGCCTTCGCCCCAGTCGCCGATCGGCTCGACCCATGCATTCGGTCGCTTCTCGTAGCGCGCCTCCAGGTCCTCGAATGCGCTGAAGTCCCGATTGCGCTGCAGCAGGCCGAAGCCGCGCACGTTCGTGTCGGCGAAGCCGCTGACCTGCAGGTCGCGGGGATTCGACAGCGGCCGCCAGAGCCGCTCGCCGTTGCCGGTGTGGATGCCGAGCCCGCTCGAGTCGTGGACGGCCGGGCGGAAGTCGTCGATGCCGTGCCGATCCTGCGCGTCGAACCAGAACATGCTGGTCAACGTGCCGAGTCCGGCCTGCGCGATCTTCGTGCGCGGATACAGCACGACTTCGACGTCCATCACGGTCGTGTCCCCCGGCCGGACGGTGAAGCGATAGGCGCCGGCAGCACTCGGGCTGTCGAGCAGTGCATGCACGACGATCGATCGCGTGCCCGGCGCCGGACGCTCGATCCAGAATGACCGGAAAGAGGCAAATTCCTCGCCTTTCGGGTCGGCGGTGGCAATCGAGAGGCCGCGCGCGGAGAGGCCGAAGACCTGGCCCTTCGCGACGGCGCGGAAATAGCTCGCGCCGAGAAAGACCGCGACCTCGTCGAAGTAGTCGGGCCGGTTCATTTGCGCGTGCAGTCGGAAGCCGGCGAAGCCGAGCGCGGCGTCGGGCTTCGGAGGCGGGGTCTTGCCGAAGGAGAACAGGTCCGGCGAGTAGCGCACCGCACGCGCCTTGCCCTGGCTGACTTCGTGGATGTCCACGCGATCGCGGAAGATGAAGCCGCGATGGAAGAACTGGACCTGGAACGGCACGTCCTCGTTGCGCCACAGCGCGCTTTCGGGGCGGAAGCGCACGGCCCGGTACTCGTCGTAGCTCAGGTCCTTCAGCTCGTCGGGCAGGGCATTGCCCGGCGCCTTGTACGGCTGTTGCGCCAGCTGGCGGGCGAGCTGGCGCACCGTCGAGCCGTCGAAGGCGGTGCCGCCTTCCGCCGCGCCGGAGGCCGTCTGCGTCGGTCGGCTGTCGGCGGCGAGCGCGCCGACGCCGGCGAGCGCTGCAAGACCGGCACCCCCGATGATGAACTCGCGTCTCTGCAAACGAGGCTCCTCGAAGGAAGGACGACTGCGCCGTGACGACGCCCGTCGCGTCGGTCGCCGCAGGGTCCCGGGCGCTCGCGCAGTGGCGCCGCGAACGCGTGCGCTCGGCTACGCATTTCGCGTGCCGGGGGTGGAGCCGATGGTCGCGTGGGGGTTCCCCGACCTGTTGGTCGGGGATTCGCGGACCGGCGGTCGACGACTCGTGTGCAGGAGATGTCCGGCTTGCCGGCCGGCAGGCATTTCCGGTCAGGCGGTCTCCGCGGCCTGCGGTTCTTGCTCGATCGTGCGGTGCTTCCTCGCCGGTGCATCGCCGTGCGCGGCGGACGGCGTCGCGGCCTGTCCGGCTCGCACCCGGCGCCAGTATCGGCGAAGGATCATCTGCTCGACCCGCACGCGCTCGTTGGTGCGGCACACATAGCGAAGGGCCAGCTTCGCGTGCTTCGGATCGTCCAGCGAGAGCAGTACGCGCGGGGCGGCCGAAGGGAGGTCGATGAGGCTGCGCGCCTCGATACGCGCGAGATGGGCCGCGGCTTCCTCCAGCCAGGGGTCGCAGACCTCGCCCGCGGCGGCGAGCAGGCATTGCTCCAGTCGCTCGAGGTCGCTTTCCGCATCCGCAGCGACGCGCACGATCTGCACGATGAAGATGCCGGTGGCGGTTTCGTTTCGCACGGGGTGCGTGAGCAGCACCGCGTTGGGAATGGTGACCGTCTTGCCGGTGAGCTGGTTGGAGTCGAAGGTCTCGGCCAGCGTGGTGGACAGCAGCGACGTGCCGACGACCCTGCCGCGCACCCCGGCGACCTCGATGAAGTCGTCCAGACGATACGGACGCGTCGCGACCAACGTGGCGGTGCCCAGCAGGTTGGTCAGGAAATCCTTGCTGACGATCAGGGTCGCACCGGCCACTGCGGTCAGCGCCAGCGCGAAGCCGGCGAGCTTGCTTCCCCATACCCCGAGCACCGCGAAGAAGGTCAGTGCCAGGATCAGGTTGCGCGACCAGATGCGCTGCTCGCGACGGCTGCGCAGATCGCAGTTGGTCGACCGGGCGAGCACGCGCGAGACGACGCGCGTGGCGAACCAGCCCGCCGCGAGGACGGCTGCCGTGAGCCCGATGCGGGGCGTTTCGGCGAAGGACAGCAGCGGTTCGAGAAGGCCGGCGGCCATGGGGAAAATCGCCTGCGAAGCAAAGGGCTGTCCCGTGCGGCGATTCTAGCTTCGCCGCGTCGATCCGCCTGGGCCGGGTTCCGGACGGAGAGGGCGAGCCGACCGTCGGCGCGAAGGATCAGACGGCGTTTTCCTCCCGCCGGCGGCGGAACTGCGCCGGCGTCAACCCGCTCCAGCGGCGGAAGGCCTTGGCGAATGCGCTCTCGTCGGAAAACCCGAGATCCTCGGCGACGTCGGGCAGGCTGTCCGGGCCGCGCAGCCGCTCGATGGCGACGCCGTGCAGCGCGGCGTCGCGCAGCAGCTTGAAGGAGCTGCCTTCCTCGGCCAGGCGGCGGTTCAGGTGTCGGCCGCTGATCGCGAGCACCGATGCGACCCGTTCCTTGCCCCAGCGCGGATGTGCGCGGATCAGTCGCTGCACCTCGGCGCTCAGGCTGTCTTGCCCGAGTTCGGCCAGCATGCGGTCGGTCAACTGGCGCAGATGCCCGCGCAGAGGGGCGTTGGCCTGGATCAGCGGCAGCTGAAGCTGGTCGGCGCCGAAGACGAGCGCGTTTTCCGGCGCCCCGAAGTGCAGCGGGATGCGCAGCAGCGCCCGGTATTCGAGGGCAGGGCAGAGCGGCTGGTGAACGAAGCGGATGCCGCCGGGCCGGAACGCCTCGCCGCTTGCCCAGACGCTCAGTCGCAGCAGGCCCGCCAGCACGGCCTCGACCCGTTCGGCCTGGCGAACGGCCATGTGCGGACGGTATTCGACCACTGCCAGGTCGTCGTCGCGCTCGAGCAGGAAATCGCCGCCCTCGCCGACGATCGGCGCGAGCTCGACGAGTTGCTCCAGCGCCTCGCCGAGCGTGTCGCAGCTTGCGAGCAGGAGTCCGGCGCTGTCGAGATGACCGGCCTGCAGCTCCAGCCCGAGTCGCAAGCCTGCCAGCCGGTCGCCGCTTTCCCGGCAATAGGCATCCCAGAGCCGGTCGAGGAGCGCGAGCGGCAGGCGGGCATGGTCGTCGACCGCCTTGCGCAATTCGGCGGGGAGCACGATCCCCCGCCGCTCGGCACCCTGCAACAGCGCACGAGCGTACAGCCGGTTCACGCTGAAGAGACTGTCCCTCATGGCCCGAATCGTCGCCTGTGCGTCCTGTTCGAAAGGTTACGTACGCGTGCGGGATGAATAAGCTGTCCGCGCATCGGAGGATATCGGCGCGCCGCGTCGCTGGCGAGGTCGCAGGGGAGGAACATGGCGGAGATGAGTGGCGGCGAGTATCTCGCGCGCATGCTGCAGAACGAGGGTGTCGAGCGGGTGTTCGGCATCATCGACGGGACCTACTTCGGCTTCTATTCCGCGCTTCACCGGCTGGGCATCGAGATCGTCACGCCCCGGCACGAGACCAGCGCCGCGCACATGGCAGGCGCCTATGCGAGGCTGACCGGCCGGCTCGGCGTCTGCATGGCGAGCAACGGGCCGGGTGTCGCCAACCTCCTGCCGGGGCTCGTCGTCGAGCAGGCCGAGGGCAACCGGGTGTTGGCCATCACGAGCGCGCGGCGGCCGGCGATCATGTATCCCGATCGGGGCGGCGCGTACCAGTGCTTCGACCAGGTCGGCGTCATCGGCCGCATCGGGAAGTGGAGTGCGTCAGCGCCGACCTTCGACCGGATTCCCGAGCTGATGCGCAAGGCACTGCGCGCCTGCTGGGACGGGCGGCCCGGCGTCGTGCACCTGGACGTGCCGGAGACGCTGATGAACGGCAAGTTCAAGGCGCCGACGCCCTGGCAGCCGCAGCAGTACCGCGCGCGCGCGCCGATGCCGCCTCCGGCCGAGCAGGTCGAGCTGGCCGCGCAGTGGCTGCTCGCGGCCGATGCGCCGATGATCCATGCCGGCAGCGGCGTCGTGCACGCGGGCGCGTTCGCCGAACTCGAGCGGGTGGCGAGCCTTCTGCACGCGCCGGTGACGACGAGCTGGGCGGCGCGCGGCGCGCTGGCGGAGACTTCGCCGCTGGCCATTCCGATGCCGCACGTCAAGCTCAACCACAAGGTGCGCAACGACGCCGACGTGGTGCTGATCCTCGGCTCGCGCGTCGGGGAGACCGACTGGTGGGGCAAGCCGCCGTACTGGCGCGACCCTGCCCAGCAGCGTACCGTGCAGGTCGACATCGACGCCGCGATCCTCGGACTGAACAAGCCCGCCGACCTGCCGGTGCTGGCGGACGTGAAGCTCTTCCTCGCCGCGCTCGCCGGGCGGCTGGAGGGCGCGCGCATCGAGGGTCTCGACGAACGCAGGCGCCGTGTCGACGGCTACGGAAAGCTCCTCGCACAGGATCGAGCCGGCTGGGACAAGGCGCTGTCCGACATGGCGGAGCCGATGAATCCGGCCCACATCGGCGCGATCTGCGACGAGCTGTTTCCGCAGGACAGCGTGCTGGTGGCCGACGGCGGCAACGCCGCGGTATGGGCGATGTTCCACCACCGCGCGCGTGTCCCGAATCGAATCCTGTCGACCTTCCGTTTCGGCATGCTGGGCGCCGGTATGGCGCAGGCGCTCGGCGCGGCCGTCGCGCTGCCGCAATCGCCGGTGTGCTGCATCATCGGCGACGGGGCGTTCGGCTTCCACCCGCAGGAAGTCGAGACGGCGGTACGCAACCGGATGCGCGTGATCTGGATCGTGCTGTGCGACAAGCAGTGGGGCATGGTGAAGATGAACCAGCAGTTCATGCTGCGGCCGTTCAAGACCATGCTCTTCAAGAAGCTGGACGAGCACGAGACGATCAAGGCCGACCTGGGCGAGATCCGCTTCGACCTCCTCGCGCAGTCGATGGGAGCGTTCGGCGAGCGCGTGTCGTCGGCTGCGCAGCTGCGCACGGCCGTGCAGCGCGCACTCGACGACGGCGGCGCCGGTGTGATCCACGTCGACGTCGACCCGGTCAAGCACATGTGGGCACCGGGCCTGATCCACTTCAAGAAGATGCACGAGGAGCCGGCCGGTTGATGCGACGGCCGCGCGCCGCGGCTGCGTTCAGCCCCGCAGGACGAGGAGCACGCCGGTGAACGCGAGCAGCAGGAAGACGATCTGGCGGAAGCGATGCTCGTCGATCCGATGGTGCAGCCACTCTCCCGCCACGATGCCGATCACCACGAGCGGCAGATAGGCGCCGAGCCGGGGCAGCGCCTGCACGAGGCTGCCGTCGAAGGCATAGAGAAGGCTCAGCATGCAGTTCAGGCTGAGCCACACCGCGAGCAGCGTCGCGCGCAGCGAAGCCTTCTCGAGCGGGGTTCCGGCCAGTCCGTAGACGAGCAGCGGGCCGCCGGAGGCGAAGAGCCCGTGGGTGATCCCGGCGCCGAGCATCAGTGCGCGCGTCGCAGCCGGGCCGTGGCGCCGCGCGCCGCCGGCGCGGTGCATGCGCCAGAGTTCGCGGCAGGCGAACCAGGCGACCAGCACGCCGAATGCGCCTTGCAGCGCCGCGCCGCCGAGCGCCGGCCGCAGCAGGTGGCCGGCCAGCGTTCCCGCCGCCATCAGCGGCAGGATCCGCCGCAGCAGCGTCGCCCAATCGATGTGCGCGCGATGGCGCAGGCTCAGGTAACCGCTCGAAACGATGTTCAGCGGCACCAGTACCGGCAGCAGGTCGGCGATCGGCAGGAACGACGCGCCGAGCGACAGTGCGATGACGATGCTGCCGAATCCGGTGACCGCCTCGATCGTGTACGCCAGCAGGATGAAGGCGCCGAGCCACGCCCAGGCTTCGGTCACTGATCGAGTTCCGTCGCGAAGCTCCGGGTCATCAGCCGCTGGTAGAGGTCGGGCAGCAGCCGCCACAGCAGGCCGGCCGCCACGCTCGCCGCGTCCGAATGGACGCGCTTGCGTCGGCGTTCCAGCGCCACGCAGATGCGCTCCGCCATCCAGCCGGCGTCCTTCGCCTTTCCGACCATCGAGCGGGCATGGCGCGCCGGCTGGCCGTCGTGGCCGAGCGCGTTGCGCTCGATCGGGGTGTCGAGAAAGCTCGGATAGGCCATCAGCACGTGGACGCCGTGGCGCGCTTCCTCGCAGCGCAGCACCTCGAAGCTCTGTGCCAGCGCGCCCTTGGCGCCGCAATAGGCGGCTCTTCCCAGCACCGGCATCCAGCCCGCCATCGAGCCGACGACGACGATCGAGCCGCGCTGTGCGCGCAACTGCGGCAGCGCGGCCAGCGCGAGTTCCAGCGGTGCCTGCCAGTCGACGCGCATGACCCGGCGAAGCACCTCGGGATCGGTCTTCGCGACCAGCGAGCGATGCGTGATGCCGGCATTGTTCACCAGCACGTCGACACCGCCGAATCGTTCCTCCGCGCGTTGCAGCAGCGCGTGCTGGTGCGCCGGGTCGACGATGTCGCCGGCCAGCCACTCGGCGTCGCCGATCTCGCGGACCGTCGCGCGCACGAGGTCGGCATCGAGATCGGCGAGCAGCAGCGCATGACCGCGACGGCGGAAGGCATGCGCCAGCGCGCGGCCCAGTCCGCCGCCGGCGCCGGTGATCAGTACGCAGCTCACAGCGCGCCCCTCGCGCGTGCGTGCTCGACGTAGAAGCGGAAGGTCTCCTCCGAGGTCTTCCTCGGTTGGTAGCCGAAGCGCTCCTTCAGCCTGCGATTCGAGAGCACCGGCCGATAGCGCAGGAAATCGACCTGCTCCGGTCCGTATCGGCTGATGCCGACGCGACGACCGAGCCACAACGCGGCACGAACGAGCGGCGCGGGAAGCTCGAGCACCGGCTTGCCGAGGATCGCCGCGATCTCGCGCACGGTGAGTGCGCCGTCGCCGGCCAGGTTGTAGATGCCGACGAGGTCGTTGCGCAGGCCGTGCTCGATGGCACCGACCACGTCCTCGTCCCAGATGAAGACGAACGGCGAGTCGGCGCCGCGCAGGGCGAGCATCCGCTTCGCGCGGAACAGGGCGGTGATGAGATTCTCCGTGGTGGCGCCCAGGATCGTGCCGGGGCGCAGGACGAGCTGGCGAAGCTGCGGATGCCGTTGCCGGTGCTCGGCGAGCATCGCCTCGATCTGCCGCTTGTGATCGGAATACGCGAACTCGGGATTGCCGCGCAGCGGCTGGTCCTCGTCGATCCAGGCCGGATGGTCGGCGTGATAGCCGTAGGCGGCGCCCGAGCTGGCGACCGTGATGTGGCCGACGCCGGCGTCGAGACAGCAGCGAAGCACGTTGCGCGTGCCGTTGACGTCGATGTCGAATTCGCGGGCGCGGTCCCGTCCGGCATCGAGCACGGAGGCGAGGTGCACGACGTGGTCGATGCGCTCGGCCCGCAGGTGGCCCGCGAGCGAGGGGTCGCGCACGTCGAGCTGCGACACCGCGAAAGGCAGCCCTGCGCGAGCGCGGACGTCGGTGCCGACGACATGGTGGTCGGCGGCGAGGCGGCAGCCGAGCAGGCTGCCGACGTAGCCGGCCGCGCCGGTGACGAGCACGCGCAGGCTCATCGTGCGAGCTTCGCGGAACCGCGCGGGGTCGCCGCTTCGTTACGTGAGCGCGGGCTTGCGCGCGGCCGTCTCGGCATCGCGGATCGGAATTCGCGCCCAGATGTGCGCGAGCGTGAGCCCCGACACCAGGTGCCAGACGCCCCAGAACGCGGTGATCAGCATCATCGCGCCGGCCGACGGCATGAAGGTGAACAGGATGACCAGCCCGAGCCCGGAGTTCTGGATGCCGACCTCCAGCGTGACGGCGCGTCGGTCGGCGGTCGGCAAACGCATCGCGCGTCCCATGGCGGCGCCCAGCGCGAGCGCCATCGAGTTGTGCGCGACGACCAGCCAGAAGAAGGTGTGGAAGCGCTCGACGAAGAGGTCGATGTTGTTGCCGAACGCAATCGCGACGAAGGCGAGGAACACGAGCAGCGCAACGACGCGCAACGGCGGCTCGACGCGCGCAGCGAGACCCGGAAACGCGCGCCCGACCCACATGCCGAGCAGGATCGGAAGCGCCAGCACCAGCAGCACCAGCACCAGGATGTCGACGCCGTCGACGGCGATGCTGGTGAGCAGGTCGCGCGTGTAGGGATTGAGCCAGCCGTAGAACGCGAAATTGAACGGCGTCAGCACCGTTGCCGCCAGGCTCGATACGGCGGTCATGCTGACCGAGACCGGAACGTTCCCGCGCGCCAGCCAGGTCATGATGTTGGAGAACGCGCCCCCGGGGCAGGCGGCGACCAGGATCATGCCGAGCGCGAGCGGCGGATCGATGCGCAGCGCCCACGTGGCGAGGCAGGTCGCCGCCGGCAGCAGCAGGAACTGTGCGAGCAGTCCCGCGAAGGGCGCGCGCGGCGCTACCAGCACGCGCTTGAAGTCGGCCGGTCGCAGCGACAGGGAGACGCCGAACATCATCAGCGCGAGGATGGCGTTGAGCAGCACCAGGCTCGCGGGGTCGAACTGGATGGAAACGGGATCGTTCATCGAGCGTCTCGGGCGGCGATCGCGGCGCCTCGCGTCGTTGCAGCGTAGAGGAGAAACGCCCGCCCGCCATGGAACAAACGGGACCTTCGCACGTCAATTCGGGACGCGTGCCGTCGCGCTTCCGGCGGGTGCCGCGCGAAGGACGCAGCCCCTGAACCTTGCGCGAAGCGCTGGCCAAGACGCTTCGAATCGATTAAGGTCTCGCCTCCCGCGCAACGTGCGGGGATGCAGGCTTCGCCCGGCGCGGTCGCCCGATCCGGCGACGCCCCTCTCGTGTCGCCCGAGCCTGCAACTGCCCGAACCAGTGGTAGGGAGCCACGGTTCGAGGCGCTAGGGCGGGCACTGCCCCCAGGCCATGGTCCCTGCCCGGTCGCGCAGCCGCTGGCTGCCGCGGCGCTCAAGAAGCTTGCGGGCCGACGTACCGAAGCAGTGCGATCTCGCGCCGATTCCGCTCGCCCGCCATCCTGGCCTGTACCGGGAGGTCGACCTTCGCGACGGCATCCCTTTTCAAGGAGGACACTGCATGCTTCTGGCCACGGATCTCGATGGCACCTTGCTCGCAGGCGCGCTGGAGGATCGCAAGCGCCTTTACCAGCTCCTCAGCGCACACCCGGAGATCCGGCTCGTGTTCGTCACCGGCCGTGGGCTCGAAGTCGTGCTCCCGGTGCTGTCCGATCCGACGATTCCGATGCCCGACTTCATCATCTGCGATGTCGGCGGCACGGTGGTCCACGGTCCCACGCAGCAGGCGGTGCAGCCGCTTCAATCGGACATCGATGTCCGCTGGCCCGGAGAACGTACGGTTGCCGAGGCGATGACCGCCTTCGAGGGGCTCGAGCGCCAGAACGTTCCGCAGCAGCGCCGCTGCTCGTACTTCTGCAGCGCAGACGCGGTGACTCCCGCGATCGAGACGCGTGCTCGCGAACTCGGCTGCGACGTTCTCCATTCGGCCGGCCGCTACCTCGACATCCTTCCGCGCGGCGTGAACAAGGGCAGCACGGTCACGGCGTTGGTGCGCCATCTCGGCGTCGATCCGGAGTCGGTGCTGGTCGCCGGCGATACGCTGAACGATCTCTCGATGTTCGAGCAGGGTTTTCGCGGCGTGTGCGTGGGCGAGTCCGAGCCGGCCCTGCTGGCGGCCACGCGAGGTCGTGCGCGCGTGCTGCACTCGCAGCACGCCGGGTGCGGCGGGATCCTGGACGCGATCGAGCGCTTCGCACTGCTCGGTTCGCGGGGCTTCGGCGGTGCGATCCGGGAGGCGGAACCGCCCGGCAAGGCCGAACTGGTGATCGTCTACCACCGCCTGCCCTACGATGAAGTCGTCGAGAACGGGTGCACGGTGCGCCGGCGCCCTTCGTCGCCCAACGGCATCATTCCCACGCTGCTCTCCTTCTTCGGAAAGGGCCAGAAAGGTTCGTGGGTCGCATGGTCGACGCGCGATCCCGGGCAGGACGAGCCGTTCGAGGTGCACACCGACGTGGACCGCACGCTGTACCCCCGGCTCGCGGCAGCGCGCGTCGAACTCACGAAGGAGCAGGTCGACACGTTCTACAAGCGTTTCTCGAAGGAAGCGTTCTGGCCGACGCTGCACACGTTCTGGGAACGCGCATCCTTCTCCGAGGACGACTGGAACGTCTATCTCGAGGTCAATCGACTGTTCGCCGAGCGCACCGCGGCCGAGGCTGCCGAAGGGGCCCTGGTCTGGCTGCACGACTACAACCTCTGGATGGTTCCGGCGTACCTGCGCGAGTTGCGCCCCGACGTGAGGATCGCCTTCTTCCATCACACGTACTTTCCTTCGGCCGACCTGTTCAACGTGCTTCCGTGGCGCCGCGACATCGTCGGAAGCCTGCTTCAGTGCGACTACATCGGTTTTCACATTCCGCGGCAGGCGGAAAATTTCGTCGATGTCGCACGAGGCGTCGCGCCGGTGACGATCCTCTCGCACAAGAGCTGCGCTCCGCGTTTCCTCACGTACGGGTGTGCCGTCGGCCTCGACGAAGTGACGACGGCGATCGAGGCCAACGGCAGGCGCATCGGCCTGGGCGCGCATCCGGTCGGGCTGGATGTCGATCGCGTCGACCGCATCCTCGAAGAGCCGCCGATCCGGTCGCAGACGGCCGAGCTTCGTCGCACTCTAGCCGGCACGCAGGTGATCCTCTCGATCGAGCGACTCGACTACACGAAGGGAACGCTCGAGAAGCTGCTTGCCTTCGAGAATCTTCTCGAGGCGCACCCCGAGTTGCACGGCAAGGTATCGCTGTGCGCCGTCTGCGTGCCGGCCGCGCGCGAGATGACGATCTACGACACGCTGCAGACGCGGATCGAACAGGCGGTCGGTCGGATCAAGGGGCGCTTCTCGCGCGTCGGCTGGACGCCGGTGCAGTTCTTCTTCCGCGCGCTGCCCTTCGAGGAGGTGGTGGCGTGGTACGCGATGGCCGACGTCATGTGGGTCACGCCGCTGCGCGACGGCCTGAACCTGGTCGCCAAGGAATACGTGGCTGCGCAGGGGCTCACTGGAGGCAGCGGCGTGCTCGTGCTGTCGGAGTTCGCGGGTGCCGCGGCCGAGCTGCACGGCGCGGTGCTGACGAATCCGCACGATCCGAACGACCTGGTCGCGAAGCTGCACTACGCCATCACGATGCCGCGCGCCGAGGCGCAGTCGCGCCTGCGCACCCTGTTCGGCATCGTGCGGCACGACGACATCCACCACTGGGGTGAAGAGTTCCTCGCCTCGGTTCGCGAGTCGGTCGACGCAGCGCGGGCCGAGGAGCAGGAGTCCGATCGGCTCAGCGAAACGCGGTCACGAGTCCTATTGTCAGCAGCGTGAGCAGCAGCGCCACCCGCCGCGTTGCGGCCGACGGCAGCGGCTTGCCGGTCCGGCGCATCGCGGCGAGCTGCTCGGGGCGCGGAGCGCAGTGCGCGCCCGCCGTCGACTGCCAGCCATGCGCGGCGAGGATCGTTGCCACGAACAGCACGCCGGCGACGATGGTGAAATGCAGCTCGACCCAGCCGAGTTGCGTCGCGACGAACCAGGCGGCGCTGATCGCATGGCCGGTCAGAAGCGCCTTCAGCGCGACGCCGGCGCCGATTCGCCTGCTCGTCATGCCGATCGCGAACACAGCGACGAGCGGTGGTGTCACGTAGGCGAAGGCCTGCTGCAGGTAGGCGAAGAGCCCAGGAAACCGGTCGATCGCCGGTGCCCAGATCGCTGCGACGACCATCATGCCGAGCGTCGTGTAGCGGCCCAGGCGCGCCAGATCCCGACTGTCGAGACCGGGTCGGCGCGGTTCGACGAAGTCCTTGATCACCAGCGTCGAGGCGGAGTTCAGCGCCGAGTCGACGCTCGACATGATCGCCGCCATCAGTCCGGACAGCAGCAGCCCCGCCACGCCCGCCGGTGCGTACTCGAGCACGAGCGCCGGAAACACCGTATCCGCCCGTTCGAGATCCGGTAGCAGAGCCGCCGCCATGGCGCCGGGCAGGACCATCAGGAAGAGCGGCAACAGCTTGAGCGCCGCAGCGATCAGCGCGCCGCGTGTCGCAGCCTCGACGTTGCGCGCGCCGAGCATGCGCTGCGCGATGTACTGGTTCATCGTCCAGTAGTAGAAGCCGAGGATCGGAAGGCCGATCAGCGTACCGAGCCATGGCAGCACCGGGTCGTCGATCGGCCGAATCAGCGACAGCTTGTCCGCGGGCAACGACGTGACCACGCGCTGCCAGCTGAAGTCGAACTCGGCGAACACGATGCCGGAGAGCAGCGCCGAGCCGGCGAGCAGGACCGCCGCCTGCAGCACGTCGGTGTAGACGACAGCGCGCAGGCCGCCGGCGGCGGTGTACAGACCGACGAAGAGCGCCAGCGCGGCACAGGTCGTCGAGAGTTCGAGTCCGGGCACGAACATCATCAGCACGAGTGCGCCGGCGTAGAGACTGCCGGCCGTATCGAGGAAGACGCTGAGCACCAGCGACGTCGCGGACAGGTAACGGCGGATCCTTGCATCGAACCGGCTCTCGAGCAGCTCCGGCACGGTGACGATGCGGTTCCCGATGAAAGCGGGAACCACCGCGAAAGCCGTGAACACGAGGACCAGCGCCGCCATCCATTCGTAGTTCGCGACGGAGATGCCCGACTGCCAGGCCGCTCCGGGAAGGCCGATCAGCGTGGTCGACGAGATGTTCGAAGCGAACAGCGACAACCCGATGACACCGGCACCCAACGAACGTCCGGCGAGGAAGAGTTCGTCGACATCGGGGCTTCGGCGCGTGACGCGCGCGCAGACCACGATCACGACGAGCAGGTAGATTGCGACGGCGAGATAGTCGAGCGAGTGAAGGGCGATCATCGACACGCGTTCGGAAGGCAGGCGACAGGGCGCAAGGGAAACACGTTCGGCGGATCGGGTTCAAGCCGTTTGCTTTCAACGTCCTTGCTAGTAGACTCGGCCAGGTACTGGCGAGCCCCCCGGAGGAGCCGATCCGCCGATGCTTCGGAGCTTCCTGATCGATCGGTGGGATCAGATCTGGTTCTCGTCGTGGCAGCATTTCTCGCTCGTCGCCCAGTCACTCGTCCTGGCGACCGCGCTGTCGTTGATCCTCGCCTTCCTCGTCCATCGCAGCCCGGCGCTCGCTTCGCTGGCCGGTGCAGCCTCCGCCGTCGGATTGACCATTCCGTCCTTCGCGCTGATCGGCCTGCTGATCGTGCCCCTGGGCTTCGGCGTCCTGCCGTCCGTGGTCGTCGTCTCCTTCTATGCGGCGCTTCCCATCCTGCGCAACGCGGTCGTCGGCCTGAACGCGGTCGATCGGGCGGTGGTCGAGTCGGCGCGCGGCGTCGGCATGAGCCGCATGCGCACCTTGCTGACGATCGAGTTCCCGTTGGCGTGGCCGGTCATCCTGGCCGGCGTGCGCACGTCGGCGCAGATGGCGATGGGCATCGCCGCGGTGGCGGCCTACGCGCTGGGTCCGGGGCTGGGCACGTTCATCTTCTCCGGACTGTCGCGCCTGGGCGGAGCGAACTCCTTCGAGTCGGTCGTGGTCGGAGTGGTCGGCGTGATCGTCGTCGCGCTCGTGCTCGACCTCCTTCTCGCCGGCCTCGGCCGGCTGACCATCTCGCGAGGGGTCCGTGCCGACGACTAGCGAAAGGGGAGAGCCGCCCGCCTCCGGCACGATCCTGCTCGACCGGGTCACCAAGCGCTATCCGGGCCAGTCGAAGCCGGCCGTCGATCGCCTCACGCTCGAAATCCCGGCCGGCCGCGTCGTGATGCTCGTCGGCCCTTCGGGATGCGGCAAGACGACGACGTTGAAGATGATCAATCGCCTCGTCGAGCCGGACTCGGGCCGCATCCTGCTGGGCGGCGAAGACGTCACCGGACGGAACGGAGACGCGCTTCGCCGACGCATGGGGTACGTCATCCAGTCGGGCGGACTCTTTCCGCACATGACGGTCGCCGCGAACATCGCGATCGTCCCGAAGATGCTCGGATGGTCCAGGGCGGCGATCGCCCGGCGCGTCGACGAGCTGCTCGAGCTGGTTTCGCTCGATCCCGCGCTGTATCGCACGCGCTATCCGAGGGAGCTTTCGGGCGGGCAGCAGCAGCGCGTCGGCGTCGCGCGTGCGCTGGCGGCGGACCCGCCCGTGCTGCTGATGGACGAACCCTTCGGGGCGGTCGACCCGATCACGCGCCAGCGCCTGCAGGACGAACTGCTGCGGATCCAGGAGGAAGTGCAGAAGACGATCGTCTTCGTCACGCACGACTTCGACGAGGCGATGAAGCTGGGCGACTGGATCGTGATCTTCTCCGAGGGCGCGCGCATCGTGCAGTACGACACGCCCGAGCGGATCCTCGCGCAGCCGGCGAACGCGTTCGTCGCGGATTTCATCGGATCGGGCGCCGGACTGAAGCAGCTGGCGCTGACGCGGGTGCGCGACGTGGCGCTGGCCGGCGCCGTGACCGCTTCGCCCGGCGAGCGAGCCGCGGAGGTGCTGGCGCGCGTCGAGCGCGCCGGCCACGGCCACGTCGTCGTCGTCGATCGCCGCGGGCGTCCTTCCGACTGGCTGTCGCGGCGCCAGTTGTCGCAGATCGCCGTGATCGCGGAAAGGACGAATCCCGAACTGCCGCTCGTCGTGCAGGGATCCACGCTGAGCGACGCGCTCGACACGATGCTCGCTTCGAGTGCCGGCGCCGCGCTGGTCACGGGGCGAGGCAACGCCTTCCTCGGCGTGATCACGGTCGAGGTCGTCATGGAAGCCATTGCGCGCGTGCGCGCCGCCGCGAGGTCCACCGAGCTCGCGGCGCCGGTCGGCACGAACGCGGACTCCGTCGCGAGCCGGGAGACGCCGGATGCATGACGCCCCGTGCAGGCCGGCGGCCGCGGACGGATCGACCCGGCGCAGCCTGGTCGTCCAGCCCGTCGCGGTTCTCGTCATCCTGGGCGCGTTCGCTGCCTGGCTGTCGACGGCGCAACTGTCGCCGACGGAGCGCGCCACGCTCAATCCGCGCGATCTGCTCGCGTACACCGGCGAGCACCTCGCGCTGACCTTCGTCTCGACCGTGCTCGTCCTGGCCGTGGCCATTCCGCTCGGCATCGTGCTGACGCGACGCCCCTTCGCGCGTGCGAGCGGCGCCGTGCTCGCCGTCGCCAACGCCGGCCAGGCGGCACCGGTGGTCGGGCTGATCGTCCTCTTCGCCTTCTGGCTCGGATTCACCTTCTGGACGGCCGTGGCCGCACTCGTCGCCTATGCCGCACTTCCGGTGCTGAGGAACACGATGGTGGGCATCCAGGGCGTGGATCCGCGGCTCGTCGAAGCGGGCCGTGGAATGGGGATGAGCGCGCGCTCGGTGCTGTGGCGCATCGAACTGCCGCTCGCGGTTCCGGTGATGCTGGCCGGGATCCGGACCGCGCTCGTGCTGGTCGTCGGCTCGGCGACGCTCGCCACCTTCGTCGGCGCGGGGGGTCTCGGACTGCTGATCACGACCGGGGTGACGCTGTTCCTGCCGAGCGTGCTGGTCTCGGGTGCGCTGTTGATCGCGCTGCTCGCGCTGCTCGTCGATTGGGCGGGCCGGGTCTTCGAGCACTACGCGCGTCCTCGGGGCCTGTAGGTGCGGCCGGTGTCGACGTCCGGGGCATGCATGCATCGGATCCGGCGCACGGCGCCGGCGATCGTCGTGCTCGCGGGCGCGTTGTCGATCGCCGCCTGCGGACTGCAGCCGGCGGACAGCTTCGTCCCCGATGCGGCGCCCGGTTCGATCCGGCCGATCGAGGACCTTCCTGCGCGGGCGTCGCTCACCGTCACGTCGAAGAACTTCACCGAGGCGTTGATCCTCGCCAAGATGGCCGTGCTCGCCGCACGGGTGGCCGGCTTCGAGGTGACCGACATGTCGAACGTGCCCGGGAGCGTGGCGGTGCGCGAACTGATGCTCGAGGGGGACGCCGACCTCGTCTGGGACTACACGGGGACCGCGTGGCTGACGTATCTCGGCCACGCGAAGGCCGTTCCGGACCAGCGCCTCCAGTACGAGGCCGTGCGCGACGAGGACGAGGAGAACGGCCTGAGCTGGCTGGAACCCGCCCGGCTCGACAACACCTACGCCTTCGCCGTGCGGGCCGGCGCGGTGCCGGCGCTCGGCGGGATCTCGCGGTTGTCGCAACTCGCGCAGCTTCCCGTGGGCGCGCGCACCTTCTGCGTCGACGCCGAGTTCAATTCGCGTCCCGACGGCTTCAAGCCGATGCTGCAGGCATACGGGCTCGCGCTCGGCGCCGCCGACGGCGTCCCGACGGCCAACGTGACGATCCTCGACATCGGCGCCGTCTACGAGGCGACCGCGCGGGGGGTGTGCAATTTCGGCGAGGTGTTCGCCACCGATGGCCGCATCGCCTCGCTCGGCCTCGAGGTCCTCGAGGACGACCGGGGATTCTTTCCCGCCTACAACGCGGCTCCGGTCGTGCGCACCGGCACGCTGGAGCAGTACCCGCAACTGGCGCAGATCCTTCGCAGCATCTCGTCGAGGCTCACGAACCCGCAGCAGCAGGAGCTCAATCGCCGGGTCGACGTCGACGGCGAGGACCCTGCGCGGGTCGCGTTCGACTGGATGCGCCGGGAGGGCCTGATCACCGCGCCCTGAAGCCGCGGCGATGCGGGTTCATTGCGACCGGAATTCGTCGATCACGCGCTCGTCGATGTCGCTGCGCTTGCGCGCGACCAGCATGTAGTAGAAGAGCGGATCGCCTTCGCTCGACAGGCGATGGCGGTAGCGCTCGAGATGGTGCAGCTCCATCGTGTCGATCGCCAGCAGGTGCTTGATCAGCCGCGAGAAGCCGGAACGGTCGCCTTCGTACATGAAGGTGTCGCGGATGTTGAACGCCACCCAGCCCGCGTTCGACACCAGGTTGAACGCGTGCGCGAAGGCCGGCACCGGTATGTCGCCGAAGCCGAGCGCGGCGATGCACGTCATGCAGTTGAAGTTCCAGCGTTGCAGCTCGGCCAGCGTGGCGCGATCGGGGCGGCTGAGGTCCTTGACGTAGTAGGCGTCGTAGGCATGCGGGCGGTCGCGTTCGCAGGCGCTCTTCGCGGCTTCGGAGATGTCGATCCCCACCACGCGTGCGGCGTCGAGCAGCTCGCCGACCATGCCGTTTCCTGCGCCGAGGTCGAGCACGCGCAGGCCGTTGATGTGCTCGTTGTTGTTGACCAGCACCCGCGAGAGCAGCTCCGCGGCCTTCGCAGGCGAAGAGCAGCGCAGGCGCTTGTAGAACAGCTGCTCGTAGAGCCCGGGGCGTTGGTAGATCAGGTCGTAGTCGTGGAAGCGCAGCTTCTGCTGGTTGCCGTTCTCGTACAGGTAGAAGAAGGCTTCGTCCTGCGTGAGATCGCGACAGTCGGCCGCGGGAAAGCGGATGTCGTACAGCGGCTGCGATGCAGTCATGAGGATTTCTCCTTTGCTCGGTTGTGGTCGACCGCGCACGGCGCCTCATGCAGCGCATCGTTTCGTCGCCAGCCGGCGCTGGTTCGTTCGACGATCCGCGTACGGCGGATCAACTGCAGGAGGCCGGTGCAGCCGCAGCCGGTCGGGTCCTCCGCGGTGTCGCGGCGATCCGCCGCGTTTCGCAAGGCGGCTGTGGGAGAGCCGGGCCGGGCACCCGGACGGGGCACGAGGTGTGCGCCCGCTTCGCCTCGGGGACTCGCCCCCGATGGAAGACCTCTCTCGTATGACTGCGCGGTGTGGACTCGTGTCTCGGACGCTCCACCGCGCGAAGTGTACCACCCGGGTCGAGCGGATTTTCCGCCGCGGCGTCGCGCAGCGAGGCTGCGTCGGCAGGATGCGCTAGGGTCGGGCGCCGCGATCGTCGGCCTGCCGCTCCCGCGCTCGACGAAGCCACGCGATCGCACGTCCGCCCAGCGGGCGTCGCAGTTGCGCCTCGGCGAAGTCGATCGCCTCGAGCAGGCCGTCGACGACGATGCCGGTCGACAGGCCGCTGCGTTCGGCCATCAGGACGAGGTCCTCGGTGGCGAGGTTGCCGGATGCGCCGGGGGCGAACGGGCAACCGCCGATCCCGCCGACGCTGGCGTCGAAGCGGCGAATGCCGGCCTCGAGGGCAGCCCAGACATTCGCCAGGCCCATGCCCCGGGTGTCGTGGAAGTGCGCCGCGAGGTCGCTGGCCGGGATCAGTTGCGTGAGCTTGCCCATGCGCTCCCTCACCATGCCGGGCGAGGCTGCGCCGATCGTGTCGGCGATGACCACCTCGTGGGCGCCGGCCGCGTGCATGCGCCGGGCGAGCGACAGGACCGTGTCGAGCGGCACCAGGCCCTCGAACGGACACTCGAACGCGACTGCGACGTAGGCACGGGTGCGGATACCGAGCGCGTGCGCTTCCTGCAGCGTCTGCTCGCAGACCTCGCAGGCCTGCGCCAGGCCCATGTTGATGTTCCTGCGGTTCATCGTCTCGGTCGCCGAGAGGACGACGGCGATCTCGCGCGCACCGGCGGCCCTGGCGCGCTCGAGGCCCTTGAGGTTGGGCACGAGCACCGAGGTCCGAAGTTCGGGCAGGCGCTCCTGCACCTGCGCCAGCAACTCGGGCGCATCCGCCATCTGGGGAACCGCTTTCGGGGAGACGAAGCTGGTGGCTTCGACGCTTCGAACGCCGGCCGCAGCGAGCAGGCGAATCAACTCGAGCTTGGCTTGCGTGTCGACCGCGATCGGCTGGTTCTGCAGGCCGTCGCGCGGCGATACGTCCGTCACGTGGATCCATTGCCTTCGCGCTGCTTCGCGGTCGGCTGGTGGAAGGGAACTCACGCGATCGAGCCCTCGCGGTACAGCCGCGCCAGCTTCTCCGGGCCGTAGCCGAGCAGATCCGACAGCACTTCCCGCGTGTGCTCGCCCAGCGCCGGCGGGCAGCCGTAGCGCTGCGGCGATTCGCCGGCGAACTTGATCGGATTGCCCGGCATGCGCAGCGTCTCGCCGTTCTTCAGCTCGACGTCGACCACCATCTCGCGGGCGCGCACCTGCGGATCGTCGAGCGCCTGCTGGATGTCGTTGACCGGACCGCAGGGAATGCGAGCTGCCCGCAGTTCGGACAGCCAGTGGTCGGTGCTGCGGGTCCGGAACCTCTCCGACAGGAGCGCATCGATGCGAGCCTTGGCCGCGAAGCGCACGGGCTGCTCGCGAAGCGCCGGATCGAGCAGCTCGGGGATGGCCATGAACTCGGCGAAACGTTCGAAGAACGCGTCGCCGATGCAGGCCACGATGATGTGGCCGTCGGCCGTCGGGTAGCTGTTGTAGGGAACGTGCACGAAGTGCCCGTTTCCGATCCCCTGCGGAACGTGGCCCGACATCAGGCACATCGTCGCCATGTAGTTCAGCAGCGAGATCTGCACGTCGAGCATGGAGACATCGATGTGCCGTCCGCGACCGGTGCGTTCGCGCTCGGCGAGCGCCGCGAGGATTCCCACGGTTCCGAACACGCCGCCGCCCAGGTCGCCGATCGGAATGCCGCTGCGCGTCGGGCCGGTGTCGGGCGTGCCGGTGATCGACATTCCGCCGCCCATCGCCTGCACGACCTGGTCGAACGCGGGACGTTGCGTCTCCGGGCCGGTCTCGCCGAACCCGGTGACGGAGCAGGTGATGATGCGCGGGTTCACCTTGGCCAGCGATGCGTGGTCGATGCCGAGCCGCTTGGGAACGCCCACGCTGAAGTTGTCGTAGACGACGTCCGCATGGCGCACGAGGTCCAGGAAGACCTCCTTGCCCGTCTCGCTCTTGAGGTCGATGCAGACGCTCTGCTTGTTGCGGTTGAGCGTGAGGTAGTAGGCCCCCATGCCGTCGCGCGAGTAGTCGGGGTCCGTCTCGAGCAGTCGGCGGGTACCCTCGCCGGTTCCCGGTGGTTCCACCTTGATGGTGCGCGCACCGAGATCGGCGAGCAGCATCGTCCCGTAGGGACCGGACAGCATGTGGGTGAGGTCGATGACTGTGATGTGATCGAGAGCCATTGCAGCGGGCGCGGGCGAGCGCGCGGTTCAGTGGTCGAGCGCGGCTTGCGCCTGGGCCAGCGTCATGACGTCGGCGTATTTCGCGTCGAGATCGAAGAGATTGGCTTCGTGAGGTCGCGGATGCCGGTCGCCGCAGGCGTCGCCGACGACGATCGGAACGAAGCCGAGCTGGATCGCATCGACCGCGCTGGCCCGCACGCATCCGCTCGTCGTCATGCCGGCCAGCAGGACGCAGTCGACGCCCAGCGCGCGCAGCATGCTGGACAGCGAAGTACCGAAGAACGCGCTCGCGTACTGTTTCGTCACGACCGGCTCGGTGGCGGTCGGTCGCAGCGAAGGCACGAACTCGGCGAGCGGGCTGCCCGTGCGGAACACCTCGAGCGCCGGGATCTTCCGGAAGAAGACGCCGCCGTCGATGCCGTCCGGCCGGTACTCGACGCGCGTGTGGAACACCGGGAACCGGCGCTGCCGCGCCCAGTCCAGCAGCGCACGCGCGTTCTCGAGCACCGTGGGGCAGTTCGCGAAGAGCGGCGAGCCGGCAACGAAGTAGGCCTGCGCGAAGTCGATCAGCACGAGCGCCTGCCGCGTGCCGAAGCCGAGCGACTTCCCGAAGGCCCCGTTGGCGTAGTTGCGCTCGAGGGACTCCGCTGCACGAAGGTCCGAATCAGGCTGCGGCATCGTCGACCTTCCCGAGCAGGGCCTGCTTCGCAGAGTGGATGTGGGCGCTCATCACGCTTTTCGCCCATGCGCCGTCGCGGGCGCGAAAGGCATCGATGAGTTCCCGGTGGTGGTGGAAGCTGCGCGTGAGCTGCTGCGGCGTGTAGCGGCGAAACGTCTGCTGCACGATCGGCGCTTCGATGGCATTGGCCAGCGTGCCCAGCAGTCGTTCGTTCCGGCTGGCCAGCGCGATGCCGCGGTGGAACTCGCGATTGAGCCTGCCCACGCGGGCCAGGTAGCCGGCCCTGTCGTCGGTGCCCGGATCCTCGATGGCGTCCTGCAATCGGAGCAGGGCATCGATCTCCGCTTCGTCGATCCGTTGCGCCGCATGGGCGGCGATCTCGCTCTCGACCAGGACGCGCAGCTCGAAGATCTCCCGCATCTGCTCGGGCGTCCATTGCCGCACCACGGTTCCGCTGTTCGGCGTGAACCGTGCGAAGCCGTCGGCCACCAGCTGCCGCAGGGCTTCTCGTACCGGCGTGCGCGAGGCCTTGAACTGGGCGGCGATCCTCTGCTCGGTGATGTGACTGCCCGGCTCGTACTCGCCGTTGATGATCTGCTCTCGAATCGCACCGTAGATGCGGGAGGCGACGGTTTCCATCGGTCTCTCGGCGATCAATGGCGTTCGAGAAGGGCGCCGAAGCCCTCGATGCGATCGGTCACGCCGGATTGCCGCAGCGCATGCCAGTAGATCGCGGTATTGATGGCGACGACCGGCTTGGCCAGCCACGTCTCCGCGCTCGCCGCCAGGCGCGCCATGGCGAGGTTCGTCCCCACCTGGACCAGGCCGTCGATGTCGTCGCCGTCGAGTTCGACCAGCGCATCGCGCAACCGGGCCGTCGACACGTGGGCGATCTTCACCGGGCTCTCGCAACGCAGCCCCTTGATCCGCCGCACCTCGAAACCGGTCTCCTCGAAGAAGCGCACCACGTTCCTGTCGCCGACCGGCTGGTAGGGCGTGACCACCGCGATCCGCTTCATGTCCAGGACCCGGAATGCCGCTTCGCAGGCTTCCGATCCCATCGATACCGGCAAGCCGGTGCGCTCGTTGAGGTCCGCCTTCAGCTTCCGGCTGGCGGCCAGGCCGTCCCAGAAGGTTTCGGCGGAGATTCCCAGGACCAGGCGATCGGGCTCGCAGGACATGGCCGCGTCGACGGCCTCGTTCTGCGCTTCGGCGATCAGCGCGATCAGGCGGTCGAAGTCCGCGTCATCGTGGAGCGGGATGTTGGGGATCCGGATTCGGCTGATGTGGTTCGTGACGCCCGGCGGACGCATCGCGTCGAACTCGGGTTGCACGCTGGTGTTGGTCGACGGCACCAGGACCGCGAACTTGTGCCGCCATCCGAGCGAATCGGACATTGGGCCTCCGGGATTGATTGGGCGTAGCCGGGCGGATTGTATACGAAAACCCGGATGAAAGGCCATAAAGGACTTGACTGCCGGCTAGATTGTCGACAATCATGCGCCCTCAAGCTGTCCTGCGCCCCGCGGCGGTGCAACTCGAATCGGAGGTAAAGACGTGCCGGACCCGCTACTGAGAGTCGTCGACCGCGACCAGATGCCCGAAGCCGCGGCCGCCCGTTGGGATGAAGACATGCGGGTCCGGGGCGAGGCGACCTTCATCGGCGTAGCCGCCAACGCGCCGGAGCTGCTGTCCTGGTACTACGACAGCTTCTACGCCAAGGTCTTCTACGGCGGACGCATTCCCGTGCGCCTGAAGGAACTGTTGCGCATCAAGCTGTCGACGGAGCACGGCTGCGGGTTCTGCAATCGCGGAAACGAGCGCAAGGCGCTGGCGGCCGGCATCCGCCAGGAACAGATCGATGCCCTGCAGGACGTCGATTCCCCGGTGTTCTCGGCGCAAGAGCGGGCCGTCCTTCGCCTTGCCGACCAGGTCAAGCTGCCCAACATGCAGGGCACCTTGGACCGCGCGCTGTACGCGACGCTCCGGGAGCATTTCGACGACGCCGAGATCTTCGAGCTCGGGCTGACCGCCGGAATCCTGACGGGAATGGCCAAGTTCCTGTTCGTGTACGACCTGGTCAGCAAGGAAGAAAACTGCCCGATCCTTGCGCCGATCGACGCCCCCGGACAGGGCGCCTGATCCGCGACTTCCACCCCCCTCGTTGGAGAGAATCGATGAGCGCTCGTTTGCTCGGCCGCATCGCCGCTGCGTGGTTGCTGGCGATGAGTTGTTCCGCGGCCGTCGCCGCGAAGACCGCATGGGACATGACCATCGTCTGGCCCGACGGCAACCTGCATACGCGGGCCGCGCAGGAATTCGCGAAGCGCGTCGGCGAAGCGACGAACGGAGACCTCGCGATCACCGTGCATGCCGGCGGTGCGCTCGGTCACAAGGGGCCCGACATCCTCGCCGCCGTGAAGTCCGGGGTCGTGCCGATCGGCGAGATGTCCCTTTTCCAGCAGGCAGGCACGGAGCCGTTCCTCAGCATCGAGACGCTGCCGTTCCTCGTGAACGACCTCGACGAGCTTCGCATCCTGCACGAGTACGCGCGGCCGGAGTTCGAGAGGATCTACCGCAAGCACGACCAGGTCCTGCTCTACCTGATTCCGTGGCCGAGCCAGAACATCTTCGCCAAGCAGCGCGCCGATACGATCGCCGATCTTGCGCGGGTGAAGATCCGCACGCAGGGAAAGCTGATCACCGATTTCATGGCCAAGCTCGGCATGTCGCCGGTCCAGATGGCATGGGGTGACGTGGTTCCGGCCCTCGCCACCGGACGGATCGAAGCGGTTGCCACGTCGTCTCCGTCGGCGATGGACGGCAAGTTCTGGGAGTTCTCGAAGTACATCCACCGGACCAACCACCTGTGGGCGACGAACGCGCTGTCGGTCAACCGTGCCGCCTTCGAGAAGCTCAGCCCGGAGCAGCGCAGCGCCGTGATGACGATCGCGAAGGAAGTGGAGGCGAAGTACTGGGAGAGCAGCGCAGCCGAGGATGCCGAGAACCTCGCCGCGCTGGCCCGGCATGGGATGGTGATGGTGCAGCCGACCGCCGAGTTCACCGCCGAGATGCAGAAGGTGGCCAAGCCCATGTGGGACGAGTTCGTCACTTCCGGCGGCAGCACCGCCCGGGAAGTCGTCGACGCGTACCGCAAGCGTACCGGGCGACAGTAACCCGGATTCCCCGAGCGCCCTGCGCGCCCGCGCGGGTCAACGGTGCGGCCCCGGAACGGCGCCAGATGAGAACACTTCATTCCCTGATCGACGGGGCGGGGCGCGCCAGCGGCAGGCTGGCCGCCCTCCTGATGTACGTGCTCCTCGCGCAGATCGCGGTCGAGATCGTGTTCGGCGGGATCTTCCGGATGGAGCTGGGCTTCAACTACGAGCTCAGCACCTACAACCTGGCCGTCATCGCGGCCCTCGGCATGTCGCAGGCCCTGGCGAGCAACGTCCATATTCGCGTGACCGTCGTCCAGCGCGCGCTTCCGCGGCGGCTGGGCTGGCTGCTGGAAGTCGTGGCCACGGCGGCGTCGGTGGTGATCGCGGTGTTCCTCGCGTCGGCGATGGTCGGCCTGGCATACCGGTCGTGGGTGTCGAACGTGCAATCGTTCTATCCGAGCGAGACGCCGCTCGTGCTGCCGCAAGCCCTGCTCGCGCTGGCGTTCTGCCTGTTCGCGCTCTCGGTCCTGTCGCGACTCGCCCGCCTGGTCGCCGATCCCTCGCTCGCCAGCCACGAATCCGGGATGGGTGAATAGCATGCTGGGCGCGTCGGCCTTCGTCCTGCTGCTGCTGGTCGTCCTGATCGGCAGCGGAATCTGGATCGGACTCTCCCTGATCGGGGTCGGGGTGGTGTCGCTGGAGTTCTTTCGTTCGCTCCCGGTTTCCGACCTGCTGGCCCAGAACGTGTGGAACACGCTCACCAGCCCCGAACTGATCGCCCTGCCGCTCTTCATCCTGATGGGCGAGATCCTGCATTTCACGAAGGCGGGCGAGATCCTGTTCAAGGGATTGGCTCCCATCCTGGGGCGCTTTCCGGGCGGCCTGCTGCACATCAACGTCGCCGGCTCCATGATCTTCGCGGCGATGTGCGGATCCTCGGCCGCTACGGCGGCGACCGTCGGACGGATCACGCTGCCCGAACTCGAGTCGCGCGGCTACTCCCGATCGCTGGGGATCGGCTCGCTCGCCGGCTCGGCGACCCTGGGGTTCCTGATTCCGCCGAGCATCCCGCTGATCATCTACGGCATGCTGTCGGACACCTCGATCCTGCAGCTGTTCGTCGCCGGCATCGTGCCCGGGGTGATGCTTGCCGGCCTGTTCTCGACCTACATCGTGATCGCCACCTATGCCAGGGGCGCGTCGAGGACCCGGAGCGAACTGCCCGAGGGAAGTGCGCGGGCGATCCTGCAACTGGTACCGCTGCTGGTGCTCATCGGGGCGGTCATCGGATCGATGTACTTCGGGTTCGCGAGTCCGACCGAGGCTGCTGCGGTCGGCGCGGCCGGCGCGATCCTGCTGGGCGTCGGCCAGCGCACGCTGAACCGCGAAAGGCTCGCAGGCGCAGCGCTCGCCGCCGTGAACATGACCTGCATGATCATCCTCATCATGATCGGCGCGGTCTTCCTGTCGGTGGCCGCGGCGATGCTGGGCATCCCGCAGTCCGTGGCGAGGGCCGTCGCCGAATGGGATCTTTCGCCGATGGGCGTCGTCGTCGTCCTCATCGTGCTCTACATGGTCCTCGGCTGCCTGTTCGACGGACTCTCCATGCTGGTGCTCACGCTGCCGGTCACGATGCCGCTCGTGCTGCAGGCCGGCTTCGACAAGATCTGGTTCGGCATCTTCCTGGTCATCGTCATCGAGATGGCGCAGATCACTCCGCCGGTCGGGTTCAACCTCTTCGTGACGAGCACCATCAGCAAGGAAAGCATCGGGCGGGTCGCCTGGTACTCGCTTCCCTTCCTGTTCATCATGATTGGCTTCGCGCTGTTCGTCGGCCTGGTGCCCGGGGTCACCTCGATCGGCCTGGGCGCCCGCTAGCTTCGCTGCGACCGCAACCCGTGGAAACGACCGACGAGAGCCGCTGCCTGCCGACGCGTTCGAATGGCGCGGAGGCAAAGGTCGACCGGCCGCTGCGGGTCGGCATGATCGTTCCCCCGACGAACTCCGTGAACGAAGCGGAGTGGCGATCCGTCCTTCCCGCGAAGGTCCGGCTCCGGCTGACCCGGATGGCCCTGCACGAGGACGCCGGCACCGAGGCGGGCCGCGAGCGCCTGTACGACGACCTGCGCGAGCGGATTCCAATCCTCTCTCGCGCCGGCATCGACGTGCTCGCCTACTGCTGCACGGCGGGATCGATGGTCAACCCGCTCGACCGCCTGGCAGGGTTCATGTCGTCGCTGGCCGGGGTGCCTGCCGTCGCCACCGCTCCGGCGCTCGTGCATGCCTGCCGTTCGCTCGGCGTCGTGCGGGTGGCCCTGGCAACGCCCTACCACGATGCGTTGAACGCGCACGAGGTCGCGTTCCTCGAAGGCAACGACATCGCCGTGTGCGCCGTCGAGGGACTCGGCATCGGGGCCGGCGGACCGCACGAGTACGCGCAGATCGCGCGCGTTCCGGAGAAGGCGATTCTCGATCACATCCGCTCGGTCGACCGGGCCGATGCGGACGGCGTGATCGTCAGTTGCACGGATTTCCCTGCGCTCGGCCTCGTCGCGCGGCTCGAGGAGGAGCTGGGCAAACCGGTGATCACCAGCAACTCCGCAACGCTGTGGGCGGTGTTGCGCGCAGCCGGCCGGGTGGAAGCGGTCGGGGGGATCGGGCGGCTGGGGTCTGCCTGAGCGGCCCGATCAAGGCAAACTGCCCGCCGACCCGGCGAACCGGATGGGCGGGCAGCGCGCAAAGAGGTGGTGGCGCATCAGGGACTCGAACCCCGGACCTGCGGATTATGATTCCGTCGCTCTAACCAACTGAGCTAATGCGCCAGGGAACCGACTATTCTACGAAGTCGAAGCGGTTCCTGTCAAAACCTGGGCGCTTCGGCGCGCCGTGCGCAGCGCGTCCCTCGTGTCGCGGGCGACGGCCGCCGCGGCATCGGCGAAGTCCTCTTCCTCGCTCGCATACAGGATCGCGCGCGCCGAATTGACGAGCATCCTGGCGCCGCCCGCGCGCACCGTGGCGTCGATGTCGCCGCCCTGCGCACCGATCCCCGGCACGAGCAGCGGCATCTCGCCGACGAGCCCGCGCACGCGTGCGAGCTCCGCCGGAAAGGTGGCGCCGACGACGAGCCCGAGCTGTCCGCTCGTGTTCCAGTTGCCGGCGGCCAGCCGCGCCACGCGCTCGAACAGCGGCTCGCCGCCGACGTCGAGCGCCTGCAGGTCGCTGCCGCCGGGGTTGGAGGTCCGGCACAGCAGGAAGACGCCCCGGTCGCGCCAGGCGAGCCACGGTTCGATCGAATCGAATCCCATGTACGGATTCACCGTGACGGCATCGGCGCGGTAGCGCTCGAAGGCCTCGATCGCATAGCGCTCGGCAGTCGCGCCGATGTCGCCGCGCTTGGCGTCGAGCACGACGGGCTTGCCGGGATGGGTGCGGTGGACGTGCGCGATCAGCGCCTCGAGCTGGTCTTCGGCACGTGCCGCGGCGAAGTAGGCGATCTGCGGCTTGAATGCGCAGGCATACTGCGCCGTTGCGTCGACGATCGCGCGGCAGAACTCGAAGATCGCGTCGGGCCGGCCGCGCAGCGAAGCGGGCAGGCGGGCGGTGTCGGGGTCGAGGCCGACGCACAGCATCGAGTCGGCATCGCGCCACGCCGCTTCGAGGGTCAAGACGAAACTCACCGATCCGCTCCGCAATCCGGGTGGCCGATTCTAGTGCACCGATGATCGCCTCGTTCCGACTGTCTGCCCGCGACCTCGGGCTGCTCGCGCTGCTCACGCTTGCGTGGGGCGTGAACTGGCCGGTGATGAAGCTCGGCGTCACCGGCTTCCCCCCGATGACCTTCCGGCTGCTGTGCATGCTCGGGGCGGTTCCGCTGGTGGGCGTGATCGCCCGCTCGATGCGCGTGTCGCTGCGCGTGCCGCGCGAAGACGTCGGCGAGTTGCTCGTGCTCGTCGTCACCAACATGGCGCTGTGGATCGTGCTGACGAGCTACGGCCTGCTGCTGCTGTCGTCCGGGCGTGCGGCGATCCTCGCGTACACGATGCCGATCTGGGCGGCGCTGCTGGGCATCCTGCTGTACGGCGAACATCCTTCGCCGCGGCTGTGGATCGGCGTGGGCGCGGCCGCGCTCGGCGTGCTGCTGCTGCTCGTCGACGAGCTGACGACGATGGCCGGCCGGCCGCTCGGCACCGTGCTGATGCTCGCCGCGGCGATCGTCTGGGGCTACGGCACGCACCGGATGCGGCGGCGTCGCACGCGGATGCACGTGCTGGCGATCACCTTCTGGTCGCTCGTCGGCGCGCTCGTCGTATCGCTCGCGATCGCCGCGACCCTCGAGCGCCCCCGGTGGGCGCAACTGCCCGGCGATGCCGCCGCCTGGGGCGCCGTGCTCTTCAACGCCACCGTGATCTTCGCCTTCGCGCAGACGGCATGGTTTCGCCTGGCGACGATCCTGCCGCCGGTGGCGAGCGGGCTGTCGATCATGCAGATCCCGGTGCTCGGCCTGTTCTCCGGGACCGTGTTGCTCGGCGAGACCGCGTTGTGGACCGACTGGGCGGCGCTCGCCGCGGTGCTGGTCGCGATGGGAAGCGTGCTGCTGCCCCGTGCGCGCAACTGAACCGGGAACGCACGAAGGAATCGACCGCGATTCCTTCGCGCGTTGCTTCCCGGGTCAGCGAATCGGCGTTTCGTCCTCGAATCGCTCCACCGGCGCGTCGGCCCCGGCAGCGAATTCGCTTCCCGGGTACTTCGCCGCGAAGTCGTCGCGCACCTGCTGCAGCGGCAGGTCCGACCACGTGCCGTGGTCCGCGAGATACTGCATGTGGCGCCGGCCGTGCGCATCGTGCTCCTGGTAGAGCGCGTCGTCGGTTCCGTCGAAATCGGTGGGGCGAACGCCGAAGCGCTCGCACAGCTCGATGTTGAACGCCGGCACAGCCTTCACCCACTTGCCGTCGAGCAGGAGCGCGGCATAGCCGTGGTCGTAGAAGATGTCGACGCCGCCCATGCGTGCGCGCAGCTTCTCGG
>JBIQJM010000170.1:0-4568 GCA_044507525.1 Burkholderiales bacterium
CGCCGGCACGAGTCGATCTACAAGGTGGCCGGCGCGGTGCACGGCTGCGCGCTGTGCTCGAACGCGGGCGCCGACCGCGGCGAGATCCTGCGCTTCGTCGAGGACGTCGGCCGGCACAACGCGGTCGATGCGATCGCCGGCTGGATGTGGGTGGAATCGGTAAGCGCCGCCGACAAGATCTTCTACACCACCGGCCGCCTCACCTCGGAAATGGTGATCAAGTGCGCGCAGATGGGCATCCCCTTCCTGCTGTCGCGCTCGGGGCTGACGCAGATGGGCTACGAGATCGCCGCGCGCGTCGGACTGACGATGGTCGGGCGCTGCCAGGGCAAGCACTACCTGCTCTTCACGGGCGCCGGGCGCTTCGTGCGCCAGCCGGTGCGCGCCTTCGCCTGAGCGCGGGCCGCCGATGACGAACGCGCGCAGGCCGACCGACTCCCCCGCGATGCCACGGTCGATCCGGCGCGAAGACGTCACCGGCATCGTGCTAGCCGGCGGCCTCGGCCGGCGCATGAGCGACGACGGCAGCGGCGTCGACAAGGGACTGCAGCCCTTCCGCGGCCGGCCGATGATCGAGCACGCGCTCGCGCGCTTCGCGCCGCAGGTCGGCGCCCTGATCGTCAACGCGAACCGCAATCTCGAGCGCTACGGCGCGTTCGGCTGGCCCGTCGCACCCGACGCGCTCGAAGGCTTCGCCGGCCCGCTCGCCGGCTTGCACGCGGGCATGTCGCAGGCGCGCTCGCCCTGGGTGGCGACCGTTCCCTGCGATTCGCCGTTCCTGCCGCTCGACCTCGTCGCGCGGCTCGCCGCCGCGATCGAGGCCTCGGGCACCGGCGACGAACGCGCCCGGCTCGCCGTCGCGCGCACCGGCGCGCAGGCGCACCCCGTCTTCGCGCTCGTCGATCGCACGCTGCTGCCCGACCTGCAGCGCTTCCTGTCCGAAGGCCGGCGCAAGATCGACGCGTGGTACGCACCGCTGCGCGTGGTCGAGGTCGACTTCGCCGACGCGGCGGCGTTTCGCAACCTGAACACGATGCAGGAACTCCGCGACGAGGAACGCGCATGAAGGCGGCGACGAGCGCGCGCGGGAGACGCGCCCGATGACCGGCACCGCCGCGCGCACGCTCGCCGAGTCGGCGAGCGCGATGTCCGACTCCGATCCGAAGACCTGGCTGCCCGTCGAACACGCACGCGAGTTCATCGCGCGCTTCGTCGAGCCGGTCGCACTCGTCGAACGGGTCGCGATCCGCGGCGCGCTCGGGCGCGTGCTCGCGCACGATGTCGTCTCCACGATCGACGTGCCGCCGCACGACAACTCGGCGATGGACGGCTACGCGATGCGCGGCGACGATCTCGCTGCCGAGGGCGATACGCGGCTGCGCGTCGCAGGCCGCGCACTGGCCGGCCGTGCTTTCGACGGCGAGCTCGCGCGCGGCGAAGCCCTGCGCGTGATGACCGGAGCGATCCTGCCGCCCGCGCTCGACACGGTGGTCGTCCAGGAGATCGTCCGGCACGACGGCGACGTCGTCGTCGTGCCCGCCGGACAGGAGCGCGGCCAGAACCGCCGGCTGCGCGGCGAGGACCTGCGCAGCGGCGAAGTCGCCTTGCGCGCGGGCAAGCGGCTCGCGCCGGCCGACATCGGCCTGCTCGCCTCGCTCGGCATTCCCGAGATCGGCGTGCGGCGGCGGCTGCGCGTCGCCTTCTTCTCCACCGGCGACGAGCTTCGTTCGATCGGCGACACGCTCGCCCCCGGACAGATCTACGACAGCAACCGCTACACGATCTGGGCGATGCTCACGCGGCTCGGCGTCGAGGTCGTCGACCTCGGGGTCGTGCGCGATTCGCCCGAAGCGCTCGAGCAGGCGATGCGCACCGCGGCCGCCGAGGCGGACGCGATCGTCTCGTCGGGTGGTGTCTCGGTCGGCGAAGCCGACTTCACGCGCGAAGTCATGGCGCGCGTCGGCGACGTCGCGTTCTGGCGCATCGCGATGCGTCCCGGCCGGCCGATGGCCTTCGGACGGATCGGCCGTGCGTGCTATTTCGGACTGCCGGGCAACCCGGTGGCGGTGATGATCACCTTCCACTTCCTCGTGCGCGATGCGCTGCTGAAGATGATGGGCGCTTCGCCGCAGGCGCTGCCGTGGGTGCGCGCGCGCTCGCGCGAGCCGATGCGCAAGCGTCCCGGACGAACCGAGTACCAGCGCGCACGGCTGGAGCCGGGAGCCGACGGGCGCATGGAAGTGCAGCCCATCGGCAACCAGGGTTCCGGCGTGTTGCGCTCGATGTCGGAGGCGAACTGCATCGTGGTGCTGCACCACGACCAGGCTTCGGTCGCCGCGGGCGACGAGGTCGACTGCGTCGCCTTCGAGGGGCTGCTATAGGAGCGGCGCGCTGCTGACGAGGATGCCGTCCTCGTCCGCGTAGCACCAGTGGCCAGCTGCGATGCGCACGCCGCCGATCTCGACCGTGTTGCCGATGGAACCGCTGCCGCGCTTGTCGCTGCGGCGCGGATGCGTGGCGAGCGCACGGACGCCGATCGCGCAGGCGTCGATCTCGACGACGTCACGCACGCAGCCGTTGACGACAACGCCGCACCACCCGTTTCGCTGTGCGAGCTGCGCCAGGTTTCCGCCGAACAGTGCGCAGCGCAGGCTGCCGGCGCCGTCCACGACGAGCACGCGGCCCTCGCCCGGCTGCTCGAGCGCGCTGCGCACCGCCGAGTTGTCCTCGAAGCAGCGCACCGTCTCGATCGGGCCGGCGAAGCGTGCGTTCCGGCCGAACGCTCGGAACACCGGATGGAGCACGTGCATCTCGCCGGCGGCGAGACGCGCCTCGTTGGCGTCGCAGAGATCGGTGGTGGCGAAGGAAGCGGATGCGGGTGCGGCGCTCATCGATGGCGTGCGGCTCAGGGGCGGTTGGAGATCGTGCCCGGCAGGCTCGCGTAGAAGGCGGCGAGATTGCGGATGTCGGCGCGCGACAGCGGCTTGGCCTGCGCGCCCATGATCGGGTTGTTTCGCCGGTCGTTCTTGTAGTCGAGCAGCGAGTGCTCGAGGTAGTCCTGGTACTGCCCGGCGAGCCTCGGATACGTGGGATCGATCGGCGTGTTGCCGTCCTTGCCGTGGCAGGCCGCGCAGACCTCGTCGGCTTTCTGGCGACCGGCTTCGATGTCGTCGGCGTGCGCCGGCAACGCGAACGCGACGAGCGCCGCGAGCGCCGAGCCGCACGCGAGAGAGCGGGTTTTCATCCGCGGGAGCTTCGAGGCAGCCATCTTCATTCCGTTCCGTAGTACGCCGCGAGATCGGCGATGTCGCTGTCGGTCAGGCCGGCGGCGATCGCCGACATCGTCGGATGACTGCGATCTCCCTTGCGGTACGCGCGCAGCGCCGATTCGATGTAGCGCGCGCTCTGCCCGACGATGCGCGGCACGTGGTAGACGCTCGGGAACGACGACTTGTAGCCGGGAATCTCATGGCAACCGATGCACGTCGACGACTTGTTGCGGCCGGCTTGGGCATCGCCCGCCGCCTGCTGCTGCGGGGCAGGCGTCGCGCCCTGGGCGACGGCCAGGCATGGCAGCAGCATCGCCGCCGCGAATCCGGCGGCAATCAACCTCTTGTTGGTCATGGGTCTCCGGCCTTTGCGCCGGGCGGCGCAGGCCATTTGTAGTGTTTGCGGTTCGTCGGATTCTAGCGGAGTCGCTCGAAGCCAGTCCAGCGACCGGGCGGGTCGGGGCGTTCCCGTATACTCGGCCACACCCGTCCACCGGCCGTTTCACGACGGCCGCACCTGCCGAGAATCATGCGTTTCCAGGGCACCGAAACCTACGTCGCCACCGACGACCTGAAGCTCGCCGTGAACGCGGCGATCCGCCTGCAGCGCCCGCTGCTCATCAAGGGCGAGCCGGGCACCGGCAAGACCATGCTCGCCGAGGAGGTCGCGTCGGCGCTCGGCATGCCGCTGCTGCAATGGCACATCAAGTCGACGACGAAGGCGCAGCAGGGCCTCTACGAATACGACGCGGTCTCGCGGCTGCGCGACTCGCAACTGGGCGAGGAGCGCGTCAAGGACATCCACAACTACATCGTCAAGGGCGTGCTCTGGCAGGCCTTCGAGTCCGACCAGCCGGTGGTGCTGCTGATCGACGAGATCGACAAGGCCGACATCGAGTTCCCGAACGACCTGCTGCGCGAGCTCGACCGGATGGAGTTCTACGTCTACGAGACGCGCCAGCTCATACGTGCCCGGCACCGGCCGGTCGTGATGATCACGTCGAACAACGAGAAGGAGCTGCCCGACGCGTTCCTGCGTCGCTGCTTCTTCCACTACATCAAGTTTCCCGACAAGGAAACGATGCAGGCGATCGTCGACGTGCACTTCCCCGGCCTGAAGAAGACGCTGCTGAAGGAGGCGCTCGAGGCGTTCTTCCAGATGCGCGAGCTGCCCGGATTGAAGAAGAAGCCCTCCACCAGCGAGCTGCTCGACTGGCTCAAGCTGCTCGTCGCCGAGGACATCCCGCCGGAGGCCCTGCACGCCAAGGACGGCAAGAGCGTGATCCCGCCGCTGCACGG
>JBIQJM010000028.1:0-31784 GCA_044507525.1 Burkholderiales bacterium
GTCATCGTCACCACGCCGCAGGACATCGCGCTGATCGACGCGAAGAAGGGATTGAAGATGTTCGAGAAGGTCGGCATCCCGATCCTCGGCATCGTCGAGAACATGGCGATGCACCAGTGCTCGAACTGCGGCCACGTCGAGCACATCTTCGGTGCCGGTGGCGGCGAGCGCATGTCGAAGGAGTACGACGTCGAGTATCTCGGCGGACTGCCGCTCGACATCCGCATCCGCGAGCAGGCCGATTCGGGCAAGCCGACGGTCGTCGCCGATCCCAACGGAACGGTCGCGCAGACTTACCGGCAGATCGCCCGGCGCATCGCGGTGAAGATCGCCGAGAAGGCGCACGACCTGACGGGCAAGGTGCCCCCGATCGTCTTCCAGGACACCTGAACCTGCGGTTCCGGCGCGACGGGAAGCTGCCTCGCCGGCGCCTCAGCGGTACCAGGGCAGGGTGGCGCCCGGCGCAACGACTTCGCCGGCGCCCGCGGCGGAATAGCCGGGCAGCTGCGCGATGCGCTCGCGCCAGGCCGGCGACGACAGGAGCGCGGCCATCTCGCGCGCGGCCGTGCTGTCGAGGCTCTCGCGGGTGCAGACGAGGAAGTAGTCCTCGACGACCAGCGGAATGAAGTCGATGCTCTTGCCGGCGGCGGCGGCCTGGATGCCGAAGCCGGCATCGGCCGCGCCGGCGGCAACCGCGGCGGCCACTGCCAGGTGGTTCGCTTCCTCGTGCCGGTACCCGTGGATCGCATCGGGATCGATCCGTTCGCGCGCGAGCAGTTCGTCGAGCAGCACCCGCGTGCCCGTCGTGGGCGCCCGGTTCACGAAGCGCACCTGCAGCAGGTCTGCGAGCCCGCCGATGCGCAGCGGATTTCCGCGTGCGACGAACAGGCCTTGCGTGCGCCGGGCCACGCGCAGCATCGCGTGCCGCCGCGGACGCAGCAGCGGCGAGAAGGCGCGGTGCACGTGCGAGTCGCGCGCCGCGAGGTCGGGCCGCGACAGCGGCAGGTGGATGCCGGCGAAGGCGCAGCGTCCTTCGTTCAGCGCCTTGAGCGCGGCGAGGCTGCCCTCGAAGCGAAGATCGAGCAGCAGCTCGCGCTCGCGGCACAGGTTCTTGAGCAGCGGCAGCGAGAGATCGTGGCTCGCCACGCAACGGGCGATGCGCACGTCGTCGTTGAACGCGATCGACAGCTCGCGCCCGATGTCGGCGGCGAGATTCTCGATCTGCGGTGCGAGGCGCGCGCGGATGCGCGTCTCGGCCCACAGCAGCTTCTCGGCGAACTCGGTGAGACGGGCGGCGCGTCCCTTGTCCCAGTGCACGAGCGGACGCCCGAGCCGCGTCTCCTGGTCCTTCAGGTATCCCCACAGGTGGCGGTACGACAGCCCGAGCGTTCGCGCCGCCGCCGCGATCGAGCCTTCGTGTCGGACCGCGCCGAGCACGTCGAAAAACGTGTTGCGCAGCAGCGCCGACGGCTCGCGCGCGAACTCGTAGCGGAACTCGACGCCGACGATTCCGGAGGACTTATGCATGGGCCTGCATATGGATGCCCGGGAGAGATGTGCCTATTCTCGCAGACGCCCGCTCATCGAGGACTGCCGCGATGTCGATGCCTTTTCCGTTCCGGCCGTTGTTCGCCGCGCTGTCCCTCGCCACCTGCACGGTGGTCGCGCCGCAGGCCGCCTTCGGGCAGCCCGTCTCGCTGCATGCCGCCGGAAGCCTGCGCGCCGCGCTCGACGAGGCCTCCGACGAGTTCGAGCGCCGCGAGGCCGTGAAGGTCGAGCGCGTCTACGGCGCCTCCGGCCTGCTGCGCGACCGGATCGCCAAGGGCGAGCCGGCGCAGGTGTTCGCGTCGGCGAACGTCGAGCATCCGCAGGCCCTCGCGAAAGCGGGCAAGGCGGTCGCGCCGCTGGTCTTCACGCGCAACGTGCTGTGCGCGCTCACGCGCGGCGACACGGGCGTGCAGTCGTCGAACCTGCTCGAGCGCATTCTCGATCCGTCGGTCCGGCTGGGCACGTCGACGCCGAAGGCCGACCCTTCGGGCGACTACGCGTGGGAGCTCTTCGGTCGCGCGGAAGCGCTGCGGCCCGGCGCACGCGCCGCGCTCGAGGCGAAGGCGCTGCAGCTCACCGGCGGGCCGAACTCGCCGCCGCCGCCGAAGGATCGCAACGTCTACGGCGACCTCGTCGCCACGCGCAAGGCCGACGTCTTCCTCACCTACTGCACGAACGCGCTGCTCGCGAAGCGCGATTTCCCCGATCTCGTCTCGGTGCAGATTCCGCCCGAGCTCTCGGTCGGCGCGCAGTACGGCATCACGGTGATGCGCGGTTCGCCCGAAGCGGCCTGGCGCGTGGCGTGGTTTATCCTCTCCGACGATGGCCAGGCGATTCTCGCGAGGCACGGATTCGGATCCGTACGATGACGTACGCGCGGCGATCGCTCGGCGACGCTGGCTCGCGGCGCTGCTGGCCGGCACCGGTTTCGCACTCGGCGCCCGCGCGCAGCAGGCCCCGAACGGGGCGGCCGGCCATGCGCTGATCGACGACGCGCAGCGCAGCGTTTCCCTCGCATCGGTTCCCGATCGCGTCTTTCCCGCGGGTCCGCCCGCGTCGGTCTTCGTCTACTGCCTCGCCCCGCACAAGCTGCTCGGATGGAGCCGGCGCGTGCGTCCCGACGAGGCGGCGTTCCTGCTGCCCGAGGTCGCCGCACGGCCGGAGCTCGGGCGGCTCACCGGCCGCGGCTCGACCGCCGCGCTCGAAGCGCTGCTCGCGTTGCGCACGCAGCTGATCGTCGACGTCGGTTCGGTGGCGCCGACCTACGCGTCGCTCGCCGAGCAGGTGCAGCGGCAGACCGGGATTCCGTACCTGCTGTACGACGGCGCCTTCGATCGCACCGAAGAGACGTTGCGCCGGCTCGGGCACGCGCTCGGCGAAACGGCACGCGCCGAATCGCTCGCGCGGGGCGTGCGCGCGATCCTCGATTCGGCGGCCGAGATCCGCTCGCGGCTGCCCGAAGGCGAGCGCCCGCGCGTGTACTTCGCGCGCGGTCACGACGGGCTCGCGACCGCCGCGGCGGGCGGACTGAACGCGGAGGTGCTCGATGCCGTGGGTGCGGTGAACGTCGCGCGCATCGAAGCGCCCAACCTCGCGCGCGTGTCCTTCGAGCAGGTGCTCGCGTGGAGTCCCGACTGGATCCTCGCGAGCGACGCCGCGTTCGTCGGCGAGGTCGCTCGTCATCCGGTATGGTCCCGGCTCGACGCCGTGCGCGCCGGACGCGTGCTGCTCGTTCCGCGCCTGCCCTTCGGCTGGTTCGACGCACCGCCGGCGCTGAACCGCTTCGTCGGCATCGTCTGGCTGTCGGCGGTGTTCCACCCGCAACGCGTGCGCTACCGGCTCGACGAGCGCATCGCGGAGGTCTTCGAATGGCTGTACCACCGCCGTCCGTCGCTCGCGCAGCTTCGCGCGCTGCTCGACGGCGCGCGATGACGATGCTCCTTCGGCGGCCGGCACGATGAACGCCGCCTTGCCCTCGTCGCTGCGCGGATGGCGTCCGCCGTGGTGGTGGGTCGTCGCGCTGCTCGTCGGCGCGCTCGTCGCCACGACGCTCTACGCGCTGGGCAGCGGCCGATTCGACCTTCCGTTGCGCGAGGTGCTGCGCCTCCTGGTCGGCGGCGCGCTGCCCGGCGACGACGCCGGCGGCGCGATGGCCGAGACGGTGCTCTGGCAGATCCGCGGTCCGCGCATCCTGGCTTCGCTCACGGTCGGCGCGGCGCTCGCCGCTTCCGGCGTCGCATTGCAATCGGTGTTCCGCAATCCGCTCGCCGCGCCCGACCTGCTCGGCGTGTCGGCGGGCGCAGCGCTCGGCGCGGTCGCCGGCATCTTCCTCGGCTGGTCCGTGTTCGCGATCCAGGGCGCAGCGTTCGTCGGCGGCCTGGTCGCGGTCTCGATCGTCTATTCGGTCGGCACGATGCTCCCGCTGCACGATCGCACGCTGAGCCTCGTGCTCGCCGGCATCGCGATCGGCAGCGTGCTGGGCGCGCTGATCGCGCTCGTGAAGACGCTCGCCGATCCGTACACGCAGTTGCCGGCGATCACTTTCTGGCTGCTCGGCAGCTTCGCATCGATCACCGGCAGCGACCTCGGGCTGCTCGCGCTGTTCGGTGTCGCCGGGCTCGCGCCGCTCGTCGTGATGCGCTGGCGCGCCGACGCGCTGGCATTGTCCGACGACGAGATCCACGCGCTCGGCGTGCGCCTGCCGCTGCTGCGCCTGTCGCTCGTCACCGGCGCCACGCTGGCGACGAGCGCGACGGTGGCGGCCGCCGGCGTCATCGGCTGGATCGGTCTCGTCGTGCCGCACGCCGCGCGGCTGCTCGTCGGCGCGTCGTTCGCACGCGTGCTGCCGGTGTCGATGCTGCTCGGTGCCTTGCTGATGCTCGTCATCGACACGCTCGGGCGCAGCATCGCCGCCTCCGAAGTGCCGCCCGGCGTGCTCACCGCGCTGATCGGCGCGCCGGTGCTGTTCGCGCTGATGCTCGCGCGATCGCGCGATGCCTGAGCTGCTGCGCACGGCTGCGCTCGGCTTCGGCTACGGCGCTCGTGCGCTGACCGATCCGGTCGACCTCGTGCTCGGCCGCGGCGAGATCGTCGTCGTGCTCGGTCCGAACGGCTCGGGAAAGAGCACGCTGTTCCGCACGCTGCTCGGCGTCGTACCGCCGGTGGAGGGCGGGGTGTGGTGGGCGGGCCGCCCGCTCGCGCAACACTCGCTGCGCGGGCTCGCCGAATGCGTCGCGTGGGTGCCGCAGCATCCCGGCGCCGCCTTCGAGTTCACCGTCGAGCAGTACGTGATGCTCGGCCGGCTCGGCCGCCTCGCGCCCGGCGCGGCGCCCGGGCGCGAGGATCGTGCCGCCGTCGCGCGGGCGATCGAGCGACTCGGGCTCGAGTCGTTCCGTTCGCGTGCGCTGTCGCGGATGTCGGGCGGCGAACGGCAACTGGCCGCGGTCGCGCGCGCGCTCGCACAGGAAGCGGCGACGCTCGTGCTCGACGAGCCGACGACGAGCCTGGACTTCGGCAACCAGGGTCGCGTGCTGGACGTGCTGGCATCGCTCGCCGCCGACGGGCTGGGCATCGTCTATTCGACGCACGACCCGAACCACGCGCGACGCGCCGGCACGCGGGCGCTGGTCTACCTGCCCGGGGGAAGGATGCTGTTCGACGCCGTCGACGCGCTCGTCGAGCCGTCGACGCTGTCGCGCGTCTACGGCGTGCCGATCGACGGCGCGCACACCGCCGACGGCCGCCTGGTGCTGTCGATCGCCGCGCCGCGCGCCGCCGCCCTGCAGGCCGGCGTCAGGCGAGATCCTCGCTGATCGGCCGGCGCGCGACGTCGAGAATCGCGTCGATGCCTTCGCGCGAGCGACGCGGCCGGTGGTCGTCGGTCTCGAGCACGAGCACGAGGAACGAGCGGCCGGTCACCTGGTAGACGTGGTCGAACGCGAAGGTCGGCGCGTCGACGCGGTCGGGGACGTTGGTGTCGACGAGCAGCACCCAGCGCCGGCCCTCGGGCACCTGCGGCAGCCGGAATTCGACGAGGTCGTGGTGTGCGTTCATCACCAGCAGGATCGTGGCGTCGTCGCCGCGCCGCTTGATGCCGGTGGGCTGTGCGCGTCCGTCGAGCAGCATGCCGAAGCAGCGCGCGTGGGGATCCTCCCATTGCGCCGCTTCCATCCCGGCGCCGGTCGGCGACAGCCAGGCGACGTCCTTGACGTCGAGTTCCTCGTTGTAGGTGCCGGCAAGGAAACGACCGCGGTGGAGGATCGGGTAGGTCTTGCGCAGCGCGATCAGCCGGCGCACGAACTCGAGCAGGGCGCGTCCGTCGCCGTCGATGCCACGCCAGTGGAGCCAGGTGATCGCGTTGTCCTGCGCGTACGCATTGTTGTTGCCGTGCTGGCTGTGGCCGAACTCGTCGCCGGCCAGCAGCATCGGGGTGCCCTGGGCGAGCAGCAGCGTGGCGAGCAGGTTGCGCTTCTGGCGCGCGCGCAACGCGCGGATCGCCGCGTCTTCGGTGGGCCCCTCGACGCCGTGGTTCCACGAGTGGTTGTTCGAGTGACCGTCGCGGTTGTCCTCTCCGTTGGCCTCGTTGTGCTTGCCGTCGTAGGAGACGAGATCGTTCAGCGTGAAGCCGTCGTGCGCGGTGATGAAGTTGACGCTGGCCCATGCCCGCCGGCCGCGCTTGTCGAACAGGTCCGCCGAGCCCGAGACGCGCGCGGCGAGATCGGCCAGCATGCCGTCGTCGCCCTTCCAGAACCTGCGCACGGTGTCGCGGAAGCGGTCGTTCCACTCGGCCCAGCCCGGCGCGAACCTGCCCACCTGGTAGCCGCCCGGGCCGATGTCCCAGGGCTCGGCGATCAGCTTCACCGACGACAGCACCGGGTCCTGCCGGCACGCGTCCAGGAAGCCGCCGCCTTCGTCGAAGCCGTACGGCTCGCGCGCGAGGATCGTCGCCAGGTCGAAGCGGAAGCCGTCGACGCGCATCTCGGTGGCCCAGTAGCGCAGCGAGTCGGCGACCATCTGCAGCACGCGCGGGTGCGAGAGGTTCACCGTGTTGCCCGTGCCGGTGTCGTTGATGTAGCGGCGCCGGCCTTCGGGAAGCAGGCGGTAGTAGCTGGCGTTGTCGATCCCCTTCAGCGAGAGCGTCGGTCCGAGCTCGTTGCCTTCCGCCGTGTGGTTGTAGACCACGTCGAGGATCACCTCGATGCCGGCCGCGTGGAACTGGTTGACCGTCTGCTTGAACTCGCTGATGAACGGCGAATGCAGGTAGCGCGGCTCGGGCGCGAAGAAGGCGATCGAGTTGTAGCCCCAGTAGTTGCGCAGCCCCTTCTCGACGAGATAGCTGTCGTCGACGAAGGCGTGCACCGGCAGCAGCTCGGCCGAGGTCACGCCGAGGCGACGCAGGTACTCTGCGACGTGCGGATGTGCGAGGCCCGCGAAGGTCCCGCGCTCGGCCTGCGGCACGCGCGCGTCGAGCTTCGTGAAGCCCTTCACGTGCAGCTCGTAGAGGATCGTGTCCTCCCAGGGCACCGAGGGCTTGCGATCGAGGCCCCAGGTGAACGCGGGGTCGATCACGCGGCACTTGGGCATCCGGGGTCCGCTGTCGCGCTCGTCGAAGGACAGGTCCGCGTCCGGCGAGTCGACCCGATAGCCGAACAGTTCCGGGCCCCATTGCAGCGCACCGACGAGCCGCTTCGCGTAGGGATCGATCAGCAGCTTGTTCGGGTTGAAGCGGTGGCCGGCGTCGGGCTCGTAGGGGCCGTGCACGCGGTAGCCGTAGACGGTCCCCGGGCGGGCGCGCGGCAGGTATCCGTGCCAGACCTCGTCGGTGTACTCCGGCAGGTCGATGCGCTCGAGCTCGCGGCGGCCGTCGGCGTCGAACAGGCACAACTCGACGCGGGTCGCGTGCGCCGAGAACAGGGCGAAGTTCACCCCGAGCCCGTCCCAGGTGGCGCCGAGCGGGAACGGAAGGCCCTCCCGCACCGGCGAGCGGATGGAGCGGCCAGGGCGAGCGCGCGACGCGCCCGGACGCGACTGCTTCATTCGGAAGCCCTCCTCGGCGCGGCGTGCATCAGGTTCCCCACACCCAGGCGATCAGCGGCACGCCGACGACGACGACGATGATCGAAAGGGGCAGGCCGAGCCGCCAGTAGTCGCCGAAGCGATAGCCGCCCGGCCCCATCACGAGCGTATTGCATTGATGGCCGATCGGGGTCAGGAAGTCGCAGGCCGCGCCGACCGCTACCGCCATCAGGAACGGGTCGGGCGCGCGCCCGAGCGCGCCGGCGAGGCTCGCCGCGATCGGTGCCATCACGAGCACCGTCGCCGCGTTGTTCAGGAAGGGCGTCACCGCCATCGCGGCGATCATGATCAGCGCGAGCGAGCCCATCGTCGGCAGCGCCGACGTGGCGGCCGACAGCCAGTTTGCGATCAACTCGGTGCCGCCCGTGGTGCGGATCGCTTCGCTGATCGGGATCAGTGCGCCGAGCAGGATCAGGATCGGCCATTCGATCAGCTCGTAGGCTTCGCGCAGGCTGAGCGTGCGCAGCACGATGAGCAGCACGGCAGCGCCGAAGAACGCGATCGCGACGGGAAGCAGGTCGAGCGCCGCCAGGACCATCGCGCCGGCGAGCGCCGCGATCGGCACGAGGCCCTGCCGTCCGCGGCCCAGGCGCAGGTCGCGCTGGGCGAGCGGCAGGCAGTGCAGGTCGCCGAGCGTGTCGGGCATCTGCTCGAGCCTGCCTTGCAGGACGACCACGTCGCCGGGTCGAAACTGCAGCGAGCGCAGGCGGCTCGTGATGCGCTCGCCGCTGCGGCTCACCGCGAGCAGGCGCAGCTGGAAGCGCTCCGAAAGTCGCAGCTGCCGCGCCGAGCGACCGACGAGCAGCGAGTTGCCCGTGACGACCGCCTCGACCACGCCGATGCCTTCCGGATCGACCTTCCCGCCCGGTGCGTCCCGCTCGTCGCCGGCGAGTGCGAGCTTGCCCTGGGCGACGACCGTCTCGAGAGCGCTCGGCTCGCCCTGCAGCAGCAGCAGGTCGCCGGCGTTCAGGGTCCAGTGATCGGCGGGGGTGTAGCGCCGGTAGCGTTCGCGGATGATCGTCGCCACGCTGACGTCGCCTTCGCCGAGCGCCTCGAGCTCGGCCACCGTCTTTCCGACGCTCGGCGAATCCTCGGGGACGCTCGCCTCGGCCGTGTAGTCCTCGATCCGGAACGCGGCCTCCATCGACGCCGTGCCCCTGCGCGGCGCGGGCAGCAGCCGATAGCCGAGCGCGAGGAAGGCGACGCCGACGAGCGCGAGCCCGGCGCCCACCGGCAGGAAGTCGAACATCCGGAACGGCTCTCCGACGATCTCCTCCCGCATGCGCGAGACGATGATGTTGGGCGAGGTGCCGATCAGCGTCATCAAGCCGCCGAGCAGCGAGCCGAAGGCCATCGGCATCAGCAGGTACGAGACCGGCGTACCCGACTTGCGTGCGATCTGGAACGCCACCGGCATCAGCATCGCGAGCGCGCCGATGTTCTTCACGAACGCGGAGAGCACCGTGACCGCCCCGACCAGGCCGAGCACCTGCAGGCGGGGCGTGGTGAGGAAGCGGCCGACGTGGCGCAGCGCGATGTCGATGACGCCCGAGCGCGCCACGGCTGCGCTGACCAGCAGCGCGCTTGCGACGATGACGAGGATGTCGTCGCTGAAGCCCGAGAAGGCCCTGTCGGGCGGCACGATGCCGACCAGGACCGCCGCGAGCAGCGCGAGCAGCGCGACCAGGTCGTAGCGCAGCCGGCCCCAGACGAACAGGGCCATCATCGCCGCGACGATCGCGAAGGCGAGGGCCTGGTCGAGCGTCACCGCCCGAGGTCGGCCCGGTTCGGCGGCGCCGATTCGCCCGACGCCTGCGGCTCGGTCGGTTGCTGCGACGCTCCCGGCTCGCCTCCCGCGCCGCGGGATTCGTCCGGCTCGCGCGGTTCGAGGGTCCGTCGCCGGTGCGGCTCGGCGATTTCCCGGAGTGCCTCGACGATTCCGGCCTGGCCGGCCAGCGCGGGCTCGGCGCGGCCGAGGTCGCTCAGCGTGACGATGCCGACCAGTTGCTCGTCGGCGTCGAAGACCGGGAGCCGGCGCACCTGTCGCTCGCTCATCTCGCGGAAGGCGGATTCGAGCGGATCGTCCGCCCGGCAGCGGAACACCGTCGACGACATGATCTCGCGCACCGACAGGCTGCACGCGTCGCGGCCTTCGACCAGCACGCGCAGGAGGAGATCCCGGTCGGTGAGCACGCCTTCGAGCCGGTCGTCGCCGACCAGCAGCGCACCGACGTCGAGTTCCGCCATCTGGGTGGCCGCCTGCTGGACGGTCGCGTCCGGCGAAACGAACCCGACCCCCGGAGTCATGACGTCCGCAACTCTCATGCCGGTCTCCCGGAAAATGCTCCGGGCGAGGTGCAGCATGCGTCGTGCCAGGAGGGCGCGACTGCGCGCGGCCGGGCTTCTACGTCTGCCTGGTCGTGTCCCGGCTCAGAAGCCCGTCGCGCAGGCCGCCTCTTCCTGCGGCGCCTTCTTCTGGATCGGCGCGACGCCGTTCTTGACCGACACGATCTCGGCCAGGATCGCGACCGCGATCTCCGGCGGCGTGCGGCTGCCGATGTGCAGCCCGATCGGTCCGTGCAATCGTCCGATCTCCTCGGGCGAGAGGTCGAACATCGCAAGCCGCTCGCGCCGGCGCGCGGTGTTGCTGCGCGAGCCGAGCGCGCCGATGTAGAACGCCGGCGTCTTCAGCGCCTCGAGCAGCGCGAGGTCGTCGAGCTTCGGGTCGTGCGTGAGCGCCACGATCGCGGTGTTCGCGTCGGGCTTGAAGGAGACGACGACGTCGTCGGGCATGCCCGGCAGCCACGAAACCTGCGGCATCTCGAGCGTGCTGAAGTACTCCTCGCGCGGATCGCAGATGAATACCTGGAAGTCGAGCGCCTTGGCCATCTCGGCGAGTACGCGCGAGAGCTGCCCGGCGCCGATGATCAGCATCCGGTAGCGCGGGCCGAACACCGCGCGGGCCGTCCTGCCGTCGAAGGCGAAGGCCTCGCCGAGCTGCGCCTGCTCGATCGTCGCGCGCCCGGTCTCCAGGTCGAGCTTGCGCGCGACGAGGTCGTGCCGCGCGGTGCGCTCGAGCACGTCGTCGATCCAGCGCGCATCCTTCAACGGCTCCTGCAGCAGGCGCAGCGTGCCGCCGCAGGGCAGGCCGAAGCGTGCGGCCTCGTCCTTGCTGACGCCGTAGACGATCATCGACGGCTTGCCGACGCGCTCCCCGGTGCGCACGCGTTCGATCAGGTCGTCCTCGACGCAGCCGCCCGACACCGAGCCGACGACCAGGCCGTCGTCTCGCAGCGCGAGCAGCGCGCCCGCCGGGCGCGGCGCCGAACCCCAGGTCTCGACGACCGTGATCAGCCAGACGTGCCGTCCTTCCGCGAACCAGTCGCGCGCGTGTTCGAGCACTTCACGGTCGATGCTGTCCATCCCGTTCCTCCTGAAGCAGTGCGTCGCTGGTGACGCGTTCCGACTAGCTGCGCCAATACGCGAGGAGCGCGGCGATGACGACGGCGGCGACGATCCACGGCAGCCAGCGCGTTGCCGCACCCGCCGGGGGCGCGGCGCCTGCGCCGGGCGCCCGCGCCGCTGCCTCGTCGACCGGCGCCGGCGCGGCGCCCGGTCCGCTCGCGAGCGTCTCGTCGCCCGCCTGCGCGGCAGCGCTCAGGCGCGACTCGAAGGCGGCGAAGAAGTCATCCGCGATTTTCGCCGCTGCGCCGTCGATCAGCCGGGAACCCACTTGCGCGAGCTTGCCTCCGATCTGCGCCTTCGCGTCATAGGCGAGCCGCGTTCCGGCAGGATCGGGCGTGAGCTGCACGTCGGCCGATCCCTTGCCGAAGCCCGCCGCTCCGCCCTGTCCGTCGAAGGCGATCGTGTACGAGCTCGGCGGCACGACGTTCTGCAGTTTCAGCTTGCCCTTGAAGCGCGCATTGACCGGCCCGACGCGCATCGCCACCGTCGCCAGGTATTCGTCGTCGCCGATGCGCTCGAGCGACTCGCAGCCCGCGATGCACGCCTTGAGCGTCTCCGGGTCGTTCAGTGCCGCCCAGGTGGTTTCCGGCGATGCCGGGATCAGTCGTTCGCCCTGCAGGTTCATGTCCGAGTTTCCGTTCGAAGTTGCCCGAGCCTGCGTGGTGCGATGCGCACGGCCGGCGCGCGCAGCGCCACCGCGAGCTCCGCCAGGCTCGAGAGGTTGTGCACGGGAAGCATGCGGTCGACGTGCGGCAGCAGCGCGCGCACGCCGCTCGCACGCGGTTCGAAGCCGTCGTAGCGCAGCAGAGGGTTCAGCCATACCAGCTGGTGCGCGTAGCGCGACAGCCGGGCCGCTTCGGCACCGAGCGATCCTTGCTCGTCGCGGTCGAGACCGTCGGTGACGAGCAGCAGCGCCGCGTTTCCGGTGAGCAGCCGTCGCGCCCACTGCCGGTTGAACAGCGCGAGGTTCGAGGCGATGCGCGTCCCGCCTTTCCAGTCCTGCACCAGCGCATCGGCGCGTTCGATCGCGACGTCGGGGTCGCGATGGCGCAGGCAGCGCGTGATGTCCGTCAGCCGGGTGCCGAAGACGAGCGTGTGCACGCGATGGTGGTGCTGCGTGAGCCCGTATGCGTAGTGCAGGAACGCGCGCGCATAGCGGTCCATCGATCCGGAGATGTCGATCAGGACGACCAGCGGCGGCACGCGCCGGCGGGGCGCCGAGCGGGGCAGGTCGATCGTGTCCGGTGCGCGCGAGAGCCCGCGCAGCGCGCGGCGCAGGTCGATGCGCCCGCGCGGCGACGGACCCAGGCGGCGCGTGCGCAGCGGCCGCACCGGCAGCGGCACCGATTCGGCGAGTCGGCGGGCGATCGAGAACTCGCTCGCCGACATGCTCTCGAAGTCGGCGTGCTGCAGGCGTTCGCGCTCCGAGAAGCCGAGGATCGCCTCGATGCGCTGTTCGTCGGCCTCGCGCGGCGCGGAAGGCGTCTTCGGCGGCGCCGGCGGCGACAGCGCTTCCTCGACGCGACGCGGTCGCTGCGGCGGCGGGACGGTGCCCGTGCGTCCCTCGACGCGAGGCAGCATCAGGTACATCAGTCGCTCGAGCAGTTTCGGGTCGCGCCAGAAGGCGGAGAATGCGGCGTCGAACACCGGCTGCTGCTCGTGCCGGTCGATCATCACCGCCGAAAGGGCGTCGTGCACGTCGTCGCGGCGGTCGAGTCCGACGAGCTCGACTGCCGCGATGCCTGCGAGCACGCGGTCGGAGCCGACCGGCAGGCCGGCCGCACGCAGCACACGGGCGAAGTGGGCGATGTTCTCGGCGATCCGACCGGCCATCGCTACGTCGCGTGGCGTTCGAGGATGCCCTCGGCGCGCAACTCCTCGAGGATCGCCGCTCCCGCTCCCGCGTCGATGCGCGCGATGTCGTCCTGGTACTTGAGCAGCACGCCGAGCGTGTCCGACACCGACTGCGGGTCGAGCGACAGCGAATCGAGCGCGACGAGCGCATTGGCCCAGTCGATCGTTTCGGCCACGCCCGGCGCCTTGAACAGGTCGAGCGCACGGGCCCGCTGCACGAAACCGACCACCTGCTGCGCGAGCCGCTCGCCGGCGCCGAGTGCCTTGCGCCGGATGATGTCGAGTTCGCGCGTCGCGTCGGGATAGTCGACCCACGCATACAGGCAGCGCCGCTTCAGTGCGTCGTGGATCTCGCGCGTGCGGTTCGACGTGATGACGACGATCGGCGGATGCTCGGCGCGGATCGTGCCGAACTCGGGCACCGACAGCTGCGATTCGGCGAGCACCTCGAGCAGGAAGGCCTCGAAGGGCTCGTCGGCGCGATCGAGCTCGTCGATCAGCAGCACCGGTGACGTCGGCTGCGTGAGCGCCTGCAGCAAGGGGCGCTCGATCAGCATGTCCCGCGCGTACAGGTTGCGCAGCAGTTGCTCCCGGCTCGCCTCGTGCCCGGCCTCCGCGATGCGGATCTCGAGCATCTGCCGCGCGACGTTCCATTCGTAGGCCGCCGACGCGATGTCGAGACCCTCGTAGCACTGCAGCCGGATCAGCGGCGCGCCGAGTGCGCGCGCGAGCACCTTCGCCAGCTCGGTCTTCCCGACGCCCGCCTCGCCTTCCAGCAGCAGCGGACGGCCGAGCCGCAGCGCCAGGAACACGGCGGTGGCGAGCGCGCGCCCGGCGAGGTAGTCCTCGCGGGCGAGCAGCGCGAGCGTCTCGTCGACGTTGCCCGGCGTGGTCGTCCGCACGATCCGCTGTTCGCTGCCCGCTGCCCGCATCTCTGCTCCGATCTATTGCCCGCGCGCCTTCGCGACGGCACGCCCGGCGAGCACGCCGATCATCGCCGCGCGATACTCGGCCGAGCCGTGCAGGTCGCTGTTGCAGCCCGCGGAGTCGACGCGCACGTTCTCGACCGCCTGCGGCGAGAACTCGCGCTGGAGCGCCTGCTCCATCTCGGGCACCCGGAAGGCGTGCGAGCGTGCCCCGGTGACGGCCACCCGCACGCCGGCGTCGCCCTGGCTGACGAAGACACCGACGAGCGCGAAACGCGACGCGGGCTGGCGCAGCTTGACGTACGCCGCACGCTGCACGATCGGCAGGCGCACGGCGACGATCAGCTCGCCCGGCTCGAGCGCGGTCGTGAAGAGGTCGACGAAGAAATCGTCGGCCGCGATCGTGCGCCGGTCGGTTTCGATCGTCGCGCCCAGGCCGAGAACCGCCGCCGGGTAGTCGGCCGCGGGATCGGCGTTGGCGAGCGAGCCGCCGATCGTGCCCTGGTTGCGCACCATCGGATCGCCGATGCCGTCGGCCAGGTCGGCCAGCGCCGGGATCGCGCCGCGCACCTCGGCGGAGCGGGCGACCTCGGCGTGCCGCGTCATCGCGCCGATCTTCAGCGCCGAGCCTTCGCGCGTGATGCCGCGCAGGCCGGCGATCGAGGCGAGGTCGACCAGGGTGCTGGCGGAGGCGAGCCGCAGCTTCATCGACTGCACGAGGCTCTGTCCGCCCGCCAGGTAGCGCGCGTCGCCGCCGCTCGCGCGCACGGCGTCGGCGACGCTGGAAGGACGCTGGTATTCGAATCCGTACATGTTCGTCTCCTCCTCAGGCGTTGGCGTTCGCGAGGCGCCAGACGCGCTCGGCGGTTGCGGGCATCGGCACGTCGCGCACGCCGAGTGCGTCGGTCATCGCGTTGATGAATGCCGACGGCGCACCGATCGCGCCGGCCTCGCCGCAGCCCTTCACGCCGAGCGGGTTGTGCGTGCAGGGCGTGACCGTCGTCTCGACGACGAAGTTCGGCAGGTCGTCGGCCCGCGGCAGCGTGTAGTCCATCATCGAACCGGTGAGCAGCTGTCCGGACTCGGGGTCGTAGCGACAGCCCTCGAGCATCGCCTGGCCGAGACCCTGCGCGACGCCGCCGTGCACCTGGCCCTCGACGATCATCGGGTTGACGATGTTGCCGAAGTCGTCCACGGCGACGAACTGCACGATGCGCGTCTGCCCGGTCTGCGGATCGACCTCCACTTCGCAGATGTGCGTGCCCGCCGGGTACGTGAAGTTGCTCGGGTCGTAGAACGCGTTCTCGTTGAGCCCGGGTTCGAGCTTGTCGAGCGGGTAGTTGTGCGGAACGTACGCGGCGAGCGAGACCTGCGCGAACGGCAGCTTGCGGTCGGTGCCCGCGACGCGGAACTCGCCGTTCTCGAACTCGATGTCGGTGTCCGCGGCCTCGAGCAGGTGCGCGGCGATCTTCTTGCCCTTGGCGATCACCTTGTCGACCGCCATCACGATCGCCGTTCCGCCGACGGCCAGCGAGCGGCTGCCGTAGGTGCCCATGCCGAAGGGGATGCGGCCGGTGTCGCCGTGCACGATCTCGACGTTCTCCACCGGGAGTCCGAGCTTGGCGGCGACCACCTGCGCGAAGGTGGTCTCGTGTCCCTGGCCGTGACTGTGCGTGCCGGTGAACACGGTCACGGTGCCGGTCGGGTGCACGCGCACCTCGCCCGCCTCGAACAGTCCCGCGCGCGCCCCGAGCGCGCCCGCGATGTTCGACGGCGCGATGCCGCAGGCCTCGATGTAGCACGAGTAGCCGAGTCCGCGCAGCATGCCGCGCTTCGCCGCTTCCTCCTTGCGCGCGGGGAAGGCGGCCACGTCGGCGAGTTGCTGCGCGCGATCGAGCGACGCGACGTAGCCGCCGCTGTCGTAGGTGAGGCCCACCGGCGTGGCGTACGGAAACTCGGTGATGAAGTTGCGCCGCCGCAGCTCCGCCGGGTCCATGCCGAGATCGCGCGCGCACTGCTCGGCGATGCGCTCGATGACGTACGAGGCTTCGGGCCGTCCGGCGCCGCGGTACGCGTCGATCGGTGCGGTGTTCGTGAACACGCCCTTCACGTCGACGTAGATCGCCGGGGTGCGGTACTGGCCGGCGAGCAGCGTGCCGTACAGGATCGTGGGCACCGCCGACGCGAAGGTCGACAGGTACGCGCCGAGGTTCGCGACGGTGTTGACCCGCAGCGCGAGGAAGTGGCCCTGCGCGTCGGTCGCCATCTCGGCGGTGGTGACGTGATCGCGGCCGTGCGCGTCGGCGAGGAAGGACTCGCTGCGTTCGGCCGTCCACTTGATCGGCCGGCCGACCCGCTTGCTGGCCCAGACGAGTGCCGTCTCCTCCGGATAGAGGAAGATCTTCGAACCGAAGCCGCCGCCGACGTCGGGTGCGATGACGCGCACCTTGGACTCGGGCAGCCCGAGCACGAACGCGCACATCAGCAGCCGCTCGACGTGCGGGTTCTGGTTCGCCACGTACAGCGTGTAGCTGTCGTCGTGCTTCGAGTACACGGCGTTGGCCGCGCGCGGCTCCATCGCGTTCGGAATCAGGCGGTTGTTCACCAGGTCGAGCCGCGTGACGTGCGCCGCCGTCGCGAAGGCGGCGTCGACCGCCGCCTTGTCGCCGTGGCCCCAGTCGTAGCAGACGTTGTTCGGCACGTCGTCGTGCACCAGCGCCTGCGCGGAGTCGGCGCCGGCGGTGTCGACGACGGCCGGCAGCACGTCGTATTCGACGTCGACGAGTTCGGCCGCGTCCTTGGCCTGCAGCAGCGTCTCGGCCACGACGAGCGCGACGGTGTCGCCGACGTAGCGCACCTTGCCCTGCGCCAGCACCGGGTGCGGAGGCTCCTTCATCGGGGAGCCGTCCTTCGAGTGGATCAGCCAGCCGCAGGGCAGGCCGCCCACCTTCGCCTCGGCGAGGTCGGCGCCGGTGATCACGTCGACGACGCCCGGCGCGGCCTTCGCCTGCGCCGTGTCGATCGAGACGATGCGCGCGTGCGCGTGCGGCGAGCGAACGAAGACGCCCCAGGTCTGGCCGTGCATCACGACATCGTCGGTGTACTGTCCGGCGCCGGTGAGGAAACGCCGGTCCTCGCGCCGCCGCAGCGGCTGGCCGATCGGAGAGGTCGGCGCGTTCGAGAGATCTGTCATGTCGTCCTCCGCTCGCTCAGTTGCCGCCGGCGGCGACCCGCTCGATCGCGCGCACGATGTTCTGGTATCCGGTGCAGCGGCAGAGGTTCCCCTCGAGCCCCTCGCGGATCTCGGCTTCCGTGGGATTCGGCTTGTCGTTCAGCAACTGCACCGCCGACATCACCATGCCGGGCGTGCAGAACCCGCACTGCAGCGCGTGGCACTCGTTGAAGGCCTTCTGCACCGGATGCAGCTCGCCGTTGGCGAGCCCCTCGATCGTGGTGATCGACGCGCCTTCGGCCTGCACGGCGAGGATCGAGCACGACTTGATCGCGCGGCCGTCGAGGTGGACGGTGCACGCACCGCACTGGGCGGTGTCGCACCCGACGTGCGTACCGGTGAGCTGCAGATGCTCCCGGATGAACTGGACGAGCAGGGTTCTGCGATCGATTCGGGCGGAAACGGGCTTGCCGTTCACCGTCATCGTCACGGTCTGTTCCATGTAGCCTCCTCGAAGGGCGGATCGCCCGCCGCGCCACGCGGCGGGATCGGGTGGGTCCGGACCTGCTTCTTGCGGCAGGTTCGTAGCGCGCCTGTTCGCGGCGCGTGTGACCGGCATCATGCACCAATCGGGAGGCGCTCGGCCATTGCTAGAATTGCGAGCGCGGAATTCGGCGCTCCCCCGAAGGGGGGCGGCCGGCCGCCGTCGTGCCGTGTAAGCCGGTATCCGCAAGGCGCCGCCGAGCGCCCCCGGATCCCCGAAACCTCCGCAATACCGCCGAAGCATCCCGCCCGGCCCCGAAGCAGAACCGCGAAGCGAGAACAATGAGCGTCAAGTCCGACCGCTGGATCCGCCGCATGGCGGCCGAAGGCATGATCGAGCCTTTCGAGCCGGGCCAGGTCCGCCATGCCGACGGCCACAAGATCGTCAGCTACGGCACCTCGAGCTACGGGTACGACGTGCGCGTCGCGCGCGAGTTCAAGATCTTCACGAACATCAACTCGACGATCGTCGATCCGAAGAACTTCGACGCCGACTCCTTCGTCGATTTCACGGGCGACGTCTGCATCATTCCGCCGAATTCGTTCGCGCTGGCGCGCACGGTCGAGTTCTTCCGGGTGCCGCGCAACGTACTCGTCGTGTGCCTCGGGAAAAGCACGTACGCGCGTTGCTTCAGCGCCGACACCCGCGTCGCACTGGTCGATGGCACCGCGCCCACGCTCGAGGAGATGGCGCGCCGCCATGACGCCGGCGAGACGTTCCGGGGATACAGCATCGGGCAGGACGGCCGGTTGATCGTCTCGCTGCTCGATGCTCCGCGATGGATCGGTCGCGATTCGCTGCTCGAGATCGAGTTGGACGATGGCGAGTGCATCCGGGCGACCCCGGACCACGACTTCATGATGCGCGACGGTCGAATGGTTCCGGCCGACCGATTGCGGGCGGGCGATTCGCTGATGCCGCTGTATCGCGCTCTGCAGCGCGGCCAGGAAATGGTCTATCAGCCGCTGAACGGTCACCTGCTGCCCACGCATCGGCTCGTAGACGAGTGGAACGTTCGGAACGGCATCTACGAGGATCTGCCCCGCACGCACCGCCGCCACGTCGATCTCGGGGTGAGGGCAGCACTCGACCCGGCGGGCTCGATCCGCGGCGCTGCGCGCATGCTCGATCGCGACCCTTCCGTGTTCCGACGGTTTCCGGATGTCGCCGCCGCCTTTCGCGGCATGCCCGCGACGAGGAACCACAAGGTGGCCCGCGTTCGCGAGTTGCCCGGCGAGCACGACGTGTACTGCCTGACCGTACCGGAGGCCGGCAACTTCGCGCTGGAGGCGGGGGTCTTCGTCCGCAACTGCGGCATCATCGTGAACGTGACGCCGCTCGAGCCCGAATGGGAAGGGCACGTCACGCTCGAGTTCTCGAACACCACGCCGCTGCCGGCGAAGATCTACGCCGGCGAGGGTTGCGCCCAGGTCATCTTCCTGGAGTCCGACGAGGTCTGCGAGACCTCGTATCGGGATCGCGGCGGCAAGTACCAGGGGCAGACCGGCGTCACGCTGCCGAAGACCTGATGCGGTTTCGCGTTCAAGGACGCGAGCAAGCTTCGAGTACAGGCCGAGTCGCCGACGCAGCGGGAACGTTCGTGCGTTCGTGATTTGTCCCGATCAACGGCAGTTCGACCGCTGACGGCGGTTTGCCTGAGCGCTTCCTGCCGCTTTTCGGCAGATCCGACGCACGCTCGAGCTCCTGCCGTCGATTGGTCCCACTTTTCGGCACTTCGCGGCTGCCATCGCCTTGCGCCTGCACACGGAGCAGACGGCTTGCTCGCGTAGCGTCGCAACGGAGCGCTGGCTGCGATTCCACGAGCCCAAGCGCCGCTACTTCCGCACCGAAGCATACAGGTAGTGCTGGAAGCGGTCGTAGTGGTTGATGACGTCGGTGATCACCTGCTCGGCGTTGTAGCCGAAGATGTCGTAGCCGCGGCTACCTTGCGACAGGAACACCTCGGCCCGGTAGTAGCGCCGCTTCTCGCCCTCGCGTCGCGCCGCGTCGGTGAGGGCGAAGGCGGGGATCGGGTGGCTCACCGGGCGCACGCCGTAGACGAATGCCCCGGCCTCGTCGCCGTGGCGGACGGTGAGTTGCAGGCCCTCGCTGCCGCGGTCGATCGCGGCGTCGCGATCCCGCTTGGCGAATTCCTCGACCAGCGCCTCGAAGGCCCTGGCGACGCTCGTCTCGATGTAGCCGTCGACCTGCGCTTTCGACGGATGGCTGACGATGGCGCTGAGCCGGCGGCGCCAGCCGGTTCCTTCGGGCACCAACGGAGCGGCCGGCAGGAGGTCGCTCGTCGCGAACGCGACTTCGTCGTTCAGCACCTTCCATATCCCGTAGCACATCATCAGCATCAGGATCGCGAGCGGCAGCGCGGCGATGACCGCGGCCATCTGCAGCGCCGCGAGTCCGCCGGCCAGGAGCAGGCCGGCGGCGACGCTGCCGCAGACTAGGGCCCAGAAGATGCGCAGCCAGAGCATCGGCTCTTCGTCGTTGTGCTCCGAGGTGATCATCGCGACGACGAGCGCTCCGGCATCGGAGGCGGTGACGAAATAGACCGCGACCAGCAGTCCGGTGATCCACGCCAGCAGCGTCGACCAGGGCAGGTACTCGAAGACCGTGAACAGCGCGATCGGCATGTTCTCGGCGACGGTGCGCGAGATCTGCCCCTGCGCGACGTTCAGGTCGAGCCAGATCGCCAGGTCGCCGAAGATGGTGAACCAGATGAAGCTGAATCCGACGGGCGCGAACAGGACACCCAGCAGGAACTGCCGGATCGTGCGACCGCGCGAGATGCGGGCGATGAACATGCCGACGAAGGGCGACCACGACATCCACCAGCCCCAGTAGAACAGCGTCCATTGGCCGACCCAGTCGGTCGGCTGGTAGGCATAGATGTGGAAGGTGCGCGAGACGAAGGCGTTCAGGTACAGGCCGATGTTCTCGACGAAGGCCTGGAGCAGGAAGCGCGTCGGCCCGAAGAGGAGGATGAGCCCCATCAGGAGAAAGGAGACGATGATGATCATCTCGCTGAGCCGCCGGATCCCGTTGTCGAGCCCCGTGGCGACGGTGATGGTCGCGAGGACGGTGACGACCGCGATCAGGAGGACCTCGATCTCGCGGGTCTGCGGCAACCCGAACAGGTAGCTCATCGTGGCGTTGAGCTGGGCAACGCCGAGGCCGAGCGTCGTCGCCAGGCCGGCGAGCGTTCCGACCACGGCGAAGATGTCGATGAAATCGCCGACCGGTCCGTGGATCCGCTCGCCGAGGATCGGATGGAAGGCCGAGCGGATGACGAGCGGCCGCCCCTTGCGATAGCCGAAATAGGCGAGCGCCAGTCCGATCACCGCATAGGTCGCCCAGGCGTGCACGCCCCAGTGGAAGAAGGTGATCTGCAGCGCATCGCGTGCCGCCTGCGGCGAGCGCGGCTCGGCATCGGGCGGGAAGGCGAAGTGCGTGATCGGCTCCGCCACCCCGTAGAAGACGATGCCGATGCCCATCCCGGCGCTGAACAGCATCGCCACCCAGGTGCCGTAGGTGTAGTCGGGTTGCGACTCGTCGGGGCCGAGCTTGATTCTCCCCAGCGGACTGATGGCGAGACCGAGCAGGAAGACGACGAAGGCGCCGACCGCCAGCATGTAGAACCAGCCGGCCTCGGCGACGATCCAGTTGTTGGCGGCCTGGAAGACCGCGGCCGCGGAGTCCGGCGAGACGACCGCGTAGGCGATCAGCCCCAGCGCGATCGTCGCGGAGCCGTAGAAGGTGACCGGCGCGATGCCGGGCAGTGGCTGGCGTCGTGGCTTCAACGATGTCTCCCGAGTGAGCTGTCCGGGTGGGGGGATCGGCCGCGCGCAGACGCGATGCGGATCCGCGCGATGTTGCGGCACCTTTGCAAAGCCGGTATATTTTTCGAATGAATCCCGCTTGCGGCTGCGGCCGCGCACACGGCGCTCCCGGCGCCGTCCGTCTGTTGGCTCTCCCGGCGTCCGGCAACCGGACGCTCGGCGGCCTGCACCTGCTTTCGGTGCTGGGTCCGCTACTGCGCCCCGCGCGCTGACACTTCTCCCCCCTCTCTCCGTTTTGCAGTTTTCGTAGCCTCCCGCGTCGGCGGGCCAGGCGCTACAGGAGCATTCCGATGGCCGACAAGCTGATCATTTTCGACACCACCTTGCGCGACGGCGAGCAGAGCCCCGGCGCGTCGATGACGCGCGAGGAGAAGCTTCGACTGGCCAAGCAACTGGAGAAACTGCGCGTCGACGTCATCGAGGCGGGCTTCGCCGCATCGTCGAACGGCGACTTCGAAGCGGTGCGCTCGATCGCCGAGGCGATCAAGGACTCCACCGTCTGCTCGCTGGCCCGGGCGAACGACCGCGATATCTCGCGTGCCGCCGACGCGCTGCAGGCGGCCCGCTCGAAGCGCATCCACACGTTCATGGCGACCTCCGCCCTGCACATGGAGAAGAAGCTGCGCATGACGCCCGAGCAGGTGCACGAGCAGATCGCTCTGGCGGTGCGCTTCGCGCGCAAGTTCACCGACGATGTCGAGTTCTCGCCCGAGGACGCCAGCCGCTCGGATTTCGATTTCCTCTGTCGGGTGCTCGAGACGGCGATCGCCGAAGGCGCAACGACGATCAACATCCCCGACACCGTCGGCTACGCGGTTCCCGAGGGCTTCGCCGACCGCATCCGTACGCTGCGCGAACGCGTGCCCAACTCCGACAAGGCGATCTGGTCGGTGCACTGCCACAACGACCTGGGCATGGCGGTGGCGAACTCGCTCGCCGGGGTGATGGCCGGCGCGCGCCAGGTCGAGTGCACCATCAACGGGCTGGGCGAGCGCGCCGGCAACACCTCGCTCGAGGAGGTCGTGATGGCCGTGAAGACCCGGCGCGACTACTTCGGCCTCGAGGTCGGCATCGACACGACGCAGATCGTCCCCTCGTCCAAGCTCGTCTCGAGCATCACCGGTTTCCCGGTGCAGCCGAACAAGGCCGTGGTCGGCGCGAACGCCTTCGCGCACGCTTCGGGCATCCACCAGGACGGGGTGCTCAAGCAGCGCGACACCTACGAGATCATGCGCGCCGAGGACGTCGGCTGGACGGCCAACAAGATCGTGCTCGGCAAGCTCTCCGGACGCAACGCGTTCAAGCAGCGCCTGCAGGAACTGGGCATCGAACTCGAGTCCGACCAGGAGATGCACGCGGCCTTCCAGCGCTTCAAGGACCTCGCCGACCGCAAGGCCGAGATCTTCGACGAGGACATCCATGCCCTCGTTTCCGACCAGGCGGTGCACCACGAGGCCGACGAGCACTATCGGCTGGTGTCGATGGCGCAGGGCTCCGAAACGGGCGGACGGCCGCACGCGCGGGTGACGATCGGCATCGACGGCGTCGACACTTCGACCGAAGCCACCGGCAACGGGCCGGTCGACGCGACCTTCAAGGCGATCGAATCGCGGGTCGCGAGCGGTGCCGAGCTGGTGCTCTACTCGGTGAACGCGATCACCACCGGAACCGAATCGCAGGGCGAGGTGACGGTGCGGCTGGCGAAGTCCGGGCGCATCGTGAACGGCGTCGGCGCCGATCCGGATATCGTCGTCGCCTCGGCCAAGGCCTACCTGAATGCGTTGAACAAGCTGCATTCGAGGGCCGAGCGCATCGACCCGCAGCCCGGGGTCTGATTGCGCTAGAATAGCGGGTTTCCCCCGGCTCTGGCGGCCGAGGGGAAGGCTCCCGGCCGCAACGCCGGGGGGCGCCCCCGGCCGCGAAGCCGGGGAGGCACGGCACCGCATCCCGGCGGTGCCGCAAGTGATGACGTAGACAAGGGCAACGTCCCAGGGGAAAAGCAATGGCCATCGGCAACACCGAGAAGGCGAAGATCGTCGCCGACTTCCAGCGCACGGGCAACGACACGGGTTCGCCCGAAGTCCAGGTCGCGCTGCTCACCGCTCGCATCGTCGACCTCACCGACCACTTCAAGACGCACGCGAAGGATCACCACTCGCGTCGCGGGCTGCTCCGGATGGTGAGCCGGCGGCGCAAGCTGCTCGATTACCTGAAAGGAAAGAATCCCGCCAGCTACCGCGCGCTCGTCGAGAAACTGGGTCTGCGCGGCTGAAACGAACGAGCCGAAACCCGCAAGCGAACCTTGCGGGTTTCTTGCTTTTGCACTGCTCGAAAGGAAATCAAGTGTTTGAAATCGCAAAAAGAACGTTTCAGTGGGGCGCCAACACCGTCACCATCGAGACCGGTGAAGTCGCGCGGCAGGCTTCGGGATCGGCGCTCGTCACCATGGACGACACGGTCATCCTCGCCACCGTCGTCGGCGCGCGCAACGCGAAGCCCGGGCAGGATTTCTTCCCGCTCACCGTCGACTACACCGAGAAGTTCTACGCCGCCGGCCGGATCCCGGGCGGATTCTTCAAGCGCGAAGGGCGTCCCACCGAACGCGAGATCCTCACCTGCCGCCTGATCGACCGTCCGATCCGGCCGTTGTTCCCCGAGGGCTTCTACAACGAAGTCCAGGTCATCGTGCACGTGATGTCGAGCAATCCGGAAGTCGACAGCGCGATTCCCGCGATGATCGGCTCGTCGGCCGCGCTCGCGCTGTCGGGCATTCCGTTCGACGGGCCGATCGGCGCGGCGCGCGTCGGCTACGTCGACGGACAGTACGTGCTGAATCCGGGTGCCACCGAGATGCTTTCGTCGAAGCTCGACCTCGTCGTCGCCGGCACCGACGCGGCGGTGCTGATGGTCGAATCCGAGGCGCACGAGCTGCCCGAGGACGTCATGCTCGGCGCGGTCGTCTTCGGCCACGAGCAGATGCAGGTCGTCATCCGCGCGATCGACGAGCTGGTCGCCGAGGCGGGCAAGCCCGCGTGGGACTGGCAGCCCGCGCCGAAGGACACCGCGCGCGTGGTGCGCGTCGACGAAGTCGCCGGCGAGGAGATGCGCGCCGCCTACGGCCTGCGCGACAAGCAGCAGCGCGTCTCGCGCATTCGCGAGATCGAGAAGGCGACGATCGAGCGCATCACCGCCGAAGCGGTCGATGCCGGCGAGCCCCCGCCCGACGCGAACGCGCTGTCGAACATGCTGTTCGACCTGCAGGCGCGCATCGTGCGCCAGCAGATCCTGTCGGGCGAGCCGCGCATCGACGGGCGCGACACGCGCACCGTGCGCCCGATCTCGATCCGCACCGGCGTACTGCCGCGCGCTCACGGTTCGGCGCTGTTCACGCGCGGCGAGACGCAGGCGATGGTCGTCGCCACGCTCGGCACCTCGCGCGACGAGCAGATCATCGACGCGATCAACGGCGAGTATCGAGAGCGGTTCATGTTCAACTACAACATGCCGCCGTTCGCCACCGGCGAGGCCGGTCGCTTCGGCGCGCCCAAGCGGCGCGAGATCGGCCACGGCAACCTCGCCAAGCGCGCGTTGCGCCCGCTGCTGCCGAGCCCGGAGGAGTTCGCGTATTCGCTGCGCGTCGTCTCGGAGATCACCGAGTCGAACGGTTCCTCGTCGATGGCCTCGGTATGCGGCGGCTGTCTCGCGCTGATGGATGCGGGCGTCCCGATCCGCGCGCACGTCGCCGGCGTCGCGATGGGCCTGATCAAGGAAGGCAACCGCTTCGCGGTGCTCACCGACATCCTCGGCGACGAGGACCACCTCGGCGACATGGACTTCAAGGTGGCCGGAACCACGGCCGGCATCACCGCCTTGCAGATGGACATCAAGATCCAGGGCATCACCAAGGAGATCATGCAGGTCGCGCTCGCGCAGGCGCGCGAGGGCCGCATGCATATCCTCGGGCTGATGCAGCAGGCGATCGGCGGCGCGCGCGAAGACCTCTCCGATTTCGCTCCGCGCATGTACACGATGAAGATCAATCCGGAGCGCATCCGCGACGTCATCGGCAAGGGCGGCGCGACGATCCGCCAGATCACCGAGAGCACGGGCACGCAGATCGACATCCAGGACGACGGATCGATCACCATCGCCGCGGTCGACGGCAATGCCGCCAAGCGCGCGCAGAAGATCATCGAGGACCTCACGGCCGAGGTCGAGATCGGCCGCATCTACGACGGCACCGTGCTGAAGATCCTCGACTTCGGCGCGATCGTCCAGGTGATGCCCGGTCGCGACGGCCTGCTGCACGTCTCGCAGATCGCCAACGAACGCGTCAACCAGGTGTCCGACTACCTGAAGGAAGGGCAGGAGGTGCGCGTGAAGGTCATCGAGGCCGACGACAAGGGTCGGCTGCGCCTGTCGATGAAGGCGGCCGCGGCCGACGACGCAGCCGCGTCGGAGGGGCAGGCGAGCGCCTGAGGGGCCCGCCGGCCGCCTCCGTCTCCTGCGCGCGCGCAAGGCGCGCGCTTCGCGCCGCCGCGTTCGCGGCGCGCGTCAACGCAGCGACCAGCGCCCGGCGTCCTCGTCGGCGCGCTGCTCGTCGCGCAGCTTGAGCAGGTGCGCGGTGAGCGAGCGTTTCGCCACCGGATGCAGGATCGGGTCGACGTCGTCGTAGGCGAAGGGCACCAGATCGTCGAGCGTGCCGCCACCCGTGCGCTGCAACGCGTCGATCACCTTCGCCTCGCGCGCCATCCGGTGCGCGATCAGTCGCGCGACCTCGGTCTTGCCGCGCGCGATCACGTGCCCGTGCGCGGGCAGGATGAACTCGAAGGGCTCGCGTGCGAGCCGCTCCAGCGACTCGACGTAGGCCCGCATGTCCCCGTCGGGCGGGTCGATCACCGTCGTCGAGCCGTTCAGGATGTGATCGCCCGAGAACAGCAGTCCGTCCTCCTCGAGCAGCAGGCACACGTGATGCTCGGCGTGGCCGGGCGTGTGCAGCACGCGCAGCGTCGAGTCGCCGACGCGCAGCCGTTCGCCGTCGACCAGCTCGCGATCGGGCCGGAACGTCCACTCGCGAGCGAAGCCCTCGCCGCTCGCGCGCCCGAGGATCGGCGCTCCTGTGCGCTGCTGGAGGGGCATCGCGCCCGGCAGGTGGTCGGGATGCCCGTGCGTGCAGACGATCGTCTTCAATCCGTCGCCGACGAAGTCGAGAATGCGGGCGACGTGGCCTGCGTCGTCGGGCCCCGGGTCGATCACCAGCCAGTCGCCGGGCTCGCCGACCAGGTAGGTGTTGGTTCCCGGTCCGGTCATGCGGCCCGGATTCGGCGCCGTGAGCCGGTGCACGTGGCGCAGCAGCGGCACCACGCGCTCCGATTGCCAGTCGAGGCTGTGCTCCGCGCGTCCGTCGGGGGTGACCAGCTCGAGCTCGCCGTACGGTAGTTCGTCCTCGCTGTAGCGTTCGAGTCGTCCGCCCAGCCACCCGGCCCGCGGGCACGAGATCCAGACCTGCTTCTGCCCGCGTGCGTGCGCGAGGATCTCCTCGGTGCTGCCGAAGGCCGACAGCTGGCGCAGGGTGCGGATCGTCGGGAAGATGATGTTGAACTCGCCGCGCTCGTGGCGCGCCAGGCCGGCCGCCGGGTTCACCCAGATCGGCTCGAACTGCTCGCTCTCGTCGGCGACGGGCTGCTGGTGCAGCGGCATGCGGGCCACGAAGAAGCGCGCATCGAAGCGCTTGGGCAGGTCGCGGTCGGTGATCCAGTGGCTGAACCAGTGCACCTCGTCGAGCGCGAGCCGAAGGCCGCGCGCGGCGAGCCGGTCGAACAGGTTCTCGCGGCGGCGCTCGCCGAGCTGCGCGGCGATCCGCGACAGCTCGCGTTCGTCGCGTGCGCCGCGAGCCAGCAGCACGCCGAGTTCCTCGAAGGCTTCGCGCACCGCGGCCGTCGCGTACGAGACGATCTCCGGTGACTGGTCGTCGCGTACCGTGACGAGACCGCGTGCAAGGGCATTCGCATCGTCGGCGTCGACCACTCCGCCGGGAAAGACGTAGGCGCCCGGCGCGAAGCTGGCGTTCAGCGAGCGCCGCGTCATCAGGATCTCGGGGCCGTCGTCGGCATCGCGCAGGAGCAGGATCGTCGCCGCGGGACGCGGCGCGACGGGCTCGCACCAGGCATGCAGCCGCTTTTCGGGGCGAACCGTCGTCATGCAGCCGCGCCCCCTGCCGCAGTCGGCGAGCCGCCGATCGGCTCGCCGCTTTGCGCATGGCGCTCGAGCAGTGCCGGCGGCGTGAAACGCTCGCCGTATCGTTGCGCGAGCTCGCGCGCCCGCTCGGCGAAACGCCGTGCGCCGACGTGATCGACGAAGCGCAGTGTGCCGCCCGTCCATGCCGGGAAGCCCCAGCCGAAGATCGACCCGATGTTCGCGTCGCGTGCGGTCTCGACGATGCATTCCTCGACGCAGCGGATGGTCTCGAGCGACTGCACGTACAGCAGCCGGTCGCGGACGTCGTCGATCGGCACCGCGTTTCGTGCCCGCTGGAAGGCCTGCAACCCGGGCCACAGCGACTTCTCGCCGTCGGCGGGATAGTCGTAGAACCCGCCGCCGTAGGCTCGCCCCATGCGCCGATACCCGTGCGCCATCTTCTCGAGCACGTATACGGCCGACTCGGGAATGCGGCCGGATCCGTGCGCGTGACCGTGCCGATCGGCTCGAGCGCCACCGTGCGCATGATCCTCCCGATCGGCATGAGCTCCATCGTGCGAGTGCTCGTGCCCGTCGTGCCGATGCGCGTGCTGCCGCCGGGCGTCGTCCATTTCCTGGTGCAGCACGTCGTCGGCGAGTTTCAGCGAAACCTCGTCGAGCACCGCCAGCGGCCCGGCCGGCATGCCGAGCTGCACGGCGGCGTTCTCGACCAGCGCGGCAGGAACGCCTTCGCCGAGCAGCGCCATCGCCTCGTTGACGAAGGTGCCGAAGACGCGGCTCGTATAGAAGCCGCGCCCGTCGTTGACGACGATCGGCGTCTTGCCCAGCTGCGCGACGAAGTCCCACGCGGCGGCGGCCGTCTCGTCCGAGGTGGCGTCGCCGCGGATGATCTCGACCAGCGGCATGCGCTCGACCGGCGAGAAGAAGTGAAGGCCGACGAAGCGCTGCGCGCGGGACGAAGCGCCTGCGAGGCTCGTGATCGGGAGCGTCGACGTGTTCGAGGCGACGATCGCCGATTCGTCCACCGCCTCTTCGACCGAGCGCAGGACCTGCTCCTTCAGCGAGCGGTTCTCGAACACGGCTTCGATGACGAGTGCGAATCCGGCAACGTCGGCGACCGACGCCGACGCCTGGATGTGCGCGAGCGTCCGCTCGGCCTCGTCGGCGCGGACGCGTCCCTTGCGCACGCGTTCGGCGAGGAGCCGCCCCGAGTACGCCTTGCCGGCCTCGGCTTTCTCGCGGTCGACGTCGACCAGGACGCAGTCGATTCCGCGGCTCGCGCATGCCCAGGCGATACCGGCGCCCATCATTCCCGCACCGACGACACCGACGCGGGAAAAGCGACGCTTCTCGCCGGCGTTGGGGCGGCTGCGGCCGCTCGTGATCTCGTTCGCCTGGAAGAACAAGGTCGCGATCATGTTCTTCGCCACCGGGCCGACGACCAGTCGCGTCATGTAGCGGGACTCGATGCGCATAGCGGTGTCGAAATCGACCTGCGCACCTTCGACGCTCGCCGAGAGAATCGCCTCGGGCGCCGGGTAGTTCCCGCGTGTCTTCTGCTGCAGCATCGCGGGCGCGATCGCGAGCATCGCGGCCACGGCGGGACTGGAGGGCGTGCCGCCGGGGATGCGGTGCCGCGGGTCGTCCCAGGGCTGGCGCGCATCCGCATGCGCATCGATCCAGGCGAGCGCGAGCGCCATCAGGCGGTCGGGTCCGGCGGCGACCGCATCGACGAGTCCCAGCTCGAGCGCTCGCGACGGCGGGATGCGGCGTCCTTCGGTGAGCAGCGGCAATGCCTCCTGCAGCCCGAGCAGGCGCACGGTCTTCACGGTTCCGCCGGCACCGGGCATCAGTCCGAGCGTGACCTCGGGAAAGCCGAGTTCGATCGATGCATCGTCGAGGCAGATGCGCGCGTGGCAGGCGAGGGCGAGCTCGAGCCCGCCGCCCAGCGCGCTCCCGTTGATCGCCGCCACCACCGGCCTGCCCAGCCGCTCGAGGCGGCGCAGGCAGGCCTTGAGCGACTCGACCTCCTCGAAGAACGCGGCGGCATCCTCCGGCCGCACGGCAAGCAGCGCATGCAGGTCGCCGCCGGCGAAGAACGTTCTTTTCGCGGACGTCAGCACGACACCGCGGATCGTCTCGCGCTCCGCCTCGAGCCGGTCGACGACCGACGCGAGCTCGGCGCGAAAGGCCGCGTTCATCGTGTTCACCGACCGACCCGGTGCATCGAGGACGAGCGTGACCACCCCTTGCTCGCCCGACTGGTATCGAATGCTCGACATGCGCTCTCCGGCCCGACGCAACGGGCTGCAGCGATCAATCATAAACGCTCGGGGAGGGCGCTCCGGAGGAGCGCGAGAACGCAGGGCAGGCGCTAGCGCGCCGACGGCTCAGATCGGGAGCGCGGCGCCCCAGACCGATTCGAGCGGAGCCGTCCCGCGTCCGTAGACGAGATCGGCCGTGGCCACGTCGCCGATCAGCGCCGCGCTGTTCGACACCGCGAGGATCCGCTCGCGCTCGATCGGCCGGCACAGCCCGTAGCCCTGCGCGTAGTCGATCCGCAACTGGATCAGCGAGCGGACGATCTCCGCGTTCTCCGCCCACTCGGCGATGCAACCCATCCCGAGCTCGTGCGCAAGCTCGACGACGGCACGCGTGATCGCGAAGTTCGCCGGGTTCGAATTGACGTCGCGGATGAAGTTGCCGTCGATCTTCACGAGGTCGGCGGGCAGCTCCTTCAGGTAGCTGAACGAGGTGTAGCCGGCGCCGAAATCGTCGAGCGCGACCATGGCACCGAAGGATTTCACCGTATCGACGAAGCGGCGGGTCGTGTTCAGGTCGTACAGCGCAACGCTCTCGGTGATCTCGAAGCAGATCTTGCGCGTGGAGTGCGAGTGGTTCCGGATCAGTGCGATCGTGTCCTCGAGGAACTTCTCGTCGTTCAGCGAGGCGCCGCTCAGGTTGATCGTGCAGAAATCGACGTCGTTGCGATGCACGGGCTGCGCGTCGAGCCATTCGAGGGTGCTGCGCAGGACCCAGCGGTCGATCTGCGTCATCAGTCCGTTACGCTCGGCAGCGGGAATGAACCGGGACGGCGGCAGCACCGCGCCGGAGGCATCGCGCATCCGGATCAACACTTCGTAGCACAGGCTGGAGCGTGGATTGCGCAGCGAGACGATCGGCTGCAGCTGCGTGAAGAAGTTCTCCACCGGCAGGCGCTCCTTCATGCCGGCAACGAGCTTGATCTCCTCGAGATAGTTCATCAGCTCGCTGCTGCTCGAATCGAAGCAGATCACCGAGCTTCCGCCGAGCCGCTTTGCCTCGGCGCAGGCGCGATCGCTCGCGGTGAGCGCGTCCGCCGGTCGCATGCCCTCGAGGATGCGGATCAGCCCGATGCTCGCCGTCACGCTGAAGGCCTTGTCCTGGTAGTGGTAGGCGCGGTCGCTCAGCGCTACGCGCAGCCGTTCGCAGAGGTCACGCGCCTCGTCCAGCGGCAGCGAGTCGATGATGACGACGAACTCGTCGCCGCCGACGCGGGCGGGAACGTGCGGCGGAGCGATCACTTCCCGCATGCGAGCCGACATCTGGCGCAGGATCTGGTCGCCTGCCGCGTGCCCGAACAGGTCGTTGACCAGCTTGAAGCGATCGAGGTCGACGTATGCCAGGCAGACCACCCGGCCGCCCGCGGCGCGCGTGGCCTTGTGCAGGTCCATCTCGAAGCCGCGGCGGTTCAGCAAGCCGGTCAGCGAATCGTGATGGACGAGGAACTTCAGCTGGTCCTCCGCCTCCTTGCGCGCCGAGATGTCCTCGATCCAGCCCTCGTAGCGTTCAGCCTTGCGAACCGCGCGGACGTGGAACCACCGCTTCTTGTCGCCGACCCGCCGGACGGCGATCTCCGCGTCCATCATCCGATTGTCCGCGGCCTGCTCGGCGATCCGCTCCAGCGCGTCCCTGCTGAGAAGCGTCGACCAGTTCATGCCGACCTTCGATCCGCGCTTGCCTTCGACGACGAACATCGATCCGAAGGTCGGATTGTGCTCCACGAGCGTGCCGTCGAGCTTCATGGAGAAGATCCCGACGGGCGTTGCGTTGTAGTTCTGGCGAAAGCGCTGCAGGGCGGTGATGGCGCTGTTCTGGGCGGCGATTCGCGC
>JBIQJM010000171.1:0-4495 GCA_044507525.1 Burkholderiales bacterium
GACGACGACGACGACGACGACGCCGACGACGACGACGACGACGACGACGACGACGAGGAACTCCAGGTAGAGGAGGACGAGGACGAGGATCTCGTTCCGCGTTCGCGAAGGAGTCCGCCGAGATGAGCGAAGCCGGAAGGGCGCCCCGACGCGAGGCGGCGTCCGGCGCGGGCGACCGTCCGGCGCGCAGGACCTCCGGCGGAACGCCGCCGAAGAGCGCACGGCGTCGCGCGCGCGAGCTGGCGCTGCAGGGCCTGTATCAGTGGCTGCTCGCGCGCGAGGACGCCGGCGCGATCCACGCCCATCTCACGGAGACGCCCGGCTTCGAGAAGGCCGACCAGGAGCACCTCGACGCGCTGCTGCACGGCGCGATCCGCGCGGCCGACGAGCTCGACGGGCACATCGAGCCGCACCTCGATCGCAGGGTCGTCGACCTCAGTCCGGTCGAGCACGCCGTGCTGATGCTGGCGACCTTCGAGCTGCTGCGCATGCCGGAGATTCCCTATCGCGTCGTGCTGAACGAAGCCGTCGAGATCGCGAAGAGCTACGGCGGGCCCGACGGCTTCAAGTACGTCAACGGAGTGCTCGATCGCGTGGCCGCGCGCCTGCGGCCGCTCGAGTTCCCGCAGCGGAACTGAAGCATGGCCGGCGAGTTCGAGCTGATCCACCGGTTCTTCGATCGCGGGCCGGCGCGCGACGCTCGCCTCGGGGTGGGGGACGACTGCGCGCTGCTCTCCACGCTCGACCCGCACGCGGTGCTGGCGATCTCCACCGACCTGCTGCTCGAGGGGCGGCACTTCTTCCCCGGCGCCGATCCCGCGTCGCTCGGCCACAAGTCGCTCGCAGTGAACCTCTCCGACCTCGCCGCGATGGGCGCGCGCCCGCGTGCCTTCACGCTGGCGCTCGGCCTGCCCGACGTCGACGAGCGGTGGCTCGCTGCCTTCGCCGAAGGCATGTTCGCGCTCGCCGATCGCCACGCCTGCGAGCTGATCGGCGGCGACACGACCCGCGGTCCCCGCACCGTCTGCGTGACGGTGTTCGGCGAAGTCCCGGAGGGAGCGGCGCTGCGCCGCGACGCCGCGCAGCCCGACGACGATCTCTGGGTGTCGGGCGCGCTCGGTGCGGCGGCCTTCGCCGTGGGCGAGCGTCGCGCCGGACGGGCGCTCGCGCCCGGCGACGACGCGTCGATCCGCCTCGACCGGCCCGAGCCGCGTATTGCGCTCGGACTGGCGCTGCGACACCTGGCCCGCGCCGCGATCGATCTTTCCGACGGGCTGCTGGGCGACCTCGCGCATGTCGTCGAGCGGTCGCGCGTCGGGGCCGAAGTCGATTGGCCGGCGGTGCCCGTCGACGGATGCCTGCGGTCGCTGCCCGAAGACGAGCGCCTTCGCCTGGCGCTGACGGGCGGCGACGACTACGAACTGCTCTTCAGCGCAGCCCCGGAGAACCGAACCGCGATCGCCGCGGTCGGCGAGCGCATCGGCGTGCCGCTCGCGCGCATCGGTCGCATCGTCTGCGGCTCGACGATTCGCGTGCGCGACGCACGCGGTCGCGCGCTGCCCATCGAGGCCCGTGGATTCGACCACTTCGCGTGAACGCACGCCGGTGCGGATTCCGGTGCGCGCGGATTCGCGTTTCATGCGCGTGCGCCTGTCGCGCTGGATCGCGATGGGCTTCGGCAGCGGCCTGTCGCCGATCGCTCCGGGCACGGTCGGAACGCTGTGGGCCTGGCTCGCCTTCGCCGTGCTCGAACGATGGATCGCACCGGTCGGCTGGGCGGCGCTCGTCGTCGCCGGGTTCGCGCTCGGCGTGTGGGCGTGCACGCGCACCTCGCGCGATCTGGGCGTGCCCGATCACGGCGCGATCGTCTGGGACGAGATCATCGCTTTCTGGCTCGTTCTGCTCTTCGTTCCGGCGGGATTCGGCGACCGCCTGGGGGCCTTCGCCGTGTTCCGCTTCTTCGATGTCGTCAAGCCGCCACCGATCCGGCATCTCGAGCGGGCCGTGAAGGGCGGCCTCGGTATCATGGTCGACGACCTGATGGCGGCTTTCTATACGCTGCTGCTGTTCGCCCTCTGGTATCGGTGACGGTATCGTCGACGTTTCGCTCACTTCCCGTTCCGACGACGGGCACGCCGCGCAACGGAGCTGCATGTGGATTCCCCGAACGTAGTCCCGGAAACGACGCGCCGCTGGGCCGAGGTGGTCGACGCCGCGGTCGCGCTGGGGCGTGCGCTCGAAGCGCGCGGGTGGATGATCGCCACCGCCGAGTCGTGCACGGGCGGCTCGATCGCGCGCGCGCTCACCGAGATCGGCGGCTCGAGCGCGTGGTTCGAACGCGGCTTCGTCACCTATACCGACGCGTCGAAGACCGACCTGCTCGAGGTTCCCGCCGAGGTGCTCGCTTCCTGCGGCGCGGTGAGCGAGGCGGTCGCCGCGCGCATGGCCGAAGGCGCGCTCAAGCACAGCCGCGCGCAGTTCGCGTTGTCGGTCACCGGCATCGCGGGGCCGGGCGGCGCGACGCCGGACAAACCGGTGGGCACCGTCTGCTTCGGCTGGGCATCGATCGGCGAGGCGCCGCAGACGGGCACGGTGCACTTCGGCGGCGACCGCGCCGCAGTGCGCGATGCGTCGACCCTGCACGCATTGCGTTGCGCGCTCGAGCGCCTCGCGATCGAGCGGACTACACCCATCAGCTGATTGTTTATACAGTAGTTTCATGCCATACTCCGGGCCGTTCATCCCGTTCCCGGACGAGGCCCGCAGATGGAAAAAGTGATCAACATGGACGATGCGAAATCCCGTACCGAGCGCGCGAAGGCCTTGTCCGCGGCGCTCGCGCAGATCGAGAAACAGTTCGGCAAAGGCTCGGTGATGAAGTTCTCCGACGCCGACGTGTCGCGCGACATCCAGGTCGTCTCCACCGGTTCGCTGGGGCTCGACATCGCGCTGGGCGTCGGCGGGCTGCCGCGCGGCCGAGTCATCGAGATCTACGGCCCCGAGTCCTCGGGGAAGACCACGCTCACGCTGCAGGTCATCGCCGAAATGCAGAAGCTCGGCGGTACCTGTGCGTTCATCGACGCCGAGCACGCGCTCGACGTGCAGTACGCGTCCCGGCTCGGCGTCGACCTCGAGGAACTGCTCATCTCGCAGCCCGACACCGGCGAGCAGGCGCTCGAGATCACCGACGCGCTGGTCCGTTCGGGCTCGGTCGATCTCATCGTCATCGACTCCGTCGCGGCGCTCACGCCGAAGGCGGAAATCGAAGGCGAGATGGGCGATTCGCTCCCCGGCCTGCAGGCCCGCCTGATGTCGCAGGCCCTGCGCAAGCTCACCGGCACGATCAACCGGACGAACACCACCGTCATCTTCATCAACCAGATCCGCATGAAGATCGGGGTGATGTTCGGCAACCCCGAAACCACCACTGGCGGCAATGCGTTGAAGTTCTATGCCTCGGTGCGCCTCGACATCCGGCGTACCGGCTCGATCAAGAAAGCCGACGAGGTCATCGGAAACGAAACGCGCGTCAAGGTCGTCAAGAACAAGGTCGCGCCGCCCTTCAAGACGGCCGAGTTCGACATCCTGTACGGCGAAGGCACCTCCCGGGAAGGGGAGATCCTCGATCTCGGTGCGGCGTCCAACGTCGTCGACAAGAGCGGCGCGTGGTACAGCTACAGCGGCAACCGCATCGGCCAGGGCAAGGACAACGCCCGCGAGTATCTCCGCGAGAATCCCGAGCTCGCCCTCGAGATCGAGAACAAGGTGCGCGCGCACTTCGGCGTCTCGCCTCGTGGCGCTGCGGCGGAGGAGGCGGCCGCCTAGCGGGGCCGCCGCGCGTTCCGCCGCCCTTTCCTGCTCGGCGAAATGCCGAGTCCGCGTCCCGAGCCCAGCCTGAAAGCGCGCGCATTGCGCGCGCTCGCACGCCGCGAGCACAGTCGCGCCGAACTCGAGCGCAAGCTCGCGCCGCACGCCGAGAGCGCGGAGCAGCTGCAGGCGCTGCTCGATCGTCTCGTCGAAACCGGGCTGCTGTCGAACGAGCGCTTCGCGCAGTCGGTCGTGCACCGGCGCGCGTCGACGCGGGGTATCGCCGTCATCCGCCACGAACTGCGCGCGCACGGCCTTGCCGACGAAGCCGTGGCTGCGCACGTTGCGTCGCTGGAGAAGAGCGAGTTCGAGCGTGCGCGGGCGCTGTGGTCGCGCCGCTTCGGGGCGGCGCCGGAATCGCTGGCGGAGCGGGCGCGGCAGCTGCGGTTCCTGTTGTCTCGGGGCTTCTCCGCGGAGGTGGTACGGCGGGTGGTGCGCGGGGAAGCGGAGGAAGAGCCCTAGGTCTTGCAGAGGGCATCGGCGCTACCGCCCGCACCTGCGGCGCTCGCCAAGCCGCACCGCGCAACCGTTCGAGCGCCCGGAAGTAGCGTTTGCGCTCGTGGAATCGATTCCACGAGTGAGAACGCGACATACTGAAGCGCGACTGTGGAGGCCCATGATCCGATAG
>JBIQJM010000172.1:0-4461 GCA_044507525.1 Burkholderiales bacterium
TCTGGAACACCCGTCTCGACGTCCTCGAAAAGCTGCTCGAGGCGGAAGACGCCGCGAAAGACACGGCGAAACCCGGCGCGAAACGCGCCCGCAAATCTCCCACTCCACGGAGGTCACGATGAACACCGTCACGCTCGAGACCGATTTCGCCTTCCGCACCAGCGACGACACCGTGTGCATCCAGCGTCTGCTGCCCGGGCCGATCGAGCGGCTCTGGTCCTACCTCACCGACAGCGACCTGCGCCGCCGATGGCTGGCCTCAGGCGACATGCCGAACGGCGAAGGCGCGTCCTTCGAACTCGTGTGGCGCAACGACGAACTGACCGACCCGCCCGGCACCCGCCCGGACGACTTCGGAAGCGAGCACCGCATGCAGAGCACGGTCCTCGAAATGGAGCCGCCGCGGCGGCTGGCCTTCACCTGGCAAGGCGGCAGCCACGTGCGCTTCGAGCTGGAGCCGCGAGGTACGTCGGTCCTGCTCACCGTCACCCACCGCCACCTGAAAGACCGCTCGGTGATGCTGATGGTCGGCCCCGGATGGCACGCGCACCTCGACGTGCTTGCCGCACGCCTGGGCGGCTTCGCGCCGGAACCGTTCTGGGATGCCTGGGGACGGCTGCGGAAGGAATACGAGCAGCGATTGCACGACTGAAGGGAGCGAGCTGATCGAGGCATTCACGATGGGCGCATCGCATCGCCACGGCATCGTCTTCGGGCTGGGCCGCATGGCGAGCGAGGAGATCGACAGGGGTGTGCGCAAGCTGGCCTCGCTCGCGCAGTAGGCAGCTTCGAGCGACCGTCCGCCCGCGCGCGCAGTCGCTGCTGCATCAGCGCTCCGAAGCCTCCGGCAGCGCAGCGCATGCAGGACAAAGGCAGGCCTTGCCCACGAGCTGCGTCGGCACCTCCGAGAGCGCGCGCCGGCTGACGACGATGCGCGTGCACCAGCACGGCACGTCGAAGGAACCGCTCGCGGCCGGCGCGCAACGATTCGCTGCCCCGCAGCGCGGACAGACGTCGATCCGAAGCGGTTGCGGCAGTTCTTCCGGCGTGGATTCGTCGTTCATGCCGTGCAGGGCGATCTTCGCTGTCCGGCTCAAACGCGTTTCCTCAGCTCGAAGACGCGAACGATCACGTAGGCGATGAGTGCGAACACGAAGAAGACGAGCAGCATCCACGCGATGCCCTGCAAGGTCTCGATGACGGTGCGATAGACCTCGAGCACCCAGCGATCGGAGGTGAGCTCGAGGATCTGCGCCTTCTCGTCGTAGCGCCCCGGACTGATGTATCGCTCCAGTTCCCAGACGCGCACCCCCTTGGAGATGCCGACGACGTAGATGGCGAACTTCAGGAACCTCAGCCACGCCTGGCTGATGTCGTCGGCAATGATTCGCTTGAGGATGCCGTCGATCGGCGATTCGAACAGCCTCACCACGAGAAAGGAAACGACGGCCGCGATGGCGAAGGTGACCAGCAGGAGCGTCAGGAACACGGCTGTCGGGTTCTCGTGGGTTTTTCGACGGAAGTCATTCGGACAGCGGACGCATCACATCGTAGAGCGCCGACTTCGCTTCGAAGCCCACGCCCGGGATGTCGGGCAGGCCGACATGGCCGTCCTCGACCCGGATGCCGTCGGCGAAGCCTCCGAAGGGCTGGAAGACGTCGGGATACGACTCGTTGCCGCCCAGGTGCAGTCCGGCCGCGATGTTCAGCGACATCTGGTGGCCGCCGTGCGGTACGACCCGCCGCGATGACCAGCCGAGCGCCTTCATCGCGTCGAGCGTGCGCAGGTACTCGACCAGACCGTAGGACAGCGCGCAGTCGAACTGCAGCCAGTCGCGATCGGGACGCATGCCCCCGTAGCGCAACAGGTTGCGCGCGTCCTGGTGGCTGAAGAGGTTCTCGCCGGTGGCGAGCGGGCCGTCGTAGTGCTGCGCGAGTTCGGCCTGCAGCGCGTAGTCGAGCGGATCGCCCGCCTCCTCGTACCAGTAGAGCCCATACGGCTCGAGCGCCTTCGCATACGCGAGTGCGGTCGCCAGGTCGAAACGTCCGTTCGCGTCGACGGCGAGGAACCGACCCTCGCCCACCACTTCCAGCACGGCGTCGATCCGGCGCAGATCCTCGTCGAGACCGGCGCCGCCGATCTTCATCTTGACGACCCGGTAGCCGCGATCGAGGTAGCCGCGCATCTCGTCCTGCAGCTTCGCGTGGTCCTTCCCCGGGTAGTAGTAGCCGCCGGCCGCGTAGACCCAGACCTTCTCGTCGAACACGCCGCCGCGATAGCGCTCGGCGAGCAGCCGGTACAGCGGCTTGCCCTCGATCTTCGCCACCGCGTCCCAGACGGCCATGTCGATGGTGCCGACCGCCACCGAACGCTCGCCGTGCCCGCCGGGCTTCTCGTTGGTCATCAACGCCTTCCAGATGGCGAACGGATCGAGGTTGCTGCGATCGTGGTCGATCAGCGAATCGGGCGGCGCCGACAGCACGCGATCGATGAAGCGCTCGCGCATCAGCGCGCCCTGCCCGTAGCGGCCATTCGAATTGAAGCCGTAGCCGACCACCGGCTTGCCGTCGCGCACGACGTCGGTGACGACGGCGACGACCGAGCAGGTCATCTTCGAGAAGTCGATGTAGGCGTTCGCGATCGGAGACGCGATCGAGGCGGTGCGTTCGCGGATGGCGGTGATGCGCATGCGTCACTCTACCCCGTCGCGCGCACGGAACCGGCCGGCGGATGGGGATCCGGGCGCGCTATGCGGCCTCGACGTGGCGAGCGAAGTTGTCGAGAATCGCCTGCCATCCCTGCCGTTGCTGCTCGATGGAATGGGCGGCTTCACTATCGAAGGTCACCCGTACGTTCACGCCATTCGGGCGCTCGGCGAACTCGACCCGCGCCGTACGATCGCCGAACGAATACTCGATCAGTTCGTTCTCGACGATTCGTGTGTACGTCCCGGCGAAATCGAAGCCCATGCTGCCGTCCTTCGCCTCCATGCGCGAGGAGAAGGCGCCGCCCTCGCGCAGATCCACGGTGGCGGAGGTCGTGTGCCAGTCGTCGGAGGCGGCATTCCACTGCTTTATGTCCTCGGGTGTCGTATACGCGTGCCAGACTTTCTCGACGGGAGCTGCCACGGTGGTTTCGACGCTGATCTGCATGATGTCCCTCTCGTTGAAGCGGCTGCCACGCGCTGCGAAGCAAAGTCCGTGGCAGGAATCGCGGCTTCCGCGTCGTTGTGAGACGCGGCGACTCTCCGTAGCCTCGAGACATCGTCAACGTTTCGAGGAGCAGACGACATGACGAGTCGGGCACGCGCGCTGGTCGCGGGCAGTATCGCATCGTTGTGGATCGCGGGTTGCGGCACCGATGTGCCGCAGCCGCCGACGCAGGGCGAGGCGGCGACGAGCGAGCAGCACAAGCAGGCCTTCGTCGACGCACTGAAGCCGCAGCGCGCAGGCAAGCCCGTGATCGCGGTGCTCGCGTCGAACGAAGCCACCGAGATGACCGACCTGCTGCTGCCGCACGCGGTGCTCGTGCGCGCAGGGGTCGCCGACGTCCAGGTGGTCGCACCCCACAGCGGGCGCGTCGACCTGTACCCCGCCCTGCAGATCGACGGCGCGCAGAGCTTCGCCGCATTCGACCGGGCGCACCCGGAAGGCGCCGACTACGTGATCGTTCCCGCGATGCGCGACGGCGAGGTCCCCGAGGTGATCGCGTGGCTGCGCGAACAGTTCGACCGCGGCGCGCGCGTGCTCTCGGTGTGCTCCGGCGCGCTCGTCGCCGGCAAGGCCGGCCTGCTCGACGGACGGCGTTTCACCGGCCACTGGTTCGACCGCGACACGCTGCTCGAGCGCCCCGGCGCCACCTACGTCGCGCACCGGCGCTACCTGATCGACCGTGGCGTCGCGACCACCACCGGCATCACCGCATCGGTGCCGGTGACGCTCGCGCTCGTCGAGGCGATCGGCGGACCCGGGAAGGCGCAGGCGATCGCCGCGGAGCTCGGCGTGCACTCGTGGGACGCGCGGCACGACAGCTCGCGCTTCGGTCTCGACGTGCGCCGCGGCTGGCAGTACGTGCTGAACAAGGCGGCCTTCTGGCGCGACGAAACCCGGATCATCGACGTGCGCGACGGCGTCGACGACATCGCGCTCGCGCTCGCCGCCGATGCGTGGTCGCGCACCGGTCACGTCGACGTGAAGGCCGCTTCGTCGTCGGGGGCGGTCACGATGCACAGCGGACTCGTGCTCGTCGCGCCCCCGCCCGCGGCCGGCGCGGCGCGCATGCCGCTGGCTTCCGCGCTCGCGCCCGTGCAGCAGCTGGACCGCACGCTGTGCGAGGTCGAGCAACGCTTCGGCCAGGCGCAGCGCGAGTGGGTGATGCTGGAGATGGAATACGCCGGATCGGGCGCGGCGTGTGCAGGCTGAACGGATCGCGCCCCAGGTCCGCCCACTTGGGGCCTCGAT
>JBIQJM010000173.1:0-4384 GCA_044507525.1 Burkholderiales bacterium
ATGATCGTCGGCATCCCGGTGATGCAGCTGCTGCTGTTCGGCTTCGCGATCAACACCGATCCGCGCCACATGCCCACGGTCGTGCTGTCGCTCGACCAGAGCGTCTGGTCGCGCAGCATCGTGGCCGGGCTGCAGAACACCGGATACTTCGAGATCGTCGCGACCGCGCGTTCGTCGGACGAGGTCGACCGCATGCTCGCGCGCGGCGATGCGCAGTTCGCGGTGACGATTCCCGCGGACTTCTCGCGCCGTCTCGTGCGCGGCGAGCGCCCCGCGCTGCTCGTCGAGGCGGACGCCACCGACCCGGCGGCGACGAGCCAGGCGCTCGGCGCGCTGGAAACGATGATCGACGCGGTCGTCGCCCGCGACTCGGCGGGCGTGCTGCTGCCGCGCCCGGCGCCGCCCTCGCCCGTCGAGCTTCGGCTGCACCGACGCTACAACCCCGAGGGCATCACGCAGTACAACATCGTGCCCGGCCTGCTCGGCGTGATCCTCACGATGACGATGGTGCTGATGACGGGCCTCGCGCTCACGCGCGAGCGCGAACGCGGCACCTGGGAGAACCTGATCTCCACGCCGGCGCTGCCGATCGAGGTGATGACCGGCAAGATCGTTCCCTACATCGCGATCGGTTTCGTGCAGGTCGTGCTCGTGCTCGCCGCCGCGCGCTGGCTGTTCGGCATCCCGCTGCGCGGCAGCCTCGCCGTGCTGTCCGCGGTCGTGCTGCTGTTCATCGCGACGAACCTCGCGCTCGGCATCACGTTCTCGTCGATTGCGCGCAACCAGCTGCAGGCGATGCAGATGACGTTCTTCTTCTTCCTGCCGTCGATCCTGCTGTCGGGCTTCATGTTCCCGTTTCGCGGCATGCCGGAGTGGGCGCAGTGGCTCGGGTCGCTGCTGCCGCTCACGCACTTCCTCGTGCTCGTACGGGGAATCCTGCTCAAGGGGGCTGCGTGGCACGACCTGTGGCCGCAGGTGTGGCCGATCGCGCTGTTCCTGTTGGTGGTCGTCGCGGTGGGGCTGCGCTTCTACCGGCGCACGCTGGATTGACCCTTCGATCGAGGTTGCCGACCAGCGATTCGGAGCGCCCGTCGCCATAGAGCTCGGCGGTGTCGATCAGCGCGAGGCCCAGCTCGAGCCCGAGGCGGATCGTCGCGATCTCCTCGGCGCGCGTCGCCGCGTCGTCGCCCATGTTCCAGGTGCCCTGTCCGAGCGCGCAGACGCGCTCGCCGTCGGGAAGGCAGGCGATGGGTGTCCTCGGAGTACGATACTTCGAAGGCTGGCGCAGCGCCGCAGTGGCCCGCAGCACCGGCCGCGGCAAAGGAGAAATGTTTCGTGCACAGGCTCGGCTCGGACGCTGCGCGGCACGACGCCTCCCGGCGCACGGCGATTCGTTCGGTCGGCGCGGCGGCGCTGGCGGCCTGCCTGCCGTCGATGCGGGCAGCGCGCGCCCAGGGGGCCGCCGCGCCGCCCGCGAGCGCAGCGCCCGGCGGCACCGGGTCGCCGACGACGCAATCCGCCGCCCTGCAGTCCTGGCCGTTGCAGACCCCGCAGCGCACCGGCATCCACGACGTCGCGCCCGCGCCCGACGGCGGCGTCTGGTTCTCCGCGCAGCGCAGCGGCCACCTCGGCTGCTTCGACCCGAAGACCGGTCGCACCGAGCTCGTCGCGCTCGGCGAGAGATCGTCGCCGCACGGCGTGATCCAGGGACCCGATCGCGCCGCGTGGCTGACCGACAGCGGCCGGAACGCGATCGTTCGCGTCGGCTGGCCCGGGCGCGAAGTGCGCGTGTTCGCGCTGCCCGAAGGCACGCCCTACGCGAATCTCAACACCGCCGCCTTCGATGCGGACGGCGTGCTGTGGTTCACCGGGCAGAGCGGTTTCGTCGGCCGCGTCGATCCGCGCACGGGTGAAACGAGGGTGCGGCGCGCGCCGCGCGGTCGCGGGCCCTACGGCATCTGCGCGACGCCGCAGGGCGAGATCTGGTGGTGCTCGCTCGCGGGATCGTTCATCGCGCGCGTCGATCGCGACACCGGCGATTCGCAGGTCGTCGAGCCGCCGACGCAGGACCAGGGCGCGCGACGCGTCTGGAGCGACAGCCGCGGTCGCATCTGGGTGAGCGAGTGGAACAGCGGCAACCTGTCGCTGCACGACCCCGCCGACGGCAGCTGGCGCGCGTGGAGGCTGCCCGGCGAAGCGCCGCGCGCCTACGCGGTGTATGTCGACGAGCGCGACGTCGCCTGGGTGAGCGACTTCGGCGGCAATGCCGTGTTCTCCTTCGATCCGCGCAGCGAGCGCTTCGAGCGGTTCGCGTTTCCGCGCGAGGGCGCCGCCGTCCGGCAGATCCTCGGGCGACCCGGCGAAATCTGGCTGCCCGAGAGCGGTACCGAGCACATCTCGGTGATCCGCACGAGCTGAGGGCGGCACGACCGGGCCGACGAACGCGCCGGGCAGGCGCGCAGCCGCCTTCACGCCTCGCTCGCCGCCACCGTCTCGGTCTCGACCGGCGTCTCGTCGCCCGGCAGCCGAAGCTCCAGTTGCGTGCGCCCCGGCTCCGACCGGAACACGATCGACGCGCCCATCCGTTTCGCGCGCGCCCGCATGTTCGCCAGCCCTCGGCCGCCCGAGGCGACCCCATCGGATGCGAAGCCGCGTCCGTTGTCCTCGACGCGGATCGACAGGCGCCGTGCCGTTGCGTTCACCTCGACGCGCACCTCGCTCGCCTGCGCGTGCTTCAGCACGTTGGTCAGCGCCTCCTGCAGGATGCGCAGGATCTGCAGCGCGACGTGCGGCGGCACCCGGTGCGCTTCGTCGGCGACGTCGATGTTCCACACCGGACGCACGCCCGCCTCGCGCAGCGGCCCCTCCCAGCGGAACAGGAAGTTGCCGAGCGCGGTGCCGAAGTCGGCTTCGTCGCTCGCCAGCGCCTCGAGCGCGACGCGCATCTCGGCGATGCACGCGCGCAGTGCATCGGCGACTTCGCCGTCGCGCAGATTGCCGCGTTCGGCGCGCGACAGCGACGTGAACAGGCGCGAGCCGAGTCCGTCGTGCAGGTCGCGCATGATGCGGTGCCGCTCTTCGGCGGCCGCGCGCTCGCGTTCGAGCGCGCCCAGGCGCTGGTAGTTCCGCGCGAGCTCGCTTTCGCGTGCCGCCACCCGCCGCTCGAGCGTCGTGTTCAGCTCCTCGACTTCGTCGAGCGTGCGAATGAAGCGTGCGGTGAGCAGGCCGGCCATCACGAGCAGCACGAGGTTCGCGCCGTAGTGCATCAGGAAGATGCGCTGTCCGGGCCACCCCGGCAGCAGGCGGTCCAAGGCGGCGACGTGCCAGGCGACCAGGTAGTCGTGGATGCCGGCGGCGACCGCGATCGTGACCGCAGCGAGCAGGGCCGCGGCCGACCGGCTGCGCTGCCGGTGCCAGGCGAGCGCGACGAATACGACGACGGCGATGCCGATCGGGATCGTGCCGAGCGTCCACAGCCGGCCGACGATCGACTCCGCACGCCCGCCGCTGGCGAGCAACGCGAGCGGCCCGAGGAGCCAGTAGACGAACAGCGCGCGCTCGACGCGCGGGCGCCGGATGCCCGCGAAACGCATCGCGAAGACCGCCATCGTCACGATGAAGCCGCCGGTGGCGCCGTGATAGACGATCCGCCACAACCACCAGTTCTGCGCCGGCAGCTGTTCGACGACGAAGGTCAGCGTGCGCACGCCCCACAGTGCGACGGCGAGCCCGAACAGCCCGTACAGCACCTCGCGGCGCCGGCTCCACCAGACGAAGCCGACGAAGAGCGCGAACAGCAGGCACACGCCGACGGTGATCTGCGGCATCGTGCGCATCCACAGCAGGCGCTGGTCGGCGAGCTCGTCGAGCGCCTGCTGCGGACCGACCGCCGGGCGCGCCAGCCACAGCCCGTTCGGCGGATGCGCCGCGACGACGCGGACGTGGATCGTGTTCGTCCCCGCGCGCAAGCGCGTGTCGGGCAGCGGAAAGACGCGCGGACGCTCCCAGCGCACGTGGTTCTCGGCGTCGGTCTGCGGCACCGACGCGATCTGCGCACGATTCAGGTAGACGGCGCCGCCGCCGTACAGATAGGGCAGGTAGAGCGCCCACGACTCGGCGTGCGCCGGCGCCTCGAAGGCGAAGCGCAGCCAGACGGCGAGCGCCTTGCCGTTGTGCGTCGGATCGGGCAGGGCGACCTCTCGCCAGTCGCCGTCGTCGCCGGGCAGCGCCTCGCGGGCGTCGAGCAGGACCTGCGCGTGCGCGGGCTCGTGGACGGGAACGGACGGAGCTGCGGCGAGGGCGGCGTCCGCGTGCAGCAGCATCGCGGCGACCGACACGACCAGGGCGGCGAGGACGGAGACCGCGCCGACGGCGTACACCGCGC
>JBIQJM010000174.1:0-4347 GCA_044507525.1 Burkholderiales bacterium
GCGGCCGAACTCGCTGCGCGCGCTTCGCGCGCTCCGCTCAGACATGCGGCCGCAAATCGGAGAAACGAAGCGCGCTTCGCGCGCCGACCCCGAGGCTGCGCGGCTCGGCGCCGCAGAGGGCGCCCCGCACCGCGCAACGCCCGCGCCTTTGCACGCGCCAACCCTCGGCGGGTGTGCGCTCGACATGAGCGTCTCGCCGCTGCTCGGCGTCGTCGGCTTCGCGGCGGTCATCGCGCTGGTGATGCTGCGCATGCCGGTCGCGATCGCGATGGGCGCGGTCGGCTTCGTCGGGCTCACGCTCGCGTCGGGGCTCGATACCTCGGGGTTCATGCTCGGGCGCACGACCTTCGAGGCGGTGTTCCCGTATTCGCTGTCGGTGGTGCCGCTGTTCATCGCGATGGGCGTGTTCGCCGGGCACGCGGGCCTGTCGCAGTCGCTGTACTCGTTCGTCGCGGCGATCGTCGGGCACCTGCGCGGCGGGCTGGCGATGGCCACCGTCGGGGGCTGCGCGATCTTCGGCGCGGTCAGCGGCTCGGGGATCGCGACCACCGCCACGATGGGGCGCGTCGCGTTGCCGGAGATGCGGCGCCACGGCTACGCCGATTCGCTCGCGTGTGCGTCGGTGGCGGCGGGCGGCACGCTCGGCGTGATCATTCCGCCGTCGATCCTCTTCGTCATCTACGGGCTCGCCACCGAGCAGTCGATCGGACGCCTGTTCCTCGCCGGCGTGCTGCCCGGCATCCTCGGCATGCTGCTCTATGCGCTCGCCGTCGCCTGGTCGGTGCGCGCGCGCCCCGAGGCGGGGCCGGCCGGCGAGCGAAGCTCGTGGAGCGAGCGCCGGCACGCGTTGCGCTCGGTGTGGCAGGTGGTCCTGCTGTTCGGGCTCGTGCTCGGCGGGATGTACCTCGGCTGGTTCTCGCCGACCGAGGCGGCGGCGGTCGGTGCGGTCGGCGCGATCCTGCTCGCTGCGCTCTCGGGGCGGCTCACGCTGCGCGTGATCGGCCGCGGGTTCACCGAGACCGCGCTCACCAGCGGGATGATCTTCGTCATCCTGATCGGCGCGGGGATCTTCAACGCGTTCATCGAGGCCACCGGGCTCACCGACGCGCTGATCGCCGCGGTCGAGCGCCTGCAGTGGAACCGCTGGTGGGTGATGCTCGCGCTGATGCTCACCTACATCGTGCTCGGTGCGCTGATGGACGAGCTGTCGATGATCCTGCTCACCGTGGGTCCGGTGTTCCAGCTCGTCACCGCGCTCGGCTTCGACCCGATCTGGTTCGGCGTGATGCTGATCACGGTCTGCGAGATCGGGATGATCCTGCCGCCGGTCGGCATCAACCTGTTCGTGATCCAGTCGATCGCCAACGTGCCGCTCGCCACGGTCGTGCGCGGCATCGCGCCCTTCGCCGTCGTCGACATGCTGCGGCTGCTGATCCTGGCGCTGTTTCCCTGGCTCGCGACCTGGCTGCCGTCGCGGATGGTCTAGCGGGACGGGTGCCGGCGCTGCCGCGCTCGCGCGCTCAACGCGCCGAGCGGTTCCTCGCGCCGCTGCCCGCCGGCGGATGACCGCCCGACGCACGCAGCTCCTGGCTTCGATCGAACAGCCGCGTGAGCACGCGGTCGAGCGCTTCGCGCTCCGACTCGTCGAGCACGGCGAGGAACCACGATTCCATCTGCCGCACCTCGGGGATGATCGAGCGGCACATCGCGGCGCCCTTCTTCGTGAGGAAGAGCACGAGCCGGCGCCGGTCGCGCGGGTCTTCGCTGACGGCGACGAGGTCGAGCTCGACCAGGCGGCGCTGCGCACGGCTCACGCGCGCCTTGTCCATGCTCGTGTGCTCGACGACCTCGTTCGGCGCCGTCGGCCCGTGGGCGTGCAGCGCCATCAGGATGCGCCATTCGGGAATCTGGATGCCGAAGCGCTCTTCGAACAGCGAGCCGATCGACTGGCTCAGCCGGTTGGCGACGACCGCGAGCTTGTAGGGGATGAACTCGTGCAGCCACAGCGCGTCGCCGTCGCTCGGGAGTGCCTGCGCGACGTTGTGTCGGGTTCGCTGCGAAGCGGGCTGGCGCATCGCGCGCGACCCGCTCACTCGGCGGCGACCGCCGCGGCGATCGGCGCGGCGGCGACGGAGTCGTCGGCCGACAGCGGGACCGCGCGGAACGGATTGCGCCGCTGCACGACGAGCGTCCAGAAGAGCGCGAACGTGCAGGTGATGCCGAGCATCCATGCGACGTTGCGGTAGATCGGCGCAGCGAGCTCGGGAGTCGGGGAGATGTTGAGGAACACGTAGCCCATGCCGAGGATGCCCAGCAACTGCGGAACCGGGAACCACGGCGAGCGGAACGGGCGCAGCGTGCCTGGAAAACGCAGACGAAGGACGATCAGGTCGATGTGTACGATGATATACGCGATCAGCCAGCATCCGGCCGCGGCCACGGTCAGCGACAGGATCGAGCCCGCGTCCATGCCGAGCGGCACGCGCACCGCGCCGATGCCGACGGCGAGCGCGACCAGCGCGGGCGCCGGCGCGCCGGCCCGGTTCTCGCGTGCCAACAGGCCCGGCAACTGGCCGCCCTGCGCCATGCCCTGCACCATTCGCGAGACGCTCGCCAGCACGGTGTTGAGCAGCGTTGCGCTGCCGAGGATCGCGAGCAGCGCGAACCAGACGCGCGCGGGCGCGCCGAAGATCGACAGTGCGAGCTCGACGTGCGGCGTCGCCGATCCGAGCGCCTGCGGCGCCAGCATCGCCAGGCCGGCCACGCAGTACATGCCGTAGGCGACGACGATCAGCCCCAGTCCGATGAACATCGCGCGCGGGATGTTGCGCCGGGGGTTGCGGGCCTCGCCGATCATCGGGCAGACGAACTCGAGGCCGACGAGGCCCCAGATCGCCAGCGCCACCAGCGACAGCGCCGCGGCCGGCACGAAGGGTTGCTCGGTGAGCACCGCGCCGATGTTTCCGCTGAACGCACCGGTGAAGCCGATGACGAGGATGCCGACGAACATCGTCGCGACGAGCGCGCTCTGCAGCCGCGCGAACATGTCGATGCCGCGCAGGTTCAGCAGGCAGAACAGCGCGAGCAGCAGCAGGCTCGGCTGGCCGATCGCCGCGGCGAGTTCCGGCGCGAGCTGTCCGACGAGCGCGTCGACGAGGATCAGTTCGGCCGGGATGCCGAGCATCGCCACCGCGACATAGCCGGACAGCGCGGCGATGATCGCCGGGCCGGGCCCGATCGCTGCCTGCGTGTATGCGCCCACCGACCCGGCGCGGGGCAGCATCAGCGAGAGCTCCGCGAACGACAGCACGTAGCTCAGCGCGAGCAGCGCGGCGAGCCCGATCGCGACGAGATAGTTGATCGCGCCGAGCCCGGCGCCGTTGAGCATGCTGATCATCGTGCTCTGCACGACGACGACGCCGACGGCGGTGGCGATGAGCGCAGGCAGCCGCAGGCCGCCGCGATGCGCGTTCGGAAGTTCGTTGACCATGGGGTCTCCTGTCGGGCGGGGCGTTTCGGACGAACGCTTTGCCGTGCCGTTCTACCACCCGATCGTTGTCATCGCAACAGATTTCGGCGGGAACTTCGCCGGCCGGCGCAGTGGGCGAGACGCGTCCGGATCCGTCCGAGCCGCAGGAGAAGACGCCTCCTTGCGGGGATCGTCCGCGGCCACTCGTCCGGTCGATTCGTTTCGTTGACAACCAATCGCGCGTTGCTGCACACTCGGGCGCCACCGCGCCGGAAAACGGTGCCTTCGGCGTCGAAGACGCGGATTCGCCCGCGCCGCCTGGATTGCACTACGGAGAGAGATGACGTGAGCGGGATCCAGAGCGTGGTCGCGGCGGCGCGAGCCGACTCGGGAGCGGCCGACGGCGTGCAGGCGCGCCGATTCGACGCATTGCTGCTCGACTTCGGCAGCGTCGTCACCTTCACCGCCTTCGAGCGGCACCGCGAATCCGAGCGCGCGCTCGGCCTGGCCGACGGCACCCTGGGCTGGCTCGGTCCGGTCGATCCGACCACCGACCCGCTGTGGCGGAGCATGCAGCGCGGCGAGATCAGCGAGCGCGACTACTGGTCGCGTCGGGCGACCGAGGTCGGGTCGATGCTCGGCCGGCCCGGGTGGACGCCGCTCGACTTCTTCCAGGCGATCCGCGGCGACGATCCGAACCTCGCGGTGCGCGAGTCGGCGCGACAGACCGTTGCCGCGGCGCGCGCCGCAGGGCTGCGCGTGGGCATCCTGTCGAACGAGCTCGAGCTCTACTGGGGCCGTCCGTTCATGGATCGGCTCGCGCTGCTGCGCGACATCGACGTGCTCGTCGACGCGACGCACACGCACATCCTGAAGCC
>JBIQJM010000175.1:0-4261 GCA_044507525.1 Burkholderiales bacterium
GCGGCGGCTACGAGCTCGCGCTCGCCTGCGACGACATCGTGCTCGTCGACGACCGCTCGTCGTCGGTCTCGCTGCCCGAGGTGCCGCTGCTCGGCGTGCTGCCCGGAACCGGCGGCCTCACGCGCGTCACCGACAAGCGCAAGGTGCGCCACGACCTCGCCGACGTCTTCTGCACGACGACGGAAGGCGTGCGCGGGCAGCGCGCGAAGGACTGGCGGCTGGTCGACGAGATCGCCCGCCCGCAGCAGTTCGCGCAGGTGGTCGCCGAGCGCGCGAAGGCGCGCGCCGACGAGAGCGACCGGCCGGCCGACGCGAAGGGCGTCGCGCTGACTCCGGTCGAGCGCAGCGTGGACGACGCCGGCTACCACTACCGTTTCGTCGACGTGCAGATCGATCGTTCGCGCCGCACCGCGACCTTCGCCGTGAAGGCGCCGCAGGGCGCGCAGCCGCAGGACGTCGACGCGATCGTCGCCGCCGGCGCCGCCTGGTGGCCGCTGCAGATGGCGCGCGAGCTCGACGACGCGATCCTGTCGATGCGCACGAATGCGCTCGACATCGGCATCTGGCTGCTGCGCACCGAGGGCGACGCCGCCGCGGTGAAGCAGATCGACGAGACCCTCGCGAAGCACGCGCAGCACTGGTTCGTGCGCGAGACGATCGGCATGCTGCGTCGCACGTTCGCGCGCCTCGACGTTTCCTCGCGCACGATCTTCGCGCTGGTCGAGCCGGGTTCCTGCTTCGTCGGTTCGCTTGCCGAGCTCGCCTTCGCCGCCGACCGCGCGTACATGCTGATGCTGCCCGACGAGCCGCAGAAGGCGCCGAAGATGATGCTCACCGAGGCGAACTTCGGCTGGTACCCGATGGTCAACGGCCAGTCGCGGCTCGAGCGCCGCTTCTACGAGGAGCGCGAGCCCCTCGAGGCGGCGCGCGCGGCGATCGGCGAGCTGCTCGACGCCGAGCGCGCCGAGAAGCTCGGCCTCGTCACCGCCGCGCTCGACGACATCGACTGGGCCGACGAGCTGCGCATCGCGATCGAGGAGCGTGCGGCGATGTCGCCCGATGCGCTGACGGGGCTCGAGGCGAACCTGCGTTTCGCAAGCCAGGAGTCGATGGAGACGCGCATCTTCGGGCGCCTCACGGCCTGGCAGAACTGGATCTTCAACCGCCCGAATGCCGTCGGCGAGAAGGGCGCACTGAAGCTGTACGGCAAGGGCGAGAAAGCGGCCTTCGACTGGAACCGCGTTTAACGGACATCGGGAGCGAATGACATGAGCACGATCGACTACAGCGACAAGATTCCCAACAACGTCAACCTGTCGGAAGACCGCACGCTGCAGCGTGCGCTCGAGCACTGGCAGCCGGGCTTCCTCGACTGGTGGAAGGACATGGGGCCCGACAACTCGCGCAACTTCGACGTCTACCTGCGCACGGCGATCAGCGTGGACCCGAGCGGCTGGGCGCAGTTCGGCTACGTGAAGATGCCCGACTACCGCTGGGGCATCTTCCTGAACCCGGCCGACGCCGATCGCACGATCCACTTCGGCGACCACCTGGGCGAACCCGCGTGGCAGGACGTTCCCGGCGAGCACCGCGCGAACCTGCGCCGCATCATCGTCACGCAGGGCGACACCGAGCCCGCGTCGGTCGAGCAGCAGCGCCACCTCGGCATGACCGCGCCGAGCCTGTACGACATGCGCAACCTGTTCCAGGTGAACGTCGAGGAAGGCCGCCACCTGTGGGCGATGGTCTACCTGCTGCACCGCTATTTCGGCCGCGACGGCCGCGAGGAAGCGGAAGCGCTGCTCGCGCGCCGCTCGGGCGACGCCGACAACCCGCGCATCCTCGGCGCCTTCAACGAGAAGACGCCCGACTGGCTGTCGTTCTTCATGTTCACCTACTTCACCGACCGCGACGGCAAGTTCCAGCTCGCCGCGCTCGCCGAGTCGGGCTTCGATCCGCTCGCCCGCACGACGAAGTTCATGCTCACCGAGGAAGCGCACCACATGTTCGTCGGCGAGTCGGGCGTCTCGCGCGTCGTGCAGCGCACCTGCGACGTGATGAACCAGCTGAAGACCGACGATCCGGCGAAGGTCCGCGCCGCGGGCGCCATCGACCTGCAGACGATCCAGCGCTACCTGAACTTCCACTTCAGCGTGACGATCGACCTGTTCGGCGCCGACCAGTCGTCGAACGCGGCGATCTTCTACAGCTCGGGGCTGAAGGGTCGCTTCGACGAAGGCAAGCGCACCGACGACCACAAGCTGCACGGCGCCGGCTATCCGGTGCTCGACGTCGTCGACGGCAAGCTGGTCGAACGCGAAGTGCCGATGCTCAACGCGCTGAACGAGGTCCTGCGCGACGACTACATCAAGGACTCGATCTCCGGCGTCTCGCGCTGGAACCGCGTCATCGAGAAGGCCGGCATCCCGTTCCGGCTGAAGGTGCCGCACAAGGCCTTCAACCGCCAGATCGGCACGCTCGCCGGGCTTCGCGTCTCGCCCGAGGGGCAGGTCGTCTCCGAAGCCGAGTGGAACGCGCACAAGGACGAGTGGCTGCCGAGCGCCGAAGACCGCGCCTTCGTCGCCTCGCTGATGGGGCGCGTCGTCGAGCCGGGCAAGTTCGCCGGCTGGATCGCGCCGCCGGTGATGGGCATCAACCGCCAGCCGATCGACTTCGAGTACGTGCGCTTCAACTGAGCGCCGACCGGGCGGCGCGGGCGCGCAAGGCGCGCTCGCGCCGCTGCCGTGCGAAGCGATCGTCATCCGCAACCAGGGAGTCACGACGATGTCCGCCGTCATTGCCGAAGCGCGGCAGGACACCGCGAGCGCGACGCCGAAGGGCGGCGCCGAGGTGTTCCGCCAGCACCTGATCGACCCCGAGATCTGCATCCGCTGCAACACCTGCGAGGAAGCCTGTCCGATCGGGGCGATCACCCACGACGACCGCAACTACGTCGTCAATCCCGACGTCTGCAACGCCTGCATGGCCTGCGTGCCGCCCTGCCCCACCGGTGCGATCGACAACTGGAGACGGATGCTGCGCAGCGCCGCGTATCCGATTTCCGAGCAGTTCGCCTGGGACGAGCTCCCGGGCGAGCTCGCGCTGCCCGAAGGCATCGGCGACGGTGCTGCGGAGACGATCGAGGCGGATGCCGCCGGGCAGGCCGAGGCGCTCGTCGCGTCGGCGGCGTCCTTCGGCGGCGCCGAGCCGGCAGCGGTCGCGATCGTCGCGAAACGCATCGGCTCCACGACGAAGCCGTGGTCGGCCGCGCATCCGTACACGAACCTGTACGGACCGAAGAACCCGGTGACGGCGACGGTGGTCGGAAACTTCCGCGTCACCGAGGCGGACGCCTCGAGCGTCACGCATCACATCGTGCTCGACTTCGGCGCGATGCCCTTCCCCGTCCTAGAAGGCCAGTCGATCGGCATCGTCGCACCCGGCGTCGACGCGCACGGCAAGCCGCATCACCCGCGCCAGTACTCGGTGGCCAGTCCGCGCAACGGCGAGCGTCCCGGCTACAACAACGTCGCGCTGACGGTGAAGCGCGTCACCGTCGACCACCAGGGCAAGCCCGTGCAGGGCGTGTGCTCCAACTACGTCTGCGAGCTGAAGAAGGGCGACACGGTACAGGTGACGGGGCCCTTCGGCACGTCGTTCCTGATGCCGAACCACCCGCGCTCGAACCTCCTGATGATCTGCACCGGCACCGGCAGCGCGCCGATGCGCGCAATGACCGAGTACCGGCGGCGCCTGCGTGCGAGCGGGAAGTTCGAGAGCGGCAAGCTGATGCTGTTCTTCGGCGCGCGCACGCAGCAGGAGTTGCCGTACTTCGGGCCGCTGATGAAGCTGCCGCGCGACTTCATCGACGTGAACCTCGCGTTCTCGCGCACGCCGGGCGCGCCGAAGCGCTACGTGCAGGACCTGCTGCGCGAGCGCGCGGCCGACGTCCTCGCGCTGCTCAAGGACGAGCACAGCTTCGTCTACGTCTGCGGGTTGAAGAGCATGGAGGAGGGCGTGGTCGCCGCGCTGCGCGACGTCGCGGTGCAGGGCGGCGTGCAGTGGGAACCGCTCGTCGAGAGGCTGGAGCGCGAGGGCAGGCTGCATCTCGAGACCTACTGAACGCGGTGCGCCCAGCCGCGGATCGCGAGCGGCCGGCGCCCGGGCCGCGCCGCTGCGCGCTGCGCGGGGGCATTGCGCCCGGCGCGAGCGTCGAAGCCGCCGAGCAGCGCAGCCGACGCGGGGGAAGTCGGCGAGCACT
>JBIQJM010000176.1:0-4220 GCA_044507525.1 Burkholderiales bacterium
CGCATCATGGACGTGCTCGGCCGCCCGATCGACGACGCGGGCCCGATCGCCACCGAAGACCGCCGCTCGATCCACCAGGCGGCGCCCACCTTCGAAGAGCTCAAGCCTTCGGTCGAGCTGCTGCCCACCGGGATCAAGGTCATCGACCTGATCTGCCCCTTCGCCAAGGGCGGCAAGATCGGCCTGTTCGGCGGCGCCGGCGTCGGCAAGACCGTCAACATGATGGAGCTCATCAACAACATCGCGAAGAGCTACGGCGGCTACTCGGTGTTCGCCGGCGTCGGCGAGCGCACGCGCGAGGGCAACGACTTCTATCACGAGATGGAGGAGTCGAAGGTCCTCGACAAGGTCGCGATGGTCTTCGGGCAGATGAACGAGCCGCCGGGCAACCGCCTGCGCGTGGCGCTCACCGGCCTGACGATGGCCGAGCAGTTCCGCGACGAAGGCCGCGACATCCTGCTGTTCATCGACAACATCTACCGCTACACGCTGGCCGGCACCGAGGTGTCGGCGCTGCTCGGTCGCATGCCTTCGGCGGTGGGCTACCAGCCGACGCTGGCCGAGGAGATGGGCCGCCTGCAGGAGCGCATCACGTCGACGAAGACGGGTTCGATCACGTCGATCCAGGCCGTCTACGTTCCGGCCGACGACCTGACCGACCCGTCGCCGGCCACGACCTTCGGCCACCTCGACGCCACCGTCGTGCTGTCGCGCGACATCGCGGCCCTGGGCATCTATCCGGCGGTCGACCCGCTCGACTCCACGTCGCGCCAGCTCGACCCGCACGTCATCGGCGAGGAGCACTACAACACGACGCGCCGCGTGCAGGCCACGCTGCAGCGCTACAAGGAGCTGCGCGACATCATTGCCATTCTCGGCATGGACGAGCTCTCGCCGGAAGACAAGCTGGCGGTGGCCCGCGCGCGCAAGATCCAGCGTTTCCTGTCGCAGCCCTTCAACGTGGCGGAAGTCTTCACCGGCACGCCCGGCAAGATCGTCGCGCTGAAGGACACGATCCGCGGCTTCCAGATGATCGTCGACGGCGAATGCGACCAGCTCCCCGAGCAGGCGTTCTACATGGTCGGGACGATCGAAGAGGCCTTCGAGAAGGCGAAGACGCTGAAGTGACGAGAAGGGAAACTGATGGAAGGCCGCAGTGGTGGCGAAGGACGCAGCCGCGGGTAGTCGGCAAGACCCCCTTCCGCGTTCTCCCCTCTCCCCTTCCTCGAGCGAAAACGAGATGCACACCATTCACGTCGACGTCGTAAGCGCCGAGCGCTCGATCTTCGAGGGCCGGGCGGAGTTCGTGGCGCTTCCGGGCGAGGCGGGCGAACTCGGCATCTATCCGCAGCACACGCCGCTGATCACGCGCATCCGCCCGGGTGCGGTGCGCATCAAGGTCGCCGGCCAGGCCGACGAAGAGTTCGTCTTCGTCGCCGGCGGAATCCTCGAAGTGCAGCCGAACCGCGTGACGGTGCTCGCCGACACCGCGATCCGCGGACGCGACCTCGACGAAGCCAAGGCCGAGGAGGCCAAGCGCGCCGCCGAGGAGGCGCTCGCCAATCGCGAAGGCGCGATCGACTACGCCAAGGCGCAGGCCGAGCTCGCCGAGGCCATCGCGCAGATCGCGGCGCTGCGCAAGTTCCGCAGCCGCAAGTAAGCCGCAAGCAGTCCCCGCGCGCGCCTTCGCGCGCGCGCCGAGGGGCACGCCGCTGCGGAAGCGCAGCCGCGTCGAAAATCCTTACATTCCAAAGGGAAATACGACCCGCGCCGCCCGGTGCTTGCGGGGGATGGCGCCGACGGCCGCGGCGCACCGGGCCTCATTTCCCGCCGAATCAAGGCCTTGCTGCGCTCGTCGGTCGTCGATGCATGCGGCTGGCACGAGTTTCGCGTGGAAGCTGCCGGGACGGAATGCGCAATCGGCTCCGCATTCGATCCTGCCGTCACCAGCAGGCGGATTGCATTCCGCCTGGCCACCGATGCCCGGACTCGGAAACCGAACCGAAATGCGCTTCTCGCGAACCTCGATCCTGCGACTCGCCGTCGCCACGCTGTCGGCGTGCTTTACAGCGTCGGCCGGCGCGGTGCCCTTCTACTGGACCGACTGGGTCGGCTCCGACCTGGACCCCGGCAGTGGCTTCCAGGCACAGGGCACCATCACGACGTCCACCTCCACGGTGGACGTGACCTACACCAACCCGAACGGCGTCGGCTTCTACCAGCCGAGCGGCGGCATCGACTACTACATCGCGCGAAACGGCGGAGACTCCCCGTACACCAGCTCGCTGGTCGACAACCGCCCGACGGGAACCGACATCATCGCGCTGCAGTACCAGGGCACGCAGACGCTGCAGTTCTCGCAGGCCATCGCCAACCCGGTCTTCGCCTTCGTCAGCCTCAACGGCAACGGATACGCCTTCGACCAGGATTTCGAGATCCTCAGCCTCGGCGGTGTCGACGGCAACGACTGCGGCTACTGGGGCTGCGGCGGCGCCTCGAAGGTCGTCGTCGAGATCAGCCCGGGCGTCTTCGAGTACCAGCTCAACAGCAACAACGCCGGCGGCACCGAACCGCACGGCACGCTTCGCTTCGTCGGTACCTTCGACACGCTCACCTGGCGCAGTTCGAACGACGAATACTGGAACGGCTTCACGGTGGGCGTCCAGGGCACGCGCGACGAGGTGTGCCAACCGGGTTCGACGCTTCCCGAGTGCGGGGGCGGCGGCGGCAACGGGCAGGTGCCCGCGCCGGCGCCGCTGGCGCTGCTGGCGTTCGCACTGCTCGGCGTAGGGATGGCCCGGCGGCACCTGCGCGCCTGAGACCGCGCTGATCGCAGGCCGGCCGGAGCTTCCGCAGCAGGAAGCGGCTCGGCCGCCGCGGCGCGCCGGCGGCTGCGAAAGAGGCAGTCGCCCGCATCGGCGCGTGCCGCTTTACGACTCCTGACTCCGCCGTTAGGCACGCGGGATGCTACCTTCAACGCCGGGGTGCGGTGCGACCGTACTCACGGCCTTCGGAGGGGACCTGTTGCGCTCGCACGACCACGCGCGCCGCGCTTTCCGTGTGCTGGCGCTCTCTTCCCTGCTGCTTGCCGGTGCCTGCGGGGGCGATGATGGTGCGACGCAGGCTCCCGCGTCGCCGCCGCCCCCCGAGGTGACGGTCGTCACGCTGCAGCCCCGACCGGTCATGCTCACCCGGGAGCTGCCGGGGCGCACCAGTCCGTTCCTCGTCGCCGAAGTGCGACCGCAGGTCACCGGCATCGTGCGCGAGCGCCTGTTCACCGAAGGCAGCCACGTCGACCGCGGCCAGCCGCTCTACCAGCTCGAGGACGCGACCTACCGTGCCGAAGTGGCGAGCCGCGAGGCGGCCGTCGCGCGCGCGAAGGCGACGCTCGAATCGGCCCGGCTGAACGCGCGGCGTACGAGCCAGCTGGCCAAGGTGAACGCGGTCAGCAAGCAGGACAACGAGAACGCGATCGCCGCCCTGCGCCAGGCGGAGGCCGACCTGCAGTCGGCCCAGGCGGCGCTGCAGAACGCGAAGATCACGCTGGGCTATGCGCGCATCCATTCGCCGATTGCCGGGCGCATCGGCAAGTCGAGCGTCACCGTCGGCGCCCTCGTCACCGCGAACCAGGCGACGGCGCTGGCGACGGTGCAGCAGTTCGACCCGATGTACGTCGACGTCACGCAGTCGGCCAACGAGCTGCTGCAGCTGCGCCGCGAGCTCGAGGCAGGCACGCTCAGCCGCACCGAGAACGTCCCGGTGACGATCCTGCTCCAGGACGGCACCGTCTATCCGCATCCCGGCGAGTTCACCTTCGCCGATCTCAGCGTCGATCCGGGCACCGGCAGCTTCCTGCTGCGGGTCGAGGTGCCGAATCCCGACCAGCTGCTGCTGCCGGGCATGTACGTGCGGGCGATCCTCAGCGTCGGCGAGCGGCCGGCGGCGATTCTCGCGCCCCAGCAGGCGATCACGCGCGACGCGAAAGGGATCGCGAACGCGATGGTCGTCGGCGCCGACGGCAAGGTCGAGTCGCGCGCAGTGCAGACGAGCCGCACGATCGGCGACCAATGGTTGATCGACTCCGGCCTGGCAGCGGGCGAGCGCGTGATCGTCGCGGGCCTGCAGCGCGTGCAGCCGGGCCTGGTCGTGCAGGCCACCGAGCAGCCGCAGTCCGCGCCCGCGGCGGCCGAGGCCGGCCAGACCGGCGGCGCGGGCGCGGC
>JBIQJM010000029.1:0-29356 GCA_044507525.1 Burkholderiales bacterium
CTGCGCGTGCTCGGCAAGCGCGAGTTCGGCCAGCTCTCTCCGATCGAGCTGGTCACGCTGCTGATGATTCCGGAGATCGTTTCGCAGGCGCTCAGCGCGGGCGACAGCTCGGTGACGAACGCCTTCATCGGCGTGGCGACGCTGCTCGTCGCGGTCTTCCTCACCTCGGTGCTGCAGCACAGGTTCAAGAAGTTCGAGCAGGTCGTCGCCGGCGAACCGGCCGTGCTCGTGCACCGCGGCAACCTGCGCGAGCGGGCGATGAACCTCAATCGGATCACGCCCGACGAGATCTTCACCGAGATGCACAAGTGCGGCCTCACGAGGCTCGACGAGGTCGAGTGGGCGATCCTCGAAGGCGACGGCATGATCTCGGTGGTGCCGACCACGCGCAGCCGCCTGCCGAACCCGCCGCCGGCCAGCGGCAAGGAGCCGAGGGGAGCCTGATTCGCCCGCGCGGCGCCGCGCATCAGCCGGACAGGCGCTGCCCGCAGTTCCCGCAGAAGAGATCGTCTGCCGCAGTCGGCGAATCGCAGTGCGGGCATCCGGGAGCCGGCGACGCAGCGACCGGCGCGGCGGCCACGGCCGGCCGCGTCGCGCGAGCGGCGCCCGTTCCGAGCATCGATCGCAGCCTCCGCGCCCGTGCACGGAGGTCCTCCGTGGCCTGGCCCTTCCTCACCTGCATCTCGACGATCGCGCGCCCGAGCGCCGCCCGCGCCGCGGCGATATCGATGCCGTCGGTCGAGCGCAGGTAGGCGATCGTGAGCCCGAACAGGAAGACGGCCGCAAGCAGCGCGACGGCGACCGCGAACACGAGCGCGGCCGCGACGGCGCCGGCGACGGCATAGGGGCCCACGTCGGCGATCCGCGCCTCGCCGCTCCACGCCGCGAGCACCGCGTCGAGCGAGGCCGCGCCCGAGAGCGGTACCGAGAGTCCGGCGGCCAGCCCGAAGCCGGCGAGCAGGAACATCGTGACGACCGTCGCGACGACGACTGCGACGAGGAAGAACAGCAGCAGGTTGGCGAATGCCGTCAGCTTGCGCTGCGCGGCGATCGCGCCGAGCTGCGACAGCACCGTGCGCAGCGAATGGCCTTCCCACAGCGCCGGCATCGACAACAGGGCGGCGGCGCTCAGCCCGAAGAGCAGCACGGCGCCGGCGAGCGTCAGCGCGGGCAGCGCGACGACGTAGAGGACCGGACCGACGACCGGCAGGCGGCACGCGAGCAAGACGATCGCGACGACGAGCACGAAGGCCGCGAGCACGAGCCCCAGCACGCCGGCGAGCACGAGGGCACGCAGGACGATCGGCGGAGTTGCGGCGAAGGCGCGCGGGACGCTCGACACCGGACGCCCGACCGCCTGTTCGGCGTACTGGGAACCGGCCGCAACGGCGCCGAAAGCCGCGACCGCGATCGCGAGCCCGAGCGCCGAGACGGTCGGCAGCACGCCGATCGATCGGCAGGCGAGCGCGAGCAGGCCGAGCAGCGCGACGGCGACGAAGGTGAGCAGCAGCGTCGCCAACGCGGGTCCGTTGCGCCAGGCATCCGCCACGCCGAGCGGGCCGATCGTCTCGGGCAGGCTCGGGATGGGGGCGCGCAGCAGGTTCATTCGCGCGCGCTCAATCGAAGGTCGCGAGTTCCGGCAGGCGCGCGGCCGGACATTCGGTCACCTCGCCCCACGCGTTCGCCGAAGTGCAGTGCCGCATCTTCGCGCTCTCCATGCAGACGGTGCGAACGATGAGATTTCCTTCGCAGGCTTCGATCTCGGCGCGCAAGCGCGTCAACCACGTCTTCCGCGCCTTGGCGCGCGCCCCGGTCGCATCGCTTCGTACGCGGCCGCCGTCGACGGTCGCCTGCCTGGCAAGGGGCGACGAGGCAGGTCGCGGCTCCTTCGGCGGCGGTCGCGTGTCGAAGGCGGGGGCGTCCGCGTCGGCCCGCGCGTGCGCGGGTTCGACGAATGCGTGCGCAGGCCCGGCGAGCGCCGGCGCGGTGCGCAGCGTGAACGGCAATCCGGGCGGCGAGGCAGCCGGCATCGTCCATTCGGACGCAAGCGCTTCGACGACGTCGACCGAGGCGAGCCAAGGGTCGAGGCCGGGTGCGAGCGCGGCCGGCGCAGCGGCGCCCGCCGGCGATCCCGCCGACGGATCCGGCGCGCCTGCGTCGACGGACGGCGGTTCCGACGTTTCGCCCCGGTTCTCGTGCACGGCGTCGTCCGGCGCGCTCGTCGCATCCGGCGATTCGTCGTCCCCCGCAAGCACTTCGACCTGCGCCGTCGCCCGATGGAGCGCCTCGCCGCCGTCAACGAGCTCGTGCCGTGCAGTCGGCGACGAAGCGGACCCGGTCGAGGGCTGCGTACCGTCGACGGGCCGGATCGTCAGGAAGGCAAGCAGACCGATCGCCAGGACCGCGACGGCGACCATGCCCGTCGGACTGCCCAGCGACCCTCCCGAAGCGGCGATCGGCTTGCCGCAATGCGTGCAGAAGTGCACGCCCGGCCGATTCGACCGACCGCAGTCGGTACAGCATTGCATGCTCGTGAAACCCCCTTCCGGCGCGAGCGCGACCGCAGTGCGGGCGCGCGACGACGCGCAAACGTCGCCGCGTCTTCGCTCGAAACGGGATTGTCGGAGGGAGCGCTGCCGAGGGCGCCGAAAACCGCCCGCCCGAAGGGTGAAGCGTGGGTTCCCCGCGTCAGACGTGACGCGGCGAGCCGCGCGTGATCCACGCGCGCGAGGGGCTGCGCAGATGCGCGAGCCAGTCGTCGAGCGCGTCGACGTGCTCGGCTTCCTCGGCGGCGAATTCGGACGCGAGGCGGCGCACCTCGGCATCGTCCGCGTTCTGGCCTACCGAGCTGTAGTACTCCATTGCGCGCACTTCGTTCTCGCGCGCGTACTGCAGCGCATGGAACGGATCGGAGAGCTGCTCGTAGCGTGCTTCCTCACCGGCTTCCGGAGGGGTGGTCCATCGGTACTCCCACGACTTCAGCTTCGGCAGTTCGATGTCCCCTACCCGTCGCAGGATGTCGTCGTGATGCAGTTGCGAGAAGTGCACCATGTCGCGGAACAGCGCCCAGACCTCGCGATTGCCATGCGCATTCATCAACTCGGCCAGTTCCATGTAGCGCTCGGCTGCCTCGCGTTCGAGCGCTACGGCGTGGGCGAGGAATTCGGGCAGCGTGTAGTTCATGGCTTGGACCTGTCGGGCGAATGCATGCCAACCGATGCGCGAGGCGCTCCACGAACGATGTTGCCCGCGATCGGCGCGCGGATCCCTTGCTCTGGATCAAGCGTTCGCGGCCGTGCGCGAGCCGCGCCCGGCTCGCGCGCAAGGCAGCGATCGTGCATGTTCGCACGGTTCGCGTTCGTCGTCGCAGTCGCTGCGCTGCTCGCCGCCGGCCTCGACGGCGCACACGCGGCCGACGAGAGCCTCGAGACGGCCGCGACGAGTCTGCTGAACGACGTTCGCGCCCAGCCCCGGACCTGCGGAGTCGTCTCCTTCGACTCCGCCCCGCCGCTGCGCTGGAACAGCGCGCTCGCCGCCGCGGCCGCGTCGCACTCGCTGTGGATGCAGGCAACCGACTCGACGCACCACGAGCAGGCCGACGGCTCGCGCGCGGGAGAGCGCGCGGAGGCGGCCGGATACCGTTGGCAGGCGATCGCGGAGAACCTCGCGGCCGGCCAGTCGTCGTTCGCCGAGGTCGTCGCCGGCTGGCTCGACAGCCCGCCGCACTGCGAGAACCTCATGAACCCGGAATACGAGGAGTTCGCCGTCGCGCGCGTGGACGGAAACGCGCAGAACCGCTTCCCGACCTGGTGGACGCTGGTCCTGGCACGCCCGGGGCAATGAACCCCGCTGTCCCGGCACGCCCGGGGCAATGAACCCCGGGCGAGGCCCGGATACCCTCAGCGGACGATCTGCTCGCGCAACGCGCGCAGCACCTTCTTCAGGCGCGCGGCGTTCTCCGGGCCGACGCGGATCATGATCTTGCGTCCGGCCGACAACGATTCGAGCAGCGGGTCGTCGAAGCGGTACTGGACCCTGGGCTGCACGACCCGGATCGGTCCGCTGACCTCCGGCGCCGTCAGCATGTCGTCGATGGCGGCGACGACGCGGTCGTTCAGGTGCCCTTGCGGGTAACCCATCTCGCGATACTGCTCCTGCAGCAGCGGATAGAAGCGCAGGTACAGCTTCGCCACCGCCTTCGGGTCGAGCGCCTCGGCGAAGCGAACGAAGGCGTCGTAGCGCGCGAAGTTCTCCGGCTGCAGCGTGGTCCGTTCGCCGTCGTCCGCCACGGCGAGACGGCCGGGAATCGGACGCAGCGCGCTCCATTGCGCCGGGATCAACTGCCGCGGCAGGTTGTCGACCGTGACGACGAAACGACGCGCGAAATCCTGCAGGTTGAGGAACTCGGCGAGCTGCTCGCGCGACGCGAGCGCGAGCAGCGAATCGAGGATCGGCGAATCGGAGTCGCCGGCTGCGGGCAGCGCCGCCGACTCGGTCGGTGCGGCGGTTTCCGGCAACGGGAACTTCGGCTCGTTCGGCTCGCCCGCAGCAGGCGGCGGCTCGGAGGGCGCCGGCTCGGAGGGCGCCTCGGCGCGATCGACCGGTCCGTCGGCCGGCGCGTGCGTCGGCGGCGCCGTGCTGCGCGCGGGCAGGCGCGGCACGGGATCCATCTGCCAAAGGTAGATTCCTGCCGCGATGCCGGCCGCGGCCAACAGCAGCAACCACCACGGCGGCCCGGCCGTGGACGCGCGAGGACGATTCGTGGGCATCGGCGTTCCTGGGGGCACGGCAGCATCGGCACCCTCGGTGCCCGGGATGGTGCCGCCGTTCAGATTACGGTGCCGTCGTTCGGATTTCGGTGCCGGCGTTCAGATCACGCCTTGCTCGAGCATCGCATCTGCGACCTTGACGAAAGCGGATACGTTCGCGCCGTTCACGTAGTTTATCGTGCCGTCGTCGCGGCGGCCATGGCGCACGCAGCTCTCGTGAATCGCCTTCATGATCGCGTGCAGCCGCTCGTCGACCTCGCCGTGCGTCCAGCCCAGGCGCTGCGCGTTCTGCGCCATCTCCAGGCCCGACGTGGCGACGCCGCCCGCATTGCTCGCCTTGCCCGGCGCGTACAGCACGCCCGCCTTGTGGAAGACGTCGACCGCCTCGAGCGTGCTCGGCATGTTCGCGCCTTCGGCGACGCAGGAGACGCCGTTGGCCACGAGCGTGCGCGCGTCGTGCTCGTCGAGCTCGTTCTGCGTGGCGCAGGGCAGCGCGATGTCGACCGGCACGTGCCACGGCCGGCGGCCGGGCTCGTACTGCAGGCGATGCTCCTCGGCGAACTCCGACAGGCGCCCGCGCCGCTCGTTCTTGAGCACGAGCAGCGCAGCGAGCGTTTCCTCGTCGAAGCCCTTCGGCAGGTAGACGGTTCCGCCGGAGTCGGAGGCGGTGACGACCTTCGCGCCAAGGTCGAGCGCCTTCGCGATCGCGAACTGCGCGACGTTGCCCGAGCCCGACACGGAGACCTTCGCGCCGTCGAAGGAACGGCCCGCGCGGCGCAGCATCTCCTGCGCGAAATAGACGGTGCCGTAGCCGGTGGCTTCGGGGCGCATCAGGCTGCCGCCGTAGCTCAGGCCCTTGCCCGTGAACACGCACGACGCGTTGTTGCTGAGCTTCTTCATCATGCCGGCCATGAAGCCGACCTCGCGCGCACCGACGCCGATGTCGCCCGCCGGCACGTCGGTGTCGGCGCCGATGTGGCGGTAGAGCTCGGAGGTCAGCGCCTGGCAGAAGCGCATCACCTCGCCGTCGCTCTTGCCTTTCGGGTCGAAGTCGGAACCGCCCTTGCCCCCGCCCATCGGCAGCGAGGTCAGTGCGTTCTTGAACGTCTGCTCGAACGCGAGGAACTTCAGGATCGAGAGATTCACCGACGGGTGGAAGCGCATGCCGCCCTTGTAGGGGCCGATCGCCATGCTGTGCTGGACGCGGAACGCACGGTTCACGCGCGTGCGGCCGGAGTCGTCGACCCACGAGACGCGGAACTGGATCACGCGATCGGGTTCCACCAGTCGCTCGAGCAGCGCGTAGTCGGCGTAGGCGGGGTTCTCGAGCACGAAGGGCCAGATGCTGTGCATTACCTCCTTCACCGCCTGCAGGAACTCCGGCTGATGCGGATCGCGCTGGGCGACCGAGACGAGGAACGCTTCCGGGGACGCGTGTTTCACCGGGACTCCTGATCGATGGGCAACCGTTAATCGTAGCAAATTCGGCCTTCGGCCCGTGTACTCTTGCGGGTGTCCGAGCGCATACGAGGAGCCGAATCCATGGAGACACGAAGCCGCAATGCGATCGTCACCGGAGCGGGCTCCGGAATCGGCAAGGCATGCGCGATCGCGCTGCTGCGCGCGGGCTGGAACGTCGCGCTCGCCGGGCGGCGGGCGCAACTGCTCGACGCCGCGGTCGCCGAGGCGGCGGACGCGCCCGGGCGCGCGATCGCGGTCCCCACCGACGTGCGCGACGAAGGCTCGGTGCGCGCACTCTTCGATCGAGCGGTCGCCGACTTCGGCCGCCTCGACCTGCTGTTCAACAACGCGGGCGTCGGCGCGCCGCCGACGTCGATCGACGAGATCACGCTCGAGCAGTGGCAGGCCGTCGTCGACGTGAACCTGACCGGCACGTTCCTGTGCACGCGCGAGGCCTTCCGCGTGATGAAGACGCAGTCGCCGCGCGGCGGGCGCATCGTCAACAACGGCTCGATCTCCGCGCACGTCCCGCGTCCGAAATCGCTCGCGTACACCGCGACGAAACACGCCATCACGGGGCTGACTCGGCAGACCTCGCTCGACGGGCGCGAATGGGACATCGCCTGCGGGCAGATCGACATCGGCAACGCGGCCACCGAGCTCGCGCGCATGATGTCGCAGGGCGTGCAGCAGGCGAGCGGCGCGATCGCGCCCGAACCGTCGATGGACGTGCGCGACGTCGCGAGCACGCTGGTGCACATGGCGAGCCTTCCGCTGGAAGCGAACGTGCAGTTCGTCACCGTGATGGCCACGAAGATGCCGTTCATCGGACGCGGATGAAGGGACGGGGCCGGCTGCGCGTCGCGGCCGTCCTGTCGATGCTGCTGCTGGCCGCGACGGCGGGGGCTGCCGCGACTGCGGGAAGCGAGCGCGCGGGGACGTCCTCGCCCCCGGGCGGAAACGCGACCGTCGGAACGAACGACACCGGATCCTTCGCGCCCGGCTGGAAGCAACAGGGGCGCATCTCCTACTACGGCGGCCGCTTCGCATCGAAGCCGACCGCCAGCGGCGAAGCCTTCGATCCGGACGCGATGACGATGGCGCACCCGTCGCTGCCCTTCGACTCGATCGTGCGCGTGAAGAACCTGCAGAACGGGCGCAGCGTCGAGCTGCGCGTCAACGACCGGGGACCGTACGAGAAGGGCCGCATCGCCGACGTGAGCCGGGCGGCCGCACGCGAGCTCGGGATGCTCCGCCGCGGCGTGGTGCGCGCGCGCATCGAGCTGCTGCGCGTCGGCGACGATGCGCGTGCGCGGGACGAAGTGCGCGACTAGCGCCGGCAGGCAACAGTGCAGCGACTGCGGGCGCGCACGGGGCGGTCAGCTCCCGCGCCATGGCCGCCCGCACGAGCCCGGGGGATCAGGGCGACTGCATCGAGAACGCGACCACGCGCACGCCGGAACGCAGGCGGCCGAGCGGACTGTCGATTGCCTGCTCGACCCCGACGAAGACCCCGGGCTCGTGCAGGTAGACGACCTTCGCGCTGACGGACACGCGGATCCGCTTGTAGTTGCCGGTGCCCTCGCATTCGATGCGCGTCGCGCGCCCCGGGATCGCCGCGTGCACCGCCGACGCGGCGAAGGCCTCGCCCACCGTGCAATCCTCCGCGAGCGCACCGTTCTCGTCGTCGTACTCGATGCGGAAGCGATGTCCCTGCACCAGCGGCATGCGCAGGCCGCTGACGCGGACCTCGAGCTCGTTCTCACCGGGCCTCACGAAGACGAGGCCGCGCACGCTGACACCGTGGACGGTCCGCTTCGTCCGGCCCTCGTCGGTGAGTTCGTCGCGCCGCATCGGGCTCAGGCCGGCCGGCGCACCGGGCGGCGTGCCGGCGTAGGTCTCGCGACGATGTCGTGCCGAACGCAGCGGCCGGGTCATCTCGATCGTCCACGCGAAGGGACGTACCGGTTCGGCGGTGCCGATCAGCCCCGAAGCGCGCAGCTCCTCGAGCAGCGCCGGTGCGATCGAAGCGAGGGGATCGCCTTCGGCAGCCTGCGCGCGGCCGGCGAGCGCGACGCACGCGAAGCAGAACAGGTACGCCGCGACCCGGGATGCGACGCGGCGCGGCCGCCGCGGTTCAGGCAAGACCGGATCCGCCCGCTCCCGGATCGGGACGCCGCCTGCGGCCGTCCGGATCGGCTTCGGGCGACGGCACCGCGCCGCCGGCATTGCGCGAACCCGATTGCGCTTCGCCCGACTCGACGTCGATGTGCGGCAACTCGAGCGGCGGCATCAGCTGCGGCGGCACGGCGGGGTCTACCTCGCCGCTCTCGCTCGCGGCCTCGCGCGCGAGCTGCCGACGCCGATTCGCCTCCAGGCCCGAGAGACGCGCCTCGAGCGCGTCGAGCGCGGCGCGCATCGACTCCAACTCGCCGCGACCGACGAGCGTGCCGCTGGCGCGGGCGAAGCGTCGCCCGGCCGAACCGGCGAAGCGCTCGCGCAGTTCGCGCAGCGCATCGCGGGTGGCGGCGACGCCGCGCCCTACGCGATGGGCGAAGACGTCTCCGGTGACGCGGCTCAGGTCCTCTTCGGGATCCCAGCGCATGCGCTCGGCGATGTCGGCGAGCGCCGCGGCGAGCATGACCTCGCCTTCGACGCGCACGTACGGAGCGAGCCCTCGGGTGCCCTCGCGCATCAGCGAGCCGGCAGCGGCGAACGACGGCCGCACGTGCATCTCCACGTCGAAGGGCGACGCCTGCCCGGACTGCGACGCCTGCGCCTGCGCGTCGTACGCGCGCTCGTCGCGCGAACCCGCGCCGGTCGCTTCGAAGGAGCCGGCACCGGCCGCCGGCCTATCGCCGGCCGTCCGGTTCGAGGTGTCGAGCAGGCCCTCGTCGGTGATGCGCGCGGCGAGCCGCGGCGGCCTCAGGCGCCCGAGCGTGCGCGTCTCGAGTTCGACCGAGACGTGCCGGCCCGCGAACATCGCGAGCCGCGCGCGCGCCCAGTCGTTCTGCCGCAGCAGGTGATTGAACACCGCGACGAAGGCCGAGGTTCCTCCTTCGGCCAGCCGCTCCGCCAACGAGCGGAACGGGCCGCGGCGTTCGTCGTTCCGCGCGGAATCCGTCATCGCCGCCTTTCCGCCCGGGTGCCTCTGCCTTCGCCGATCAGAGCTGCTGGATGCCGGCGAGCACCCATCCGCCCTCGCCGGTCGCCGGCTTGACGAGATTCCACACCTCGTCGAACGGCTTCGCCGCGTCGCCGGCCTCCTCGCGGATCATCCCGGTGAAGCGCACGCTCGCCACGTGCTCCTGCGCCGTCGACTCGATGCCGAGCAGCGTGGCATCGAGCGTGACGACGTCGGTCTTGTTCTCGGCACCCGCGCGTTCGTCGATCTGCAGCACGAGCTCGGCGTACATCTCCGGCGTGGTGAACTCGCGCAGATCCTTGCGGTCGCCGGCGTCGAAGACCGCCTGCAGCCGGACGAACTGCACCTTCGCGTTGCGCTCGAAGCCTTCGACGTCGAAGCCGGCGGGGATGCGCGCCGCAGTGGCCGCCGTGCCTGCCGCCACGGTGTCCGTCGTGCGGCGCGAAAGGCCGGCGGAACTGCCGGCGGTTTCATCGGCCGCATAGCGCACCGTGGCCTCGCGCCCGACCTGCGACGGCGAGTAGCCCCCCTGGTACGCCGGCCGCGGGCCGACCGCCCCCCGGCGCGCCGCCATCATGCGAAAGAGAAACACTGCGCCGACGCCGAGCAACAGCAGCAGCAGGACCGTGCCCATCTCCTCGCCGAGGCCGAGGTGGCTGGCGAGGGCTGCCAAGCCGAGACCGGCGGCGATGCCGGCGATCGGGCCGAGCCAACGGTTGCCGGTGGCCTGCCCGGGCGCTGCGCCGGGACGTTGCGGAGCCTGCGGGGACGCCTGTTGCGGCGGGCGCGCGTCGCGCTGGATCGGTGCCGTCGACTGCCGGCCGAACGATTTTCCGCCGCCGAGCCTGCGTGCGTCGGCCTCCGGGATCGTCAGCGCGAAAGCCGCGACGAACACGGCGAAAAGGGAGAGAAGACGAACGACTTTCATGAACACTCCGCAACCGGGCCGCTACGGGCGGCCTCGCGAGGGCCGAAGCCCGGGGAAAACCGGCAGGCCGACGGCGGCGACGACGCGACTACAGCCGTGTGCCTTCGTGCAGCGCCACTACGCCGGCCGTGAGATTGTAGTAACGAACTCGTGCGAATCCCGCCGACTCCATCATGTTCTTCAACGTTTCCTGGTCGGGGTGCATGCGGATCGACTCGGCGAGGTAGCGATAGCTCGCCTCGTCTCCGGCAACCCGCGCGCCCAGCCACGGGAGCACGTCGAACGAATAGCGGTCGTACAACGGGGCGAGTTCCTTACGCACCCGCGAGAACTCGAGCACGAGCAGCCGCCCGCCGGGGCGCAGCACGCGGAACATCTCGGACAGCGCGCGCTCCTTGTGCGTCATGTTGCGCAGCCCGAACGCGACGCTGACCAGGTCGAAATACCCGGTCGGGAACGGCAGCGCCTCGCCGTCGCACTGCACGGCCGGCTGCAGGTAGCCGTCGTCGATCATCCGGTCGCGTCCGATGCGCAGCATCGACGCATTGATGTCGGTGAGCCAGACCTCGCCGCGGCCGCGCAGCCGGCGCGCGAACGCGCGCGAGAGGTCGGCGGTGCCGCCGGCGACGTCGAGCACGCGCATTCCGGGCCGGACGTTCGCCTGCCCGATCGTGAACGCCTTCCACCAGCGGTGCAGGCCGCCGGACATCAGGTCGTTCATCAGGTCGTAGCGCGTCGCCACCGAATGGAACACGCCGGCGACGCGACCCGCCTTCTCCCCCTCGTCGACCTCCTGGAAGCCGAAATGCGTGCTGCGCGGCGGGCGCATGCGCGCGCTCAGCGACCGGGACGCTTCACCGCCGCCGCCTGCATCGGCGCCGACGCATGACGGCTCGCACCCGCCGCCTCGAGCCGCGACAGGTATTCGCGCCACAGCCGATCGTGCGAATGCCCCAGGTAATAGAGGTAGTCCCACGAATAGATGCCGGTGGCGTGGCCATCGCTGAAGCGCGGCTGCAGCGCGTAGTTGCCCACCGGCTCCAGCGACTCGACCGTGACGTCGGCCTTGCCGACCTGCAGCACTTCCTGGCCGGGACCGTGGCCGCGAACCTCGGCGGACGGCGAATGCACGCGCAGGAACTCGAAGGGCAGCCGGAAGCTGCGTCCATCGGAGAACCCGAGTTCGAGCACCCGCGAAATCTTGTGAACGACGATCTTCGTCGGAAAGGGAGTATTGCTACCGAGGCCGGCCATCTGCGTTCGAAAATTCCGGTGAAGCACCGGCAACACGCCGATGCCGCCGTCGATGGTACCCCGATTCGGGCAGGCACTCAGTGCGCGTCGCGCCCGCTCTCCGTGCGCATCGACAGGCGCTCGTAGCCGGTGCCGCGGTCGAGCACCGTGACGAAACGGATCGCCACCTCCCCGCCCGGCTCGCGCAGGATGCCGGTATCGCCGCCGCGCGCACGCCCGGGCGGCAGGACCAGGCACGGCAGCTCGCTGCTCGCACCGAGTCCACGCAACAGCCAGGCGTCCTCGAAGAACGCCGAATCGCCGACGCGCACGGCGACGGCGATCGCCTGCCCTGCCCACAGGCGCACGACCAGCCGGTGCGCGCGCGACGCCTGACCGTCGTTGCCGGGAAGCTGCTCGATCGCCTCGACGGTGCCGATGGAGATCGACCGGCCCGCTTCGCTCCGCTTCGCGCCGCGCGAAGGCTGCGCCGCGCCGGCGCCCGCCTCGTTCTCGATCGAGACCAGCGCTCCGGGCGCGCAACGGGGAACCGCCGACTCGCGCGCGATCACCGCCCGGCCGTCCGGCCGGTCGGCGAGGCGCGCGGCGCGCTCGCTCTCGCCGATCCAGTTCGGCATCGCACCGTCGCCTGGCGTCGTAGTCCCGAACGCGAGGCGGATGATCGTGTTCTGCTCCCAGCGGCCGTATTCGTAGCCCCTCTCGCCGCCGGTTCGGGTAGTCGGGGGCGCCTGCGTGTTCCCGGAGATCGACAGCGCGTTGCCGCCGCGCGTCGGTACGCCCGCGGATCCGTAGCGAAGGTCGGCCGAATGCGTCCTGGGCAGGCCGAAGCGCAGCCGGACGCGCTGCGTCGTCGCCGACGCGACGGGATGCGCGCCGGTGCTGCGCGGCGTCGCGGCCCGCGCCCAGCACCGCTCGAGATCGGCGAGCACCCGCATCGAGTCCGCTTCGGACAGGCGCAAGGGGAAGACGCCCGCGCCGGCCGACGCCCCTTCGCCGAACCACCGCCGGCGCCAACGGGCGAGCGCGTCGGGAACGCGATGCGTGTCCAGGCGAACCGCATAGTCCGCGGTGAGCGCCATGCGCGGGCCGTGCTCGTTGTCGCGCGGCGCACCGTGGTCGATGCGATAGCCGATGCGCGACGCCAGGCGCGCCGCCAGGCGCTGCGCGAGCTGGGCTTCCGCGCCGGAGCGTGCGGCGAGCGACGCGCATTCGAGCAGCAGCGGATAGACGAAGAGGGCCCGCGCGGTCGACGGCTTGACGAGCGGCACCTCGTCGGACAGCGGTTCGTCCTGGAAGGAGGTGCGGCGCACGCCGCGCGCGAGGACGCAGAGCTCGTCCCAGTCGCCCGCCTGCGGGACGCAGCGGTGCTGCAGCTGCAGCGCGATGACACGCGACTGGGCGTCGAGCGCGCGCACCAGCGGCAGCACCCCGGCCATCGAGTCGCGCGCGCCCGGAATCCCGCCCGTGACCTCGGCGGCCCGCAACGTCTGCGCATACACGCGCTTGTACAGGTTGCGCTGCACGTGCAGGCTGGCCAGCGCGCTGTGCAGCAGCGGCCATTCGATCGGGGTGAACGGGACCGGGCGGCCGGACAGCGGTTCGAGCCGCGCGACGATCGCGCGCCACTGGTGCACGCGCAAGCTCTCCAGGACCCCGTGCAGCGTGTCCGGCCCCCAGCGCACCGTCGTGCTGGCGCTTTCCGACAGGCGTTCGAGCAGCGCACGGATCGCATCGAGGCGGGCGCCCGGGTCGTCGGACAGCCTGCGCAGCCATGCGCTCGCGCTTTCGGCATCGCTGATGCCCTCGAGTTCGGATTCGAATCCGACGTTCATCGGCAGCCCGTCGTCATGGTGTGGACCCGCCAGTGTCGGCCAGCGCCGGCGGCGCAGCGCGCCGCGCGCGACCACTGCGCGCTGCGTGTCGACGAACGGCCGCTCAGCCGGTACGACCGGCGCGCGGCGACGACGCGCCGAAGGCCCGTTGCAGCGCGGCGACGTAGTCGTCGAGCCGGGCGCGCACGGCGTCGCTGCGCGCAAGCGCCCGCTCGCGGCCTTCGGCGCGCGCGGCGCCCCAGACGGCGTTCGGGAAGTGCCGGTCGTCGCGCCAGCGGGGAACGACGTGCCAGTGCAGGTGCGGCACCACGTTGCCCAGGCTCGCGAGGTTGATCTTGTCCGGACGCAGCGTCGCGCGTTGGACGGTCTCGACCTGCAGTACCGCGTCGAGCAGTTCGCGCCGCCCTGCCTCGTCGAGATCGCTCATCTCCGCGCGATGCGCGTTCCAGACGACGCGGGTGAACGCCGGATGATCGTCGTCGTCGGCGAGCACGATGCGCCAGCGCGCCGCGCGATGCAGCAGCCGTCCGCCCTCGGCGGCGCACAGCGGACAGGCTTCGGCTTGCGACATCGCTCGCTCCTCAGAACAGGTTTCCGATCCGCTGCCACCAGCTGTCGGGCACCCACAGCAGCGCCGCCGTCACGAGCGAGTAGCGCAGCAGCTTGCCGAGGGCCATCCAGCCGACGCAGGGCCAGAACGGCATCCGCAACCACCCGGCGACCGTGCACAGCGGGTCGCCGAAGGCCGGCAGCCACGCGAAGAAGAGCGCCTTCGGGCCGAGCGCCCGGAACCACTTCCAGTAGCGCGTCTCCTTGCCTCGCGCCAGCGCTTCGTGCGCCCCATAGCCGAACCAGTAGTCGACGATGCCGCCGAGCGTGTTTCCGAAGGTCGCGACGGCGATCGCCGCCCAGAACAGCCCCGGGTTCAGCTTCGTGAATCCGAACACCGCCGGCTCGGAACCGAGCGGCAGCAACGTCGCCGACACGAAGGCGACGACGAAGATCGACGACAGTCCGTTCTCGGGAAGCGCGAACCAGGCGATCAGCGAAGCGACGATGGCTTCCATCCGGGCGAATCGAGGCAACGGGCCCGGCGGTAGAATTCGCCGCCATGCCGATCGATTATCTCAAGAAGATCCTGACCGCGAAGGTATACGACGTTGCCGAGGAATCACCCCTCGAGCTCGCCGACATCCTTTCCGATCGGCTGTCGAACCGCGTGCTGCTCAAGCGCGAGGACATGCAACCGGTGTTCTCGTTCAAGCTGCGCGGCGCCTACAACCGGATGGCGCGCCTGCCGGCGCAGACGCTCGCCCGCGGTGTCATCGCCGCCTCGGCCGGCAACCATGCGCAGGGCGTCGCCCTCTCGGCCCGCAAGCTCGGCTGCCGGGCGGTGATCGTGATGCCGGTCACGACGCCGCACGTGAAGATCGACGCCGTGCGCGCGCTCGGCGGCGAGGTCGTGCTCAGCGGCGATTCGTACAGCGACGCCGCGAGCGCCGCGCTCGAGCTGCAGCAGCAGCACGGGCTCACTTTCGTGCATCCCTTCGACGACCCCGACGTGATCGCCGGCCAGGGCACGATCGGCATGGAGATCGTGCGGCAGCACCCGGGGCCGATCGAGGCGCTGTTCGTGCCGATCGGCGGCGGAGGCCTCGCCGCCGGCGTCGCCTGCTTCGTGAAGCAGGTGCGGCCCGAGATCCGCGTGATCGGCGTACAGACCGAGGATTCCGACGCGATGGCGAAGTCGCTCGCCGCCGGCGAGCGCATCGAGCTGCACGACGTCGGGCTCTTCTCCGACGGCACCGCGGTGAAGAAGGTGGGCAGCGAAACCTTCCGCCTGTGCCGCGACCTGATCGACGACGTCGTCGTCGTCGACACCGACGCGATCTGCGCCGCGATCAAGGACGTCTTCCAGGACACGCGCTCGATCCTCGAGCCGGCCGGCGCGCTGTCGGTGGCCGGACTGAAGGCCTGGGTCGCCCGCGAGGAGGTGCGCGACCAGACGCTCGTCGCGGTCGCGAGCGGCGCCAACATGAACTTCGATCGCCTGCGCTTCGTCTCCGAACGCGCGGAGATCGGCGAGAAACGCGAAGCGATCTTCGCGGTGACGATTCCCGAGGAGCGCGGCAGCTTCCGTCGTTTCTGCTCGATCGTCGGGCCGCGCAGCGTCACCGAGTTCAACTACCGGATCGCCGACCCGAAGGAGGCGCACGTCTTCGTCGGCATCCAGACCTCGCGCGCCGACGAGGCGCGGGAGCTGGCAGGCGCGTTCAACGAGGCGGGCTTCCGCACCGTCGACCTCACCGAGGACGAGCTCGGCAAGATGCACCTGCGGCACATGGTCGGCGGCAACTCGCCGCTCGCCCGCAACGAACGGCTCTACAGCTTCGAGTTCCCCGAGCGGCCGGGCGCGTTGATGCGCTTCCTGTCGAGCATGAGTCCGAACTGGAACATCTCGCTGTTCCACTACCGCAACCACGGCGCCGACTACGGCCACATCCTGGTCGGCATGCAGGTGCCGGCACGCGACGACGAGAAGTTCTGCCGCTTTCTCGACACGCTCGGCTATCCGTACCGCGACGAATCGCGGCACCCCGGCTACCGGCTCTTCCTGGGCGCGCACGCCAACGGCGCAAACGGTTAATCGGCGGCTGAAAGTCGGTTAAAATTCAGCCGGTTATGGAACTGCTGACGCTCGGACTGAACCACCGGACCGCGCCGCTGCGCCTGCGCGAACAGGTGTCGTTCCCGGGCGAGGCGCTGCGCGCGGCGCTGGCCGACCTGCGGGCGCGGCTGTACCCGGTCGCGCCCGAGTCGGCCATCCTGTCCACCTGCAACCGCACCGAGATCTACTGCGCCACCGCCGAGCCGGCGCATGCGCGCGCCGAGATCGCCGGCTGGCTCGATCGCCGCCACGGCGGCGCCGAGGCGCTGCAGTCCCATCTGTACGCGTTGCCGAACAACGAGGCGGTGCGCCACGCCTTCCGCGTCGCGTCGGGCCTCGACTCGATGGTGCTCGGCGAACCGCAGATCCTCGGGCAGATGAAGGAGGCGATGCGCGTCGCGCACGGCGAGGGCTCGCTCGGCTCCAATCTCCACCAGCTGTTCCAGCGCTCCTTCGCGGTCGCGAAGGAAGTGCGCAGCACCACGGAGATCGGCTCGCAGTCGGTGTCGATGGCGGCGGCCGCGGTGCGGCTGGCGCGCCGCATCTTCGAGGACCTGCACGAAACGCAGGTGCTCTTCGTCGGCGCCGGCGAGATGATCGAGCTCGCGGCGACGCACTTCGCCGCGCAGCACCCGAAACGCATCGTCGTCGCCAACCGCACGATCGATCGCGCCAATCGGCTGGCGCAGCGCTTCGGCGCCGACGCGCTGCGGCTCGCCGAGTTGAGCGACCGCCTCGACGAATTCGACATCGTCGTCTCGTGCACGGCCAGCTCGCTGCCGATCATCGGCCTCGGCATGGTCGAGCGCGCGACGCGTGCGCGGCGTCGCCGCCCGATCTTCATGGTCGACCTCGCCGTCCCGCGCGACATCGAACCCGAGGTCGCGCGGCTCGACGACGTCTTCCTCTACACCATCGACGACCTCGGCCGGCAGGTCGCCTCGGGGCAGGAGAACCGACGCGCGGCGGTCGCCCAGGCCGAAGCGATCATCGAGACCCGCGTCGACGCGTTCATGCAGTGGATGCGCGCACGCGAGGCGGTGCCCGCAATCCGCACGCTGCACGCGCGCGGCGAATCGCTCAAGCGCGCCGAGCTCGAACGCGCGCGACGCGCGCTCGCCGCCGGCGAGAACGCCGAGCAGGTGCTGGAGTCGCTCGCGCATGCGCTCACCAGCAAGTTCCTGCACGGACCGACCTCGCTGCTGCACGGACCGGCGTCGCAGCGCGAGCTGCTGCTGCCGCTGGTCGAGCAGCTTCTGCCCGAGCGCGTCGCCGCCGCGGAGCGCGCGCCGCTCGCACCCGACGCCGCGGCGGACGGCAACGCCGAACGCGAATGAATGCGTCGATGCAGGCGAAGCTCGAGAACCTCGAGCGGCGCCTGGCCGAAGTGAACCTGATGCTCTCGAGCGAGGACGCCGCGCGCGACCTCGACGCCTTCCGCAGCGCCGGACGCGAGCACGCCGAACTGTCGGAGATCGTCGAGTGCTTCCACGAGTGGAAGCAGGCGGAGGCCGATCGTGAGACGGCCGAGCAGATGCGCGCCGACCCCGAGCTGCGCGCTTTCGCCGACGAGGAGGCGGCCGCCGCCACCGCGCGCGCGCAGGCACAGGCGCTGCGGCTGCAGAAGCTGCTGCTGCCGCGCGACCCCGACGACGACCGCAACGTCTTCGTCGAGATCCGCGCCGGCACCGGCGGCGAGGAGTCGGCGCTGTTCGCCGCAGACCTGCTGCGCATGTACCTGCGCTTCGCCGAGCGCAACCGCTGGCAGGCCGAGATCATCTCGTCGCACGAATCCGATCTCGGCGGCTACAAGGAGGTGATCGTGCGCATCGCCGGCGCCGGGGCGTACTCGCGGCTGAAATTCGAATCGGGCGGGCACCGCGTGCAACGCGTGCCCGAGACCGAAGCGCAGGGGCGCATCCACACGTCGGCCTGCACGGTCGCAGTGCTGCCCGAGGCCGACGAACTCGGCGAGATCGACATCGACCCCGACGAGATCCGCGTCGACGTGTTCCGGGCATCGGGCGCAGGCGGCCAGCACGTGAACAAGACCGAGTCGGCGGTGCGCATCACGCACCTGCCCAGCGGCATCGTCGTCGAATGCCAGGACGACCGCTCGCAGCACCGCAACCGCGATCGCGCGATGAAGGTGCTCGCCGCGCGGCTGAAGGACCGGCGCGCGAGCGAGGCGCAGGCGCGCGAGGCGGCACAGCGCAAGTCGCTGGTCGGCTCGGGCGACCGCTCCGAGCGCATCCGCACCTACAACTTCCCGCAGGGCCGCGTCACCGACCACCGCATCAACCTCACGCTGTATCGGCTGCAGCAGGTGATGGACGGCGACCTCGACGAACTGCTCGACGCGCTGTCGGCCGAACACCAGGCGCGGCTGCTCGCCGAGCTCGGCGAAGACGCCGCGTGAGCGGCGCCGCCATCCGCAACTGGGAGCGGCTCGTCCGCGAGAGCGGCCTGTCCCGGCTCGAGGCGCGGGTCCTGCTCGAGGCGGCGAGCGGACGACGCCGCGAATGGCTGATCGCCCACGGCGACGAAGCGGCCGACGTCGATGCGGCCGCGGCCTTCGAGGCACTCGCCGCCCGCAGGCTCGCCGGCGAGCCGATCGCCTATCTCGTGGGTGCGCGCGAGTTCGCCGGACGCCGCTTCGCGACGACGCCCGCGGTGCTGATCCCCCGGCCCGAAACCGAGTTGCTCGTCGCCTTCGCGCTCGATCGCGCCCGCATCGGTGCATCGGTGCTCGACCTCGGCACCGGCAGCGCGGCGATCGCCGTGACGCTCGCCTGCGAGCGCGAAGACCTGCGCGTCGTCGCGACCGATCGCAGCGAGGCGGCGATCGCGCTCGCGAGGCACAACGCGGCCGCGCTGTGTCCGCAGGCGCTCGACGAAGGACGGCTGAGCCTGCGCGTCGGCCACTGGTGGCATCCGATCGCCGCGGACGAGCGCTTCGACGTCGTCGTGTCGAACCCCCCGTACGTGGCCGACGAGGATCCGCACCTTCGCGAAGGCGACCTGCGCTTCGAGCCGCGCGCCGCCCTCGCCTCCGGTGCCGACGGCCTGGACGCCCTGCGCGAGATCATCGGCGGTGCAGCCGCGCACGTCGCGCCGGACGGATGGATCGTCGTCGAGCACGGGCACGAGCAGGGCGAGGCGGTGCGCGCGCTCTTCGTCGCGAACGGCTGGCAGGACGTCGCCACCCGCCCCGACGCGGCCGGCTCGGACCGGATCACCTGCGCCCGACCCTTCCTATAGAATGGGCGGCTGTACCGTGGTTCCGGCGGGCGAACGGCGCGCGACCGAATCACGCAAGCGAATCACGCAACCGAGGCGGAGTGCCCCATGGAAGCCAAAGCATTCATCGAGAAGACCGTCACCGAGAACCCGATCGTCCTCTTCATGAAGGGCACGGCGCAGTTCCCGCAATGCGGCTTCTCCGGGCGTGCGATCCAGATCCTGAAGGCCTGCGGCGTGAAGAACCTCGTCACCGTCAACGTGCTCGACGACGACGAAGTGCGCCAGGCCATCAAGGAATACTCGAACTGGCCGACGATCCCGCAGCTGTACGTCGGCGGCGAGTTCATCGGCGGCGCCGACATCCTCACCGAGATGTACGAGTCGGGCGAGCTGCAGAAGGTCATCCCGCAGGAAGCGCAGGCCTGATCGCCTTCCCGTCGACGAACCGCCTGCCCGGAGCCCGGCCGTGAAACTGCTCGTCGCGATCGACGGATCGGAGAACTCGCTGCGGGCCGCCCGCTTCGCCGCGTCGCTGCTCGAGCAGCTGCGCGATCCGGGCACGATCACGCTGATCAGCGTCCACGACGACGTCGCGTTGCGCAACGCGCGACGCTTCGTCGGCAAGCAGGTCGTCGACGAGTACCTGCGCGACCTCTCCGAGCAGGATCTCGCGGGCGCGCGCCAGCTGCTCGAGGAACTGCAGATCCCGCACGACCACCTCATCCGCACCGGCGCCATCGCCGACGAGATCTCCCAGGCGGCCGACCCCGACCAATACGCGATGGTCGTGCTCGGCTCGAAGGGCCGCACCGGCCTTCGCGACCTGCTGATCGGCTCGGTCGCGCGGCGCGTGAGCGAGATCTCGCGCATCCCGGTGGTGCTGGTCAAATGAGAAACGGTCGGCGCAACGCGGCCGATCCGAAGAAGAACGAATGCTCTCGCTGATCGTCTCCTGGCTCGTCAACGCGGTCAGCCTCCTCGCACTGGCCTGGCTGATCCCCGCGGTCGAGGTGCGCAGCTTCGGTGCCGCGCTCCTCGCCGCGCTGGTGCTGTCGCTGCTGAACACGCTGATCCGCCCGGTGCTCTTCATCCTCACGCTGCCGGCGACCGTGCTCACGCTGGGGCTGTTCATCTTCGTGATCAACGGCTTCCTCTTCTGGCTCGCCGGGAACTTCTTCGACGGCTTCTCGGTGCGCAGCTTCTGGTGGGCAGTGCTCGCCGCCTTCGTCTACAGCCTGATCAGCTGGGCGATCAGCGCCCTGCTGCCGACGACGCGCGCGTAGTCGAAGCTGCCGCGGGCGCACTGCCGGCCGAAGCCGGCGCCGACCGGCCGGCGAGCGCCGCTTCGGCCACCCACTGCACCGACGCGTCGAGCAGCCGCGTCACCGCGACCTCGAAGGCCTGCGCCGCGCCTTCGGCGGATTCGGTCTTCAGCGGCTCCTCCTCGCGGAAGCGTCGCGTGTCGATCGTCCGCCGCGACGAACGATCGACGATGCGCACCAGCATCACGATGCGCGCGACACCAGGCGGCACCGCAACGTCGTGCAGCATCTCCTCGAGCTGCAGTTCGACCAGCCAGCTGCCCTGCACGACGCCGGAGATCGGCGACACGTCGCGGAAGACGCCGGTTCCCGCGAGCCGGCGAACGAACAGCCTTCCCACCTGCTCCGCGGGCCGTTCGCTCCAGCCGGAGAAGCGGTAGTACGCCAGCGCGCCGGGGCTGCGGCTGTAGACCATCGAGCTCACGTCGTAGAAGGCGCTCGCGGCCGACCACGAAACCAGCGCGACCCGATCGATCGGCGCGCGCTGCAGCGGCTTCTGCTCGCCGAGATCGCGCAACTCGTAGCTCAGCTGCGCGGGTGTCTCGTTGCCGATGCTCACGCATCCCGACGCGAAGGCGAGCGGGCCCGTACAGCAGGCGGCACGCAGGACCAGGCGCCTGGTCGAGAAGGCGGCGAAGCTCATGGCATCTGCTCGCCCGGGCCGAGCTGCTGCGGCGAAGGACCGAGCAGCGCCGCGCGCGGATCGCGCAGCCGTTCGGCCGCGCGCGCCAGCTGCTCGGCGCCGCGGCGCAGGTCGCGGGCGGTCGCCTGCAGCTCGAGCGCCCCGGCATCGGCAGTGGACGCGACGCCGGCGGCCATCTCGCCCGTCGCCTTCTCGAGAGCACGCGCCGAGCGGGTGATCGCCTCGAGCGCGGCCTGGCCCTGCTGCACGAAGGGCCCGAGCCGGCGCACGGCGGCCGTGCCCTCGTCGGTGAAGCCCGCCAGCGAAACGGCGATCTGCCGGCTCGCCTCCCGGATCGACGAAGCGGTGTCGACGACGCTTTCGACGGCGCTGTCGACGTGCGCGAGTCGCGCGTCGATCCCCTCGGCGAGCTCGCGCACCGCCACGACCGCGCCGATCAGCTGCTCGCGGTTCCTGGCGTCGAGCAGCTGCTGCACGTTGTCGAGCGCCGCTTCGCCGCTCACGGCGAGCCGGCTCATCGCACCGGCGATCTGCGCGAGATCGGAAGTGCCCTCCGGAATGACCGGGTAGCGCTCGCCTTCGGCGACGAGGACGAGCTCGGGCCCCGGCGTGCCGGGCGTGTCGAGATCGATGCGGGCGATGCCGGTGACGAGGTTGCGGCCGACGACCGCACGGGTGTTCACGCTGACCGGCGTCTCGCGGTCGACGCGCACGACCACGTCGACGCGGTTGATGTTGTCGCGCGAGATCGAGTATTCCTGCACGCGTCCGACCTTCACGCCGCGCATGTTGACGTCGCTGCCGATCTGCATGCCCTCGAGCGACTGCTGCTCGAAATGGATGGTGTAGTAGCGGAAGTTGTCGGCCGAGCCGACTCCGGCGAGCCAGACGTATCCGAACACGGTGGCGGCGATCAGCGCGAGGACGATCACGCCGACGAAGGTGTAGCGGGATTCAGGCTCCATCGGGTGCGCTCCGCTGCTGGGCCGGGGCCATTCTACGGCTGCCGAACCAGGCACGGATCCATTCGTCGTCGCTGCGCGCGACTTCTTCCGGCGGACCGTCGGCGGTGATGCGGCCGCCGCGCAGCACGACCATGCGGCGCGCGATCGTCAGCAGCGTATCGATGTCGTGCGTCACCATCACGATCGTGATGCCGAGGTCGCGGTTCAGCGAGGCGAGCAGCGCATCGAGCGTGCGTGCCGTCAGCGGATCCAGGCCCGATGTCGGCTCGTCGAGGAACAGGACCTCCGGCTCGAGCGCGAGCGCGCGCGCGATCGCGGCACGCTTGCGCATCCCGCCCGAGAGCTCGCTGGGCATCTTCGCCGCCGCCTCCGGCGGCAGCCCCGCCATCGAGATCCGCAAACGCACGAGCGAGGGGATCATCTCCGCGGGGACGAGTCCCTGCTCGCGCATCGGCGTCGCGACGTTGCCGGCGACGTCCAGCGAGGTGAACAGCGCGCCGTCCTGGAACATCATGCCGATGCGCCGGCGCATCGCGGCGAGTCCGGCCTCGTCGGCCGACCAGACGTCTGTGCCGAGAAGGCGCACGACGCCTCCGCTGGGGCGATGCAGCCCGACGATCTCGCGCAACAGCACCGACTTGCCGCTGCCGCTGCCGCCGACGAGCGCGACGAGCTCCCCGCGGTGCACGCGCAGGTCGATGCATTCGTGCACGACCTGCTCGCCGAATCGCGTCTGCAGCGAATCGACCTCGATGACGGCGGCGTCGCTGTTGCCCCGGTGCGCGCCGCTCACAGTCCGAGCGCCTGCAGCAGCACGGCGAACAGCGCGTCGAGCACGATCACGACGACGATCGACTGCACGACGGTCGACGTCGTGTTGCGCCCGATCGAGCGGGCATCACGGCTCACCGTCATGCCCATCCGGCAACCGATCAGCGCGATCGCGAACGCGAAGACCGGGGCCTTGAGCAGGCCGATGACCAAGTGGCGGGGGACGAGCGCGTAGCGCAGCCGCTCGAGGAACTGCTCGGGACCGATGTCGAGCATGTGGTCGGCGATGGTCATCGCGCCGAGCAGGCCGACGACGTCGCCGACGAAGACGAGCAGCGGCAGCGCGAGCACGAGCGCGAGCACGCGCGGCACGAGCAGCACCTGCTCCACCGACAGGCCGAGCGTGCGGATCGCGTCGATCTCCTCGGTCAGGCGCATCGTGCCGAGCTGCGCCGCGAAGGCCGAACCCGATCGGCCGGCGACGATCACCGCGACGATCAGCGGCGAGAACTCGCGCGTGAGCCCGAGCGCGACGCCGTCGACGACGAAGATGCTCGCGCCGTACTGCGTCGCCTGCAACCCGAGCAGGTACGCGAAGACGAGCCCGATCAGGAAGGACACGAGCGCGACGACGGGAATCGCCGAGACGCAGACCTGCGCGAGCTGCGCGAAGAGCTCGCGCACGCGCAGGCGCCGCGGAAGCAGCACGGCCTGGAAGAGCGCAACGACGATGCGGCCGAGCCACTCGACGGTGCCGACGACGAGCTGCCACAGCGCGACGACCGCCCCTCCGGTCGCGGTGACCGGGTCCTGCATCGCGGGCAGGCCGGTCGTGTCTGCGAGCACGCCGGCTCCGATGACGTCGTCGAGCCGGCTGCGCACGAGCTCGACGGTGGCCCGCTGCGCATCGCCGAAACCGGCCAGCTCGACCTCCCCGGGATCGGCGCCGGCATCGACCAGGCGCTGCCACAGCGCCAGGGCGCCGGACGTGTCGATCGCCTCGAGTGCCGAGCCGTCGACGACGAGCGGCCGCACGATCCCGCTGCGCGGGATGCTGCCGCGCAACGAATCGGAAAGATCGCGCAGCGCCGACAGACGCCAGGCGCCGGACAGCCGCAACCTGCTGCCCGCGTCGGTGTATTCGTACCGGCAAACGCCGCTGCTGGGCATGCGATCGAACGAAAGCGCACTCGGACCGTGGCGCGGGCAGCCTAGCACAGCGATCGCAGCGCACGACGCGATCGCGGGTTCGCGACCGCCCCGATCGGCACGGAAGCGTGCCCCAAGGACGGTCGCGCGACCGGACCGAAGGCGCGCGGCGGGATGGCACACTGCGCGAAGCCGGTTCTCTCGGGGAAGACATGTCCGAAGCGCGGATCACCTATCGCGGCACGGTATACCCGTGGCATTGCGATCACATGGGCCACATGAACGTGATGTGGTACGTCGGCAAGTTCGACGAGGCGACCTGGCAGCTGTTCACCGCGTTCGGCGCCGGGCCGTCGTTCCTGCGCGGCGCGAGCCGCGGGATGGCGGCCGTCGAGCAGCGGATCCGCTACCGGCGCGAGCTGTACGCGGGCGACGTCGTCACCATCCGCAGCGAGGTGCTCGAGGTGAAGGACAAGAGCATCCGCTTCGTCCACGAGATGCGGCGCGACGACGACGGCGAGGTGGCGGCCACGACCATCCTCGTCGGCGTGCACATCGACACGAACACGCGGCGCGCCTGCGCGCTTCCGGACGAAGTGCGGCGTGCGGCCGAGCAGTGGCTGTCGCCGGACCCCTCGCGCTGGGACTGATCGACGCGAACGATCGCCGCGCGCGCAGCCGGAAACGGCGAAGCGCGGCTACGACCTGCCTTCGGCTTCGTCGACCCCCAGCGGCGTCGCCACCGCCTCGAGGGCCTTGCCCTCGGCGTCGACGCCGAAGCGCCACGCGAGCAGGCCGGCGATCACCATCAGGCTCGCGCCGAGCAGGTAGCCGCTCGCCACGGCGCCGCGACTGCCCGTCTGGATCAGCATGCCGAACAACGCGGGCGCGACGAAGCCACCCGCGCCGGTTCCGAGCGCATAGAAGACCGAGATCGCGAGTCCGCGCATCTCGAGCGGGAACACCTCGCTCACCGTCAGGTACGCCGAACTCGCGGCTGCCGACGCGAGGAAGAACACCGCCGACCAGCACAGCGCCTGGCTGCGCGCGTCGAGCCAGCCCTGCACGAAAGCCCAGCCGGTGAGGACGAGCCCGACGCCCGACAGCACGTAGGTGAGCCCGATCATCCTGCGTCGGCCGACCGTGTCGAACAGCGGCCCGAGGATCAGCGGGCCGAGCACGTTGCCCAGCGCGAACGGAAAGATGTAGAGCCCCACCCGTACGTCGGGCACGCCGTGGAAGCGCGTGAGGACCAGCGCGTACGTGAAGAAGATCGCGTTGTAGAAGAAGGCCTGCGCGATCATCATCGCGAGCGCGACGACGCTGCGCCGGCGGTAGCGATGCAGCAGCACGCGCAGCACCTGCGCGAACGAAGCGACGCCGTGGCGAAGGAACACGATGCCGCCGTGCACGGGCGGCAGCGCCCCGTGCTGCGCGACGCATTCGGATTCGATCCGCCGCAGGATCCGCTCGGCTTCGTCCGCGCGACCGTGCGCGAGCAGCCAGCGCGGGCTCTCGGGCACGTGGCGGCGCACCAGCCAGATTCCGCCGGCCAGCAATGCCCCCGCGGCGAAGCCGGCGCGCCAGCCCCATTCGGGCCCGAGCACGCGGGGGTCGAGCAGCACGAGACTCAGCGCGGCACCCAGCGCCGCGCCCAGCCAGAACGTGCCGTTGATCGCGAGGCTCACCCGTCCGCGCAGGCGCGCCGGAATCAGTTCGTCGATGGCCGCGTTGATCGCCGCGTACTCGCCGCCGATGCCGATGCCCGTGACGAAGCGACACAGCGCGAAGAAGCCGTAGCTCCACGAGAAGGCCGTCGCGAAGGTCGCCACCATGTAGACCGTGAGCGTGACCAGGAACAGCTTCTTACGGCCCAGGCGATCGGTGAGTCGGCCGAACAGCAACGCGCCGGCGACGGCGCCCGCGATGTAGAGCGACCCCGCCCAGCCGATCTGCGCAGCCGACAGGCCGAGCGTGTCGGGCCGCTCGAGCACCGCGCCGATCGAGCCGACCAGCGTGACCTCGAGCCCGTCGAGCATCCACGCGACGCCGAGCGCGAGAACGATCCGCCAGTGCCAGCGCGACCAGGGCAGGCGGTCGATGCGGGCGGGGACGTCGCTGGCGGCCATTGCCCCGGGATACCACAGCCCGGCGCACTACCCGGGGCGGGGGCTCTCGTCGCGCGGGCTCCGGGGCACTCCCGGCCCCGGCGACGAGACCCGGGGACGCGCTCAGCGGCTCTCGAGCGCCTTCTGGTAATCGGGTTTGGTGAACCCGGCGAAGCGCTCGTTCGTCACGGCCAGGAACTCGCGCGAGCGATACGCGTCGGCGATGTCGCGCACCCAGGGCTTGTCCTTGTCCGCCGTCCGGATCGCGACCAGGTTCTGGTAGCGCTCGCCGGTCTTCTCGAGCGCGAGCGCTTCGGTCAGCTTCAACCCGGAGGCGATGGCGAAGTTGCCGTTGACGAAGGAGTAGTCGGTGTCGCCCAGCGAACGCGGCAACTGCGCGGCCTCGAGCGCGATCAGCCGGATCCTGCGCACGTTCTCGGCGACGTCCTTCTCGGACGCCTTCAGCGGATCGATGCCCTCGCGCAGCCTGACCCAGCCGAGTTCCTCGAGGACGAGCAACGCACGCGCCGCGTTCGTCGGATCGTTCGGAATGGCGACGGTCGCGCCTTCCTTCACGGCATCGAGGCTGCGGTGCCTGCGACTGTAGACACCGATCGGCGCAGTCGGCACCTTCAGCAGCTCGCTCAACGCCAGCTTCTTGTCGGCGGCGAACTTCTCGAGATAGACGACGTGCTGGAACGCGTTGGCGTCGAGCGAACCCTCGGCCAGCGCGATGTTGGGCTGCACGTAGTCGTTGAACTCGACGACCTTCACCTCGTAGCCCTTCTTCTCGAGGATCGGCTTGATGCCGAGCTTGACCTGGTCGGCGTACGGACCCGCGGTGGCACCGATCACGAGCAGCTTCCTGTCGGTGTCGGAGCGGGACCAGGCGGAAGGCAAGGCGACGGCGGCGGCGAGCGCGGCGACGATCAATGTGCGACGGGTATTCATGGTGTTGCCTCGTTGGAGCGATGGGAAGGAAGGCGGGAGCAGCGCAGACGCGGAGCCGGAACGGCCGACACGACCGTCAGCGCTTGTCGATGCGCCGCGCAACGGCGTTGCCGACGGTCTGGATGATCTGCACGAACACGACGAGGACGGCGACGGTGAGCACCATCACGTCGGTCTGGAAACGGTAGTAGCCGTAGCGGATCGCGAGGTCTCCGATCCCGCCGCCACCGACCACGCCGGCGACCGCCGAGTAGGACAGGAAGCTGATCGCGAGCACGGTCAGCGCGAGCACGATCCCGGAGCGCGCTTCGACCAGCAGCACGCGCAGCACGATCTGCAGCTCGGAGGCACCCATCGCGTGCGCGGCCTCGATCACGCCGCGCGGCACGTCGCGCAGCGTCTGCTCGACGAGCCGGGCGAGATACGGGATGGCGGCGAAGGACAGCGGCACGGCGGCCGCCACCGGACCGATCGACGTGCCGGCAACCACGCGCGTCAGCGGCACGAGCGCGACGAGCAGGATGATGAAGGGGAAGGAGCGCACGGTGTTGACGAGCCAGTTCACGATCGCGAACAGCGGCCGGTTCTCCAGCGACTGCCCCGGCCCGAGCAGGAACAGCCAGACGCCGAGCGGGCCGCCGAGCAGCACCGCGGCCGTCACTCCGATACCGAGCATCAGGAGCGTCTGTCCGATCGCGGTCCACAGTTCCGGAAGGAGCGAAACGATGTTCTCAGGCATGGGAGAGCGTCCGTGCGGGGTGGATCGACGAGGCAGGTCCGCCGTGTTCGCCGGGCTCGCGGTCTTCGGCCTGCGCGATCGCGTCGTCGACCGCCGACGGACGCGCGAGCGCGCGGCCGAGCCGGGTCTTCGCACGCTCGGTCGCGCGCGCGACGTCGAACTGCTCCACGAGCGCGCCGTTCTCGATCACGCCCACGTGCCGGCACAACGAGCGCACCACCGCGAGCTCATGGGTGACGACGACGATCGTGACGCCGAGCCGGGCGTTGATCGTGCGCAGCGTCTCGAGCACCGAGCCCGTCGTCTCGGCGTCGAGTGCCGAAGTCGGCTCGTCGCAGAGCATGACCGCGGGGCGCGGCGCCAGCGCGCGCGCGATCGCGACCCTCTGCTTCTGCCCTCCCGAGAGACGCGACGGATAGGCGTCGTGCTTGTCGGCGAGACCGACCACCTCGAGGCATTCGCCGATGCGCCGCCGGATCTGCGCTTCGGTGTGGTCGCCGTGGATGCGCAGCGGGAACGCGACGTTCTGCGCGACGGTCGCGTTCTGCAGCAGGTTGAACTGCTGGAAGATCATCCCGATCGATCGCCGCGCGCCGCGCAGCTCGCGCTTGCCCAGCGCGGTCAACTCGCGGCCCGCGACGAACACGCGTCCTTCGTCGGGACGCTCGAGCAGGTTGACCAGGCGCAGCAGCGTCGACTTGCCGGCACCGCTCCTGCCGATCAGGCCGAAGACGTCGCCTTCGCGGATCTGCAGGCTGACCGACTTCACGGCGTCGAATCGCCGGCCGTCGGGCAGATCGAAGGACTTGCTGACGCCTTCCAGGCGGATCAGCGGAGGCGGCAAGGCCGCAGCGAGGGCGGTGATGTTGCTCATTGCGAGGTCCATGACACGACCGGGACGACCTCGCACGCGAGCGACGGCCGACTCGAATCGAAGGGAGAACGGGCGACCGCCCGTCGAGCGGGCGGCGAACGGGACCGGGAGGAACGAAGCGTCGTCAGGAACGCGCTTCGCGGCGCCGGTTCAGGATCGCAAGCGCGGACATCGCGACCGCATTCGCAGGCACGCGCGCCCCGCGCAGGCAAGCGGGAACGACGGGTGGCGAACTGGGTCGAAGGTCGTCATGCGAGTGGCGGGGAACGCTGCCCGGAGGAGCCGAAGACCGAGTGTTTCACCGATCGCGGGAAAAACCATGCACGGAGCGCTTCCGCATATCGTTATCCGACGATCTCGACGCTGCTCGTCGAACCAGGCCTTCCGTTGCGGCACCGCCTTTGCGCAGGTGCCGCCGTGGGTGCGGTCGCCGGTCGAGCGACCTCGTCGTGCTCGTCCTCGAGGACCATCCGGCCTCGACGATTCGAAACGGTGCCGACTCCCCGACTCGAACGGGGGACCTACCGCTTACAA
>JBIQJM010000177.1:0-4178 GCA_044507525.1 Burkholderiales bacterium
AGCTCTTCGTCGACGACGCGCGCGCCAACGGCGTCGAGCTGCTGCCGCCCGACGTGAACGCGTCGCAGTACCGCTTCGAGCCGGTCGGCGATCGCAGCATCCGCTACGGGCTGGGTGCGATCAAGGGCACCGGCGAAGCCGCGATCGCGGAGATCCTGCGCGCACGCAGCGAGCAGCCCTTCGCCGACCTCTTCGACTTCTGCGCGCGCGTCGATCGCCGCATCGTCAATCGTCGCTCGATCGAGGCGCTCGTGCGTGCGGGTGCCTTCGATGCGCTCGACGCCGACCGCGCGAAGCTGCTCGCGAACGTCGGCCGCGCGATGGACGCCGCGGAGGCGGCGGGTGCCGCGGTCGACCAGGTCAGCCTCTTCGGCGACGCGCCCGGCGGGCTGCCGACGGCGCCCGAATGGATCGAAGCGCCGGCGTGGAGCGAGCGGCGCCGGCTGCAGGAGGAGAAAGCCGCGCTCGGCCTGTTCCTGAGCGGGCACCTGTTCCGCGCGCACGAGGCGGAGGTGCGCAGCTTCGTGCGGCTGCGCCTGGCCGAAGTGCAGCCGGCCGCGCAGCCGGTGTGGATCGCCGGCATCGTCGCGGCGCAGCGTACGCAGATGACGCGTCGCGGCAAGATGGCCTTCGTCACGCTCGACGACGGCAGTGCCGCGATCGAGGTCTGCGTGTTCAACGAGTTGTACGAGGCGAATCGGCGGCTGATCCGCGACGACGAACTCGTCGTCGTGCTGGGCAAGTGCTCGCGCGACGACTACAGCGGAGGGCAGCGCGTCGTCGCCGAGCGGCTGCTCGACCTCGAACGCGCGCGCAACGAGTTCGGCAAGCGCCTGCGCATCCGGCTCGGCACGCGCGGCGCCGACCACGGCGCGCTGCGCGGCGCGATCGAGCCCTTCGTCGCGGCCGGCGCCGACGCGGCCGCGATCCCCGTCGTCGTCGAATACGGCAACCGCGACGCCGCCTGCGAGGTCGAGCTCGGCCCGAACTGGCGCGTGCGCCCGCACGACGACCTGATCGGCGCGATCCGGTCGATGCTGCGACCGCTGGCGGCCGAGGTCGAGTATTGAGCGCCGAGCACGGCACGAGCGCGGCGAAGAAGCCGGCGGCCGGGCGCGGGCAGGAGACCGGCGCGGCCGGCAAGGCGCCCGCGGCGCGCGACCGGCGGTCGAGCCTCGCGATCTACCGCAGGCTGTTCGCGTTCACGCGGCCGTATCGGATCGGCTTCGTCGTCGCGTTGCTCGCGATGATCGTCGCGGCGGCGACCGAGCCGCTGTTCCCGGCGCTGATGAAGCCGCTGCTCGACGAAGGCTTCGTCGAGAAGTCCGACTTTCCGCTGTGGTTCGTGCCGGCCGCGCTGATCGCCATCTTCGTCGTGCGCGGCGCCGCCACCTTCACCAGCAGCTACGCGCTCGCCTGGGTCGCCAACCGGGTGCTCGTCGACGTGCGCACGCAGATGTTCGACCGCGTGCTGCGGCTGCCGTCCGAGCAGTTCGAGCGCGAGGCCTCGGGGCTGCTCATCTCGCGGATCGTCTTCGAGGTGACGAACGTCACGGCTGCCGTCACGCGCGCGCTCACCGTGCTCGTTCGCGACACGATCGTCATCCTCGGCCTCGTCGGCTGGCTGCTGTACCTGAACTGGAAGCTGACGCTGGTCGCGCTGATGCTGATCCCGGCGATGACGGTCGTCGTCTCGGTCTACAGCCGCCGCATGCGCAAGCTCAGCCGCCAGAGCCTGCAGTACACGGGCGAGCTCACCCGCGTCGTCGAAGAGGCGGTGCACGGCTACAAGGTGATCAAGATCTTCGGCGGCTACCGCTCGCAGGGCGAGCTCTTCGCGCGCACCGTCGAGAAGCTGCGCGGGTTCGCGATGCGGATGACGGTGGCCGGCAGCGCCACCGTCCCGATCACGCAGCTGCTCGCCGCGATCGCGGTGGCGATCGTCGTCACGATCGCGCTCGTGCAGTCGATGCACGGGCAGACCACGGTGGGCGGATTCGTCTCCTTCGTGACGGCGATGCTGATGCTGCTCGCGCCGCTGAAGCACCTCGCCGACGTCAACGCCGAGCTGCAGCGCGGGCTCGCGGCAGCCGAGTCGGTGTTCTCGCTGCTCGACCTGCGCGAGGAGGCCGACGTCGGCACCGTCCCGATCGGCCGTGCGCGCGGCAGGCTCGTCTTCGAGGACGTCTCGTTCCGCTATCCGACGGCAGCGCACGAGGCGCTGCGCGACATCGAGCTGGACATCGGCGCCGGCGAGGTCGTCGCGCTGGTCGGCGCCTCGGGCGCCGGCAAGTCGACGCTGCTGAACCTGCTGCCGCGCTTCATCGATCCGACGCAGGGGCGCATCCTGCTCGACGGCGTGCCGCTGCCGGAGCTGCGGCTGTCCGACCTGCGGCGCCAGTTCGCCCTGGTCAGCCAGGAGGTCGTGCTCTTCAACGACACGGTGCGCGCCAACGTCGCGCTCGGGCGCGAGGACGCCGTCGACGACGCGCAGATCTGGGCGGCGCTCGAGGCCGCGCGTCTCGACGCCGTCGTGCGCGCGCTGCCCGAAGGCCTCGACGCGTCCGTCGGCGAGCGCGGCACGCGGCTGTCGGGCGGCCAGCGGCAGCGCCTGGCGCTCGCGCGCGCGATCGTCAAGGACGCGCCGATCCTGCTGCTCGACGAAGCCACCTCGGCGCTCGACTCGGCCACCGAGCGCGAGGTGCAGATCGCGCTCGAGCACACGATGCGCGGGCGCACGACGCTCGTGATCGCGCACCGCCTGTCGACGATCGAGCGCGCCGACCGCATCCTGGTGTTCGACCACGGCCGCATCGTCGAGCAGGGCACGCACGCCGAGCTGCTCGACGCCGACTCGCTGTACGCGCGGTTGTATAGGATTCAGTATGCCAACGCGTGAGGTACGAGCCATGAGTCCCTCCCTCGATCGCTTCCCGGTCGCCCAGCTGGACGGCCTGCCCGACGACGTCCGCTCGCGCATCCTCGAAGTGCAGGAGAAGAGCGGATTCGTCCCGAACGTCTTCCTGGTCCTCGCCCGGCGGCCCGACGAGTTCCGCGCCTTCTTCGCCTATCACGACGCGCTGATGCTGCGCGAAGGCAGCCTGACGAAGGGCGAGAAGGAAATGATCGTCGTCGCGACCAGCGGGGCCAACCAGTGCCTCTACTGCGTCGTCGCGCACGGCGCGATCCTGCGCATCTACGAGAAGAACCCGCTGCTCGCCGACCAGCTCGCGACGAACTGGCGCAAGGCGCCGCTGTCGCTGCGCCAGCGGGCGATGCTGTCGTTCGCGATGAAGGTCGCACTGAACTCGGCGGAGATCGACGAAGCCGACTTCGCCGCGCTGCACGCGCAGGGCTTCAGCGACGAGGACGCCTGGGACATCGGCGCCATCGCGGCCTTCTTCGCCCTGTCGAACCGGATGGCGAACGTCACCGGAATGATGCCGAACCCGGAGTTCTACCTGCTCGGCCGCGTGCCGAAGCAGAAGAACGCCTGACAACGAGAGGAGCGCACGATGGACAATGCAGTGGCCGAGAACCGCGTCCCCGACGCCAAACGCCTCGCGACGATCTGTTACGCGCTCTATGCGCTGTCGTGCGTGATCGGCATCTCCGCGATCGCGGCGATCATCATCAACTACCTGAAGCGCGACGACGTCGCCGGCACCTGGGTCGCGAGCCATTTCGAGTGGCAGATCAAGACCTTCTGGTACGGCCTCGCGGGCGCCGTGGTGTCCTGGCTGCTGATGTTCGTGCTGATCGGCTTTCCGCTGATGATCGCGGTCGCCGTCTGGGTGATCTACCGGATCGTGAAGGGATGGCTGGCGCTGGCGGACGACAAGCCGGTGGATGCGACGAAGCTGGTGTGAGGCGGGAGGGTAGTGCGGGGGTGGCGTCAGGCTCACGGCCCGCGCAGAACGGCAGGACGTCGCGGACACGCGAAGCACGGACAGGAGTGCACGCGCGCAGATGGGAGAGTCCAGCAGGCGAGTGCCGGGAGTCGAGCGCCAGGTGCGGAGTGCTGACCGATAACGTTGGCCGCTGACCGTTGCTCCCTGACCGCTGATCGCTGACCGCTGCTCCCTGATCGCTGATCGCTAATCGCTGATCGCCGAGCACCGAGTACCGAGCACCGAGCACCGAGCACCGAGCAAGGGGCGCGAAGGCCAGGCCGACGA
>JBIQJM010000030.1:0-28906 GCA_044507525.1 Burkholderiales bacterium
CTCAGAGCACGTCGAAGAGCGACAACGCGCTCACCTTCGCGTATGCCTTCTGCGTCGCCTGCACCGCGGTGACGTAGCCGTTGAGCTTCACCGCGGCGTCGGCGTAGTCGAGCTCGCCCAGCGTGATCATCGACTGCTTGTTGGACAGGCTGACGTTCGTGTGGTTGTCGTCGAGCGTGTCCAGGATGTTCTGTCGCCCGCCCAGCGCGGCGATCTTCGAACCGAGCGCATCGATGCCGTCGTCGATGCCGTCGATCGCGGCCGTCACGTCCGCACGCACCGCGGGATCGTTGAGGTCCACGGCCGGCGTCTGCAGTGTCGCGCTCACGCGCTCCAGCCGGTTGAGCAGGTCGGCCATCTCCTGCAGCGTCACGTTCGCCGTCTGGGTGACGCCGTTGCCGACGACCACCTGTTGCGATGCCGTATTGCCGGTAAAGCCGTAGCGGGCGCCGACCGCCGCGGCCGGGTCGTAGTGCACCGCCGGCGTCGCGGTCGCGGTACCCGAGAACAGATAGCGGCCCTCCTGGTCGCGGCTGTTGGCGCTGTAGAAGAGGCTGTCGCGCAGCGCATCGAGCGAACCCGCCATCGCCGCCACGTCCTGCGCGCTGTTGCCGCCGTCGGCCGCCCAGACCAGCAGGTCGCGCGCGTCGAGGATGTCGGACACCATGCCGCCCAGCGCCGTCTCGTTCTGCTGCAACCGGCTGCGCAGCGCACCGATGTTGTCGCGGTACTGCGCGAGCGCGGCCTCCTCGCGGGTGAGCCGCGACAGCCGCACGCTGGTGATCGGGTCGTCGGAGGGCAATTGCACGCGCAGACCCGAGGCCATCTGCTGCATCACGTATTCGAGCCGCGTGTTCGCGGTCTGCAGCGCGGTGCTCATCGTCACGTGGTACTGGGTGCTCGAGACTCGCACGTCTTGCTCCGCTTTCAGAAGGACGACAGCACGCTGTCGAACAGCTCGTTGGCGACGGCGATCACCTTCAGGTTCGCCTGGTACATCTGCTGGTACTGGATCAGGTTGACGGCTTCCTCGTCGCTGTTGACGCCGCTGACCGATTTCCAGCTCTCCGTGGCCTGGTTGCGCACCGTCTGCGCGGTACTCAACGCCGCCTGGTTCTGCCGGCTCTTCATGCCGAGATTGCTCGTCAACTGGGTGTGCGCATCGCCCAGCAGCACCGTTCCCAGCGAACTGACCGTGACGGGCTGGTTCTTCAGCTCGATCATCGCCAGCAGGTTGTCGTTGTTGCCCGGCTCGGTCGCACTCGACGAGAACGCGAGATCCTCGGCGAGCATGCCGCTGCGCACGGTGAGCATTCCGGTGCTGCTGGTGGAGTCGAAGACGAACAGCGGCCCCTTCGCCGGGTCGGCGTATCCGAGATCGCCCGGCGCCCCGCCGGGAGTATGGCCGGCCGCCAGCTGGGCATTGAAGCGCGTGGCGATCTCGCTGGCCATGTCGGCGATCGACTGGCGCAGCGGCAGCAGGATGCCGTTCTCCATGTCGTGCAGGCCGCCGAGCTGACCGCCCAGGTTGCCGCCGGCGATCATGAAGGTCTGGTTGGCGAAGTCCAGGCTCAGCGTCTGCGATCCGTCCGGGGTGCCGTGCACGGCCACGGTCGATGCCTTGGCGCCGATCACCAGCGGCTGGCCGTCGCGCAGCATCACACTGCGCGTGCCGTCGGGCTGGTCGACCACCTGCACCGAGACCATGGCAGCGAGTTCGTCGATCCGGCCATCCCGCGCATCGATCAGCTCGGAAGCATTGGCGCCGGTGGCGACCGCGAGGGCCACCTTGGCATTGAGTTCGGCGATGCTGGCGGTGGTGGTGTTGATCTGTCCCACCACGGTCGTGCGCTGCTGCGCCACCGACGAACGCTGCTTGGACAGCACGCGCGCCAGGCTGTTGAAGCGCTGCGCCAGCGCCTCGGCCGCGGTGATGACCTGCTGGCGCAGCGGGTTGGAGCTGGGCTCCACGCTGGCCGCATTCAACGCGCCGAAGAAGCCGTCCAGGCCGCTGTTGATCCCGGAGGCGTCGTCGCCCAGCACCTGTTCGAGCTGCGTGAGGTACGGCTGGGACGTGGAATGCCTTGCGAGGCCCGACGCCGACTGCCACAGCTGCTGGTTCTTGTAGCCGTCGCTGAAGCGGATCAGCGAGGAGACCTGCACCCCGTCGCCGCCTCCGAGCACGCCGTTCTGGCGCGCGACGACGGCGCCCAGCAGCACGCCCTGGCGGGTGTAGCCCGGCGTCATCACGTTGGCGATGTTCTGGCTGGCGACGTTGAGGGCGGTCTGGGCGGCCAGCGAGCCGGATAGCGCGTTGTTGAAGATGCTCATGGGATCGGGGTCGCCGGGTGGGCCTATCTGTCAGAGGCGACCGGCAGGCCCGTGGCGTTAAGCACCGGCGCCGGCGGCTCGGGCAACAGCTGGCGCAGGATGGCGTCGGCCACGCCGAAAGCGCGTCGTCCGGACAGCGCATCGGCGACCAGGCCGTCGGCCATCTCGAGCATGTCTTCGGCGACGCGATCCCGGAACGGCGCGTCGTCGCCGCCCAGCTCGCGCGCGCTGCGGCGCATCTGCTTCATCATCTCGGCGATGAAGAACGCCTCGAATTTCTCGGCCGCGGCCTGCGCCTGCGCGCGATAGGCGGCATCGGCCGCGGCGGGCGCCGGGGACACGGCGGACGTCTCGCCAGCCGCAGCGAAGCCGGGCCCTGCCGGCAGGGAGTCGATGGTGTGCATGCTCAGATCACGACCAGTTCGCCGTCGATCGCGCCGGCCTGGTCGAGTGCCTGCAGGATCGCCATGATGTCGTCGGGCGTCGCGCCGATGCTGTTGATGACGTCGATGATGACCTGCAACCGGGCGCCGGCGGGCCAGGCGAACATGCGCCCGGAATCCTGCTCGACCGACACGCCGGACTCCGGCGTCACCACGGTCTGGCCGCGCCCGAACGGCGCAGGCTGGCTGACGCGGCTGCTTTCGCTGATGACCACCTTGAGCGCGCCGTGCGACACCGCGGCGGCACGCACCGTGACGCCCGAGGCGATGACGACGGTGCCGGTGCGCGAATTGAAGATCACCTTCGGCACGGCATCGCCCACGTCCACGGGCAGCGCCTGCAGTTGCGCGACGAAGGCCACGCGCTGCGTCGGGTCCTGCGGCGCCAGGACTTCGACGCTCGTGGCGTCGCGGGTGGTGGCGATGGCGCCGAAGCGACGGTTGATGCTATCGACGATGTTGGTGGCGGTCTGGAAATGCGGGCGCTTCAGGCTCAACCGGACGGTCGGGCCGGTGTCGAAGTCGGAGTCGATCTCGCGTTCGATGGTCGCTCCGTTGGGAACGCGCCCGGACGTGGGCGTGTTCACCGTCACGCTCGAGCCGCTCCTGCCCTGGGCGGCCACGCCGCCGACCACCACGTTGCCCTGTGCCAGCGCATAGATCTCGCCGTCGGCCGCGCGCAGTTGCGTCAGCAGCAGCGCACCGCCGCGCAGGCTCTTGGCATCGCCCAGCGAGGAGACGACGACGTCGATGGTCTGCCCCTTGCGATAGCCCGCGGGGAACACCGCGCTCACCATCACCGCCGCCACGTTCTTGCTGCGCGGATTGGTCCCCTCGGGCAGCTTGAGGCCGAACTGCTTGAGCATGTTCGCGACCGACTGGCCCGAGAACTTCATCTGCGTGCTGTCGCCGCTGCCGTGCAGGCCGACGACCAGCCCGTAGCCGATGAGCTGGTTGTCCCGCACTCCCTCGACGTCGATCAGGTTGCGCAGCACCTGCGCGGCGGATGCGGGCAGTGCCGCGCACAGCAGCAACGCGCACAGCCAGCGGGCGATTCGTCTACTCGACATGGCTTCCTTCAGAACGGCATCCAGGGACTGGCGAAGAAGCGGGTCAGCCAGCCCGGACTGTTGGCGTCGGCCAGCACGCCCTCGCCCGAATAGGCGATGCGTGCGTTGGCGATGCGCTGCGAGGACACGCGGTTGTCGTTGTCGATGTCGCCCGCGCGCACGTAGCCGCGCAGGCGCACGAACTCCTCGCCCTGGTTGAGCTGCAGCTTCTTCTCGCCGGCAACATGCAGCAGCCCGTTGGGAAGCACCTCCTGCACGATCACGGTGATCGCGCCGGACAGCGTGTTCTGCTGCGTGCTCGAGGCGCTGCCGCTGAAGTCGCGCTGCGCGTCGACGCCCACGCTGGTGTTGAGCGTCCTCGAGCCGAACACCGACGGCAGCACCGAGACGCTGCTGTCCTTGCCGAAGCTGGTGCCGGCCTTCTTGCTGGCCTGGGTGGTCTCCTGCAGCACGACGGTGACGACGTCGCCCGCGCGAAAGGCACGACTGTCGGAGGTCAGCGCCCAGCCGGCATCGGCCACGAACACGCCGCCGCCGACGCCGCGGCGCACGGCGGGACGCGTTTGCGGCAGCAGTTCGTCCGCTTCTGCCGCCGGCCGTGCCGGCGCAGGCGCGACGGAGGCACAGGCCTGCAGCAGCAGCGCCGTGCCCAGCGCGAGGCAGCCTCGGCGCATCAGCGCACCGCCTGCGACAGGTACTGCATCATGTTGTCGGCCGCCGACAGCACCTTGGTATTCATCTCGTAGGTGCGCTGCGCAGCGATCATCTCGACCATCTCTTCGACCACCTGCACGTTGGAGCCCTCGAGCGCGCCCTGCTTGAGCTTGCCCAGCCCGTCCTCGCCCGGAACGCCTTCGTTGGGCGTGCCGCTGGCCGCGGTTTCCAGGTACAGGTTGTCGCCCAGCGCGAGCAGGCCCGTCGGGTTCACGAAGCTCGCCAACGTGATCTGGCCGAGTTCGGTGGGGGTGCTCGAGCCGGCCACGACGGCCGACACCAGGCCGTTCTCGGCGATCGTCACGCTCATGGCGTTGCCCGGCACGGTGATCTCGGGCATGAGCGGCAGCCCCTGCGCGTTCACCAGCCGACCCTCCGCGTTGACGCTCAACTGGCCGGCACGGGTGTAGGCGGTCTCGCCGTCGGGGCGCTGCACCTGCAGGAAGCCGCCGCCGGTGATCGCGACGTCGAGCGACTGGCTGGTGGTCTGGACGTTGCCGGTGGTGAAGACCTTCTGGGTCCCCACCAGGCGCGTGCCGTTGCCGAGTTGCACGCCGGACGGCGCCATCGTGTCCTCGCCGGTCTGCGCGCCGGGCTGGCGTTCGACCCGGTAGAACAGGTCCTCGAACACGACACGGTCGCGCTTGAAACCCACCGTGTTGACGTTGGCGAGGTTGTTCGCGATCGCCTGCAGCTTGGCATCCTGGGCCTGCACGCCGGTCTTGCTGATCCACATCGCTGGATTCATCGGGTTCTCCTGGACGGTTGCTCGCGAATCACTCGCGGATCAGGCGGTTGCCCGCCTCGGCCATCGCATCGGCCGACTTGTAGAGCTTCATCTGCATCTCGAACTCGCGGTTCAGGCTCATGGTCGCGACCATTTCCTCGATCGCGGAGACGTTGCTGCCCTCGAGGTGGCCGCTGCGCACCTGCACGGCGTTATCGGCAGGAAGCGCCTCGCCTGTACGGCTGACGATCAGGCCGGCCTCGTTCTTGGTGAGCTCGCCGGGTTCGGGGCGCACGAGCTTGAGCCGATCGACCGCCTGCATCTCCGGTTGGCCGAGCGCGCGCACGGAGAGCGTGCCGTCCTCGGCAATGACGAGTTGCTCGAACGGCGGCAGCACGATGGGGCCGCCCTCGCCGAGCACGGGACGGCCGTTGACGCCGAGGTTCCCGTCGGCGTCCAGCGTCAGTGCGCCGGCCCGCGTGTACGCCTCGCCCTCGCCGTAGCGAACGGCGAGATAGCCGCCGTTGCCGACGGCCACGTCGAGTGCGCGCCCGGTCTGCCGGACGGATCCCTCGCGTGCCGACACCACCGTGGCTTCGAGCTGGCCCATGTGGCGTGCGTCGTATCCGTAGCCCTGGACCGCCTGCGTGGTGGCGAGCTCGAGGTCGGCGCGAAAGCCGCCGGTGTCCAGGTTGGCGAGATTGTTGGCGTGGATCTGCTGCGCCTTGAGCGTGCGCTCGGCAGCGCTCATCGCGGTATAGATCAGGGCGTCCATCGATGTCCGCCTCAGATCGCCTGCATCAGCGACTGGATCATCTGGCTCTGCGTCGAAATGACCTTCGAGTTCGCCTGGTAGTTGCGCTGCGCCGACATCAGGGTCACCAGCTCGGCGGTGATGTCCACGTTCGACTGCTCCAGCGTGCCGGCATTGACCGATCCGGCCATGCCGGTGCCCGCAGCGAAATACAGCGGCGCGCCCGAAGCGTTCGTGGCTGTCCAGCGGGTGCCGCTGATCGCCTGCAGCGAGCCTTCGTCGGGAAAGGTCGCCAGTGCGATCGTCCCCACGCGCTGCTTCTGGCCGTTGCTGTAGCTGGCCATCACCGCGCCTGCGTCGTCGATCTGCACGCCGGTGAGGGTGCCCGAGGCGTAGCCGTTGGCGCTGTTGGCGGTGGTCACCGCCTCGCCGGCGAATTGCGTCGTGCCCGTGTAGTCGAGGGCGATCGCCAGCGGCGCCGCTCCCGCCGGCGTGCCCAGTGCCAGCGGCACCGAACCGAGCGGGGAGACGATCTGCCCGTTGGTGCCGAAGTCGATCACGGTCGGCGCCGCCACCGCTGCGCCGTCGAGGGTGTAGTGCACCGAGACCTGGTTGCTGCCGGTCTTGACGAAGTACTGCGTGAGGCTGTGCTGCGTGCCGAGCGAGTCGTACAAGGGCGTGACCATCGACGAATTGAAGCTCTGCATGTCGGTGGCGTCGAAGGGCGTGACGACCGGCACGGTCCAGTCGGCCGACAGGTTCCCCACGTACTTCATCGTGTCGCTGGCCTGCGCGGCGATCTGGCCGGTGGGCACCTGGAGGTCGCCCATCACCCCCAGCGCCGGGCTGTTGGGCACGGCGGCGTAGCCCTGCACCCGCCCACCCAGGGCATCGCTCAGGTAGCCGTCGGCGTTGACCGAGAAGATGCCCACGCGGCTGAAGACCGTCGCGCCGTTGACGTCGCGACTGACGAAGAAACCGCGGCCGTCGATCGACACGTCGAGCCCGCGGCCGGTGGTCAGCACGCTGCCGCCCACGTCGACGCTCTGCGTCTGCGAGGTCACCTCGACCCCCGTGGCCTGGGAGCCGGCGTACATCGACGAGAAGTTCGCGCGGCTCGCCTTGTAGCCGTAGGTGCCCGAATTGGCGATGTTCTTGCTGATCGTGTCCAGCTGCGAGTTCACGGCGTTGATGCCGGACAGTGCGATGTCGAAACTCATCTCGACTCCTTCAGAGGGAAGCGGCGTCGAAACGCCCATTGAATTGCGTGACGGACTCGGGGGCGACCACACCGACATGGCTCACCTGCAGCACCACGCCGCCGGTGGACGACAGCCGGACGCTGCCGAGCCGGCCGTCGATCTCGGTGAAAGGGCTTTCGCCGCCCTCGGTGGCGACCATCAGCGAATAGGTACCCGGTGCGAGACCGAGTGCGGCGGGGTCGATCGTGAAGCGCACCTCGCCCGGCTGGCGCGTACCGAGCACGACGCTGCGCTCGACGCCGTCGGCACCGGTGAGCACGAGCGCGGTCTGCGCGCTGGCGTTCTCGAGCGTGAACGCACCCTGCACCGGATCGTCGCCGATCTCGACGCTGGCGCTGCGCACGCGCACCTCGGAGCCGACCTGCGCGCCGAGCGCGATCACCTGCATGCTCTCCAGCATGGACGCGCTGGCCGCGCTCTGGCGGGTCAGCGCCTGCATCGATTCCATCTGGCTGAGCTGCGTGAGCTGGTTGACGAACTCGCTCGGGTCGTTGGGCTCGAGCGGATTCTGATGCTGGATCTGCGCGACCAGCAGCCTGGTGAACAGCTCGGCCGCCTCGCCGGTGGCGCCGCCGAAGGCCGAGCCGACGGTCGACGCGCCGTCGCCGCCGTCGGGGCGCGACGTCAGAAGACTGGTCTGCATTGCGCTCAACCCTCCCCGAGCCGGAGCAGCGACTGCTGCATCGCCTTGACGCGACCCAGCACCTCGACGTTGGTCTCGAAGGCGCGCGAGGCCGACATCATGTCGGTCATCTCGGCCACCGGATTGACGTTGGGATAGAAGACCACGCCGTCTTCGTTCGCCAGCGGATGGCCGGGCTCGTGCACCTCGCGCAGCGGTTCGGTGCTCTGCACCACGTCGAGCACCTGCACTGCGGCACCGGCGTCGCCGAAACGGCCGTCGCCCAGCATCGCGGCGAACACGGGCTTGCGTGCGCGATACACCTCGGCCTGCGAACCGGAGGCCGAATGCACGTTGGCGAGATTGCTCGCGACGGTGTTGAGCCGGGTGCTCTGGGCGGTCATCGCCGAGCCGGCGATCCGAGCGATATTGCGAAATGGCATGGTCATTGGCCGGCAATGGCTTTCGCCAGGCCGCGCAGTTTCATGTTGATGAAGGTGAGACTGGTCTGGAAGTCGGTCGCGTTCTGCGAGAACAGGGCCTGCTCCGTACCGAGCTCGACGGTATTGCCGTCCTGCGACGGGTGGTGGGGAACGCGGTAGCGCGCCTCTGCCGTTCGCGAGCCCGGAACAAGGCCGGCATCGTCCGCCTGTTCGGCCATCGCCTGGCGAAGGCTGGCGCTAAAGTCGATGTCGCGGGCCTGGTAGCCGGGCGTGCTCTCGTTGGCGATGTTCGCCGCCAGGATCCTGGTGCGTTCGGCACGCAGGCGCAGCGCCTCGCCATGCACGCCCAGCACCTTCTCGAAGTCAATGGCCATGGATCAGCTCCTGTTCGAAGCGGTCGGTCGGTTGCAGCGACGAGCCGGCATCGCGGCCCGTGCGGTCTTCGCCGCGATGCTCGGCAGCCTGCTGGCGGGCGCCGCCCTCGCGGCCACTCCGCAGGACATCGGCGCGCAGGTGCAGGCCGCCGCGCGGCGCCAGCTGGAACAGCACGCCGATGCCGCCGAGTGGATGGAGCCGCGCTTCGAGGTGACCGTGGTCACCGATCTGCGCAGCGTCGAGCCCTGTCCCGGGGGCGTGGAAATCGAAGCGACCGATACGCGCCGCCCGTCGCGCATGCGCTTTCGCGTGGTGTGCGACGAGCATTGGCGCCACACCTTCGTCGTGCGCGCCGAGGTCTCCGCGCGCGTGGTGGTCGCCGCAACCGAGGTCGCGGCGCATCGGCCGCTCGAAGCGGAGGATCTCGTTCTCGAGCGCCGCAGTATTTCGGCAACGCCGGATGCCCTCGGCGACGTGGACGCCGCCGTCGGCATGGCGAGCCGACGTCCCGTGCGACGCGGCGACGTCGTGCGTCGCAGCCTCCTGCAGGCGCCGACGCTGGTGCATCGCGGAGACGCCGTGCGCATCGTCGCGCAGCGCGAACGGATCATGGTGACCACGGCCGGCGAAGCGCTGGAAGCCGGAGCGCGCGGTGACGTCGTGCGCGTGCGCAACACGGGCAGCGGCAAGGTGATCCGTGCGCGCGTGACCGACGCGGGCGAGGTCGAGCCGACGAACCCCTAGGCGAACGCGGGCGCTCATTGCGGCAGCCGGATCTGCGCCGCCACGCGCGTGAGCTTGTCGGCATAGGCCGGGTCGGTCGCGTAGCCGCCGCGCACCAGGCCTTCGGCGAAGGCCCGTGCGTCGTCACCGGTCTGCAGAGCGCCGGCATAGCGCGGGTTCTCGATCAGCAGCCTCGCATAGTCGCGAAAGGCGCTGTCGGCGTCGGAATAGCTGCGAAAGGCGTCCTCGCGCTTCACGGCGACGCCGCCTTCGAACTCGGTGGTCTGCGCACGCACGACCGCACCCTGCCAGGCCTCGCCTGCCTTGACTCCGAACAGGTTGTGCGTGGTGCCGCCGTCGGCGCCGCGCAGCGGCCACCGCCCCCATCCGGATTCGAGTGCGGCATGCGCCACGACGAGTTCGGCCGCCACGCCCAGCCGCCCGGCGACCGCCTGCGCGGCCGGCGCGATGGCGGCCACGAATTCGTGTTGTGCGGCCCGATCGACTCGCCGACGCACCGCGGCGGGCTCGGCCGCAGGACCGGCGGGTGCCGCGGGCAGCGGCTGCGCGCCGGCCTGTGCGGCACGGCGCACGACTTGTCCCTCCGGACTCAGCCCCGGCATCTCGGCAAGGGCCTTCTCCGGCAGTCGCAGCGCGGCCAGCGCCGTCCCGGCAGAGCGCCGGGCGACAACCGAAGCGGCAGCAGCCGGTTCCGCGACGAAGGGCACGGCGGCAACGGGCATCGCGCGCGAGCCGGAGCCGTTCTCGATGAAATCGATCACCTCACGGTACACGGCGCCGAACGCGCCGCCGGCGGGTCGCGCGGCCGGCATCGGGTGCAGGCTCTGCTCGGTGGCCGGCGTCGGACGCAGTGCGGAGTCAGGCCGGAGCATAGATCTCGTCCTCTCCGTGCAGCACGCGCTGCAGGATGGCCTGCTGGTCCATCAGCAACCGGCAATTGCGCGCATTGAGCGCCTTGCAATCGCGCACCAACTCCTCCAGCGTGCGCCATCCGGTCTGCAACAGCGTCCTGCGCGGCGCAGCCAGCAGGGCGAACACGTCGGCCATGCGCCTGCCCGGCCCCTGCAGGCGCTCGACCAGCGAAACGCGCTCGCGGCGCCGCGCGTCGAGCACGTCGACGAGCGCGGAGACGCGCGCGCTCAACGACGCCATCGGCGCCGCCTCGTGACGCAGCGCCATCTCGAACTGCGCCTCGAGCAGCGCAGCCAGCGCGCGGTAGTCCCGCACGTCTTCGCCGACGCCCCGCAGCAGGCGATCGAGCATGGCCTCGCGCGTCACCGCGGCGTCCCGCGGTGGAAGCGTTCGATCAGGCCGGCCAGCTTGCCGGCATCGAAGGGCAACTCGCCGCGGGCGAGCGCGTCGCGCAGCGCCTCGACCCGGGCCTGATCGATGTCGGGCATTTCGCGCAGCGCGGCAAGCGCGGGGCGCATCACCGCCGACTGCAGTGCCTCGGAGGCGGGGGCTGCCGCGGCGGGCTCTGCGGCCGCCTTCTGTGCCACCGGCTCGACGGCGGCGGACTGGGCAGCGGCTGCGGGCTGCGGCGAGCCGGGCGTTGCGGGAACTCTCATGCGTTGGCCTCTGGACTTGGTTCGCATCTCATGCAAGGTCGTGGCGGCCTATTCGGCACCCACGCCGTTCCCCGTGGCGGCGGTCAGTTGCAGTCGCAGCGCACGGGCCGCCTCGTGATCGGGTACCACCATGTCGGCCCCGTCGATCAACGGATGCACCGCGCGCGGCACGCCGAACATCGCCGACACCGTTCGCGCCTGCGCACTGGTGAGAATCAGCAGTTCGATGCGCCGGTTGACGCCGGCGGCGGCGTTGTCGACGTCCAGCGGTGCGCGATCGGCCATTCCGACGACCTGCAGGATGCTGTCGGCCGGCATTCCGCCCGACAGCAGGTCGCTGCGCGCAGCCATCGCACGGTTCGTGGACAGCGTCCAGTTCGAGAACGCGGCCGGACCGCGATCGGCGTAGCGCAGCGAATCGGTATGGCCGACGATCAGCATCTGGTTCTCCATCCGCGCGAAGATCGGCCCCATCCTGCGCAGCAGGCGGCGGAAGGCCGGCTCCGGCACCCAGCTGCCGAGCTCGAACATGCCCTGCCGATCGGTGTCGTGCAGCATCACGCGCAGCCCCGTCGGCACCGTCACCGCAAGCAGGTTGCCGGCCAGCCCCGCCTCGACACTGAGCCGCTCCAGCGTCCTCGCCAGCGCATCGAGCTCGCTCTGCGTCTCGTAGCGCACCTTGGGCGCGAAGGGATCGCGTACCGGATCGGCCGGCTCGCCGCCGCCGTGCGACACGGCGGTGCCGCCGACGGCGTCTCCGCGGCGCGGCCAGGGCTGGCGGTCGATCAGGCTGCCGCGCGGACCGCCCAGGGTCTGCGGCATGAGCCCCTGGCCTTCGTCCATCACGCTGCCCCCGGGCGCGCGCATGACCTCCTCGAGGAGTTCCTGCTGGCGCGCCGCCATCACCCACAGCACGAGGAACAGGCACATCAACGCCAGGCAGAAGTCGGCGAAGGCGACCTTCCACGCGCTGTTGTGCTCGCCCTCGTCGCCGTTCTTGCGCGAGACGCGCTTGACGACCGCGTCGTCGCGCTTGTCCGACTTCCTATGCTGCGGATTGAGCACGCCTGTCCCCCACGCGACGATCCACGGCTCTGTCGAGCAGGTCGGCGCCGTCGCCCGACTCGAGCACGTTGATCCAGCCCTCGAGCTTGGCGAAGCTCGGCTTGATGTTCAGCTGCACCAGGCGGCGGCCGGCATCGATCGCCAGCAGCGCCGGCTTCCCCGACACGTGCGTCACCAGCACGACCTTCACGCACTCCAGCGTGGACGTCTCCTGCTTGACGAGCTGCTTCATCACGTTGCTGATCGGGTCGAGCACTCCGTAGCAGAAGAAGATGCCGAGAAACGTGCCCACCATGGCGGCGGCCACCTGCTCGGCGATCTGCGCGGCGTCGGCGCCCTCGCCCACAGTGTTCATCGCGATGACGATGCCGAGCACCGCGGCGAGGATCCCGAAGCCGGGCATCGCCTCGGCGATGCGAGCCAGCGACTTCGACGGCTGCATCAGTTCGTCGTGGATCGCCTCGAGTTCCTGCTCGAGCACGCCCTCGAGCTCGTGGGCGCTGATCTTGCCCATCGCCATCAGGCGGAAGTTGTCGACGATGAAGGCGAGCAGCTTCGGATCCTCCAGCACCAGCGGATAACGCTGGAACAACGGGCTCTCGTGCGGCGCCTCGACGTGCGCGTCCAGGGCCTTCAGGCCGCCGGCGGCCGTCTGCAGCAGCTCGTACATGAGCAGCAGCAACTGGCGCTGGAACTCCGAGGCATGGCGGCGCATCTGCACGATCTTGCGGAACTGCACCATCATCTCGTTGAGCACGTGCCGCGGATTGCCCAGCACGACGGCGCCGACGCCGGCCCCCGCGATGATCAGCAGCTCGACCGGCTGCCAGATGACGCCGAAGCTGCCGCCCATGAAGGCGAAGCCGCCGAAGACGCATGCGAGGACGATCGCGATTCCACCGAATTGCTGCATGTGACTTCTCTTCGTTCTGGAGGTTGTCCGATTCGTGCGCCGCCGCTCAGGCGCGTTCGAGGCACGCCTTCATCTTCCGCAGTGCGCCCTTGTTGAGCTGGCACACCCGCGCGTCGGTGAGCCCGAGCACCGCCCCGATCTCGCGGTAGCTCAGCTCGAACTCGTAGTACATCTGCACGACCCGCTGCTCGCGTTCGTCGAGCGCCTGCAGCGCCTGCTCGAGACAGCTGCGCACCATCAGTGTTTCCTCGGGCGTCCGGCCGAGCGCGGGCATCTCGCTCATCTCGTGCATCAGCTCGTCGAAGCTCGCCATCGCCTCTGCGCTCTCCGCGAGCTGGAAGGACAGGTAGTCCTGCGGCGAGATCCCGAGTGCGGCGCAGACCTCGGCCTCCGACGGCTCGCGCCCGAGGCGTCGAGTGAGCGCACGCACGGCGTCGCGCTGCCGGTGGCTTTCCTGGCGCACCGTCCGCGGTCGCCAGTCCTGGCGGCGCAACTCGTCGAGGATGGCGCCTCGGATGCGCAGCGCGGCGAAGCTCGCGAACTGCGCGTCGGGTTCGCCATAGCGGCGCAGCGCCTCGAGCAGCCCCATCACGCCGATCTGCTCCATGTCGTCGCGATCGACGGCACCGCCCGCCTGCAGGCCGAGCTGGTGCACGATGCGCTTGACCAGCGGCGCGTAGGCGAGCAGATGGCGTTGCTCGTCGATCGGATCGGCAGGCGCACGGACCGCGCCTGCGAGCTCCTCGTAGTCGGCGTGCACGTCCAGTACCGTCGTCATCGCCGGCTCATTCGATGATCAGCTTGCCGATCATCACTTCGGTGAACGGCTTCTCGCGGTTCTCGGCGGCGTAGCTCTCGAAGTACGCGCGGCTGACCTCGGCCGCGAGGTCGTCGACGCTCATCGCGCCGGCCTTCTCCGGCGTCAACGTCGACAGCGCGCGCACCGCCACGCTGCGCAGCATCGGCAGATGCTCGCGCGTCACCCGCTCCCACTTCTCGGCCGTCTTGAACACCAGGTCGACGGCCATGTAGTGCGACCGCGGGTCACCGGGCTCGCGGCGCAGCATCACGATCACCTTCTCGAGGCTCACGTACCTGGGCGGATGCCGCTCCGCCTCCGCACGCAGCGAGACGGCCGCGTCGCCCTGCGATGCGCGCAGCGCCCACCAGGCCGCCGCCGCGCCACCGCCGGCGAGAAGCATGCCGACGATCACGCCGCCCAGAACGATCCGCATCTTCTTCATGTTCGATCAATCCCTGTCCGGCGCCAGCGCGAACGCGGACGCATGCAAGCCTGCATCGGCCTCGGCGAGCGCCCGTCCGGGCTCCTCGTCCCGCGCCTGCCGCTGGGGCTGGCGCTGGCGGCCGTCGGTGTCGCGACCGCTCTCGCCCACCACCACCTGCACGTCGCTGTACTGGCGATGCGACAGCTCCTGGCGCAAGCCGTCGCCGATGTGCGCGAGCTGGCGCAGCACGTCGCCGTTCGACGCGTTCAGGTGGACCTGCAGGGCACCGCCCTCGTGGCGGATGGCGATCTCGATGCGCCCGAGCGAAGGCGGATCGAGGCGAATGAGCGCACGTTCGCTGCCGCGGTTGAGCTGCAACTGCAGGCGATCGCCCAGCGCCTCCTGCAGCGCACCGCGCCATTGCGCCGATGCCGTGTCGGCGTTCGCCAGCCGGAGCACGGGGTGCTCGCCCGGCGCCGCTGCACGGTTGCCCGGCGCCGCCACCGCGCCGCCCTGCGCGACGGTGGCGGAAGCTGCGGGCGATGCGGCCTCGTCGACCGTACGGCGCGCGCCGATCGCCGGCGTCTCGGCAGCGAGGGGGCCGGCACCGGTAGCGCTGCGCGCCGGCTCGCGCACGGTCGGCGCCGCGCCATCGTCCACCCGAGGCGTTGCCTGCGGTGCACGGGAGGGCACGGCCGCTCCGGCGACAGGCGCGGTCTGCGCCCCCGCAGGAACCGGCGTCGACGCCATCGCCGGACCGATCAGCGGCAGCGAATCGGCCGGCGGCCCGTCGGCGGCGACCGCTTCGGATCCGGACGCGTCGACCGACGCGGCTTCGGGCGCGGCGTCCTCGGACTGCGCGCCGTCGCCCGGCAGCAGCCGGTGCGACGCCGTTCGACTGTCCTGTCCATCCGCCGCATCGCCGGGGCAACCGAGGGCGCGCAGCACGTCGGCGAAGAGCAGCACGGCGATGCCGTCCGCAGCCGCGGCTGGCGCAGCGGCGCCCTCGACTGCGCAGTCGCCCGTCGTCGCCGAGACGTCGGCATGAGGCGTGGCCGAAACCGGCGCGGGAATGCTCATGCCTGCGCCCCCTCCCATTCGCCGACGGCATAGGCCATCCAGGCGTCCTTGCGCTCGCCCAGCTCTTCCAACCGGACCCTGGCCCGCTGGACTTCGAGTGCGCAATGCCGGTGCGCGTCGCGGTGGGCGCTATGCAGCTGCGCCAGCACCGACCGCTCGGCCGGCGACAACGCACCGTGCGCAGCCAGGCGACGCAGCGCTGCGGCCACCTCTCGATCGGCGCTCGCGAGAGCCGACCAGTCTTCGGCCGCGCTACAGGCGCGCAGCCGCTCGGCCAGTTGCAGAAGGACGTGCTCGCCGGTCATGCCGCGTGCGCATGCCGTGCCTGCATGCCCTCCCAGCCGCCCTTGAGCGTGACGAGCAGTTCCGTCACTTCATCCAGGATCCGCGTGTCGAGCGTGAAGCCGGCGTAGTACAGGCGCCAGGCGCAGAACTCGTACAGGCGCTCGAGATTGGCCACGACCTCGCCGCCCGCATCGGTATCGAGAGCGCTCGACAGGCCGTTCAGGATCTCCACGCAGCGATCCAGGCTGGCCGCCTTGCGCTCGAAGCGCCCGGCGTCGATGTGCCCGCGCGCACGGGCGATTTCCTCGAGCAGGCCGTCCATCAGGACGAGCACGAGTTCCACCGGCGAGGCGGTGGCCGTCTGGGCACCCAGACTGACTGCGTGGTAGCTGTGATAGGCGTCGTGGTTCAAGTCTTTGCTCGCAGGGGCGGGAGTCGCCGGTTCAGGAGGAAGAGGAGGCGGAAGACGAGGCCGTGGAGGCGAACAGGTTCTGCAGAAGGCCGCTCGTCGAGTCCATCTGCGCCTGCAGGTTCGCCAGGACCGTGAACTGCGCGAGGTAGCGCTGGTAGGCGTTCGCGTACTGCACGTCCAGCCGGTCCTGCTGCTGGTTCATCGCGCTTTGCCGCCTCTGGATCGACTCCTGGCGCGTTTTCAGATGACCCGAGGACGAATCGGTCCAGCGGTCGACGTACGTCGCCATTGCGCCGAGCAGGCCGCCTCTTTCGGTCAGGCTGGTATTGCCGAAGAGCTGGTCGAGGCCGTCCGGCGTCGCGGCGGTCTTCTTCGCCAGCCTCGCCGTATCGAGCGTCAGCACGCCGTTGCGGTCGGCGCTGATGCCGTAGCTCATCAATGTCTGGCCGTCGAAGCTCTGGCGCAGCAGGGAGTCGAGCTGGCTGCGCAGCGAACGAATGCCCGCGTCGCCGACGAGTGCACCGCCCGCGACGCCGGCGCTCGCGTCGCCGACCTTCGTCATGCCGTCGAGAGCGGACCTCAAGGCGTTGTACGCGTCGACGAAAGCCTTGACGTTGTCGGCGGTTCCGGCGCTGTCGCCGGCCACGGTCAGCGTGACGGGCCCGTCGCCCGGTGCCATGGCCTTCGTGAAGGTCATGCGCACGCCCGCGATCGCGGTGAACGTGTTCGACGCCTGCGTGATCATCGTCTCCGGGCTCTTCGTCCCGACGTAGACGATGGCGTCCTGCGCCGCCGACAGTTGCAGGCCGCCGCCGGCGAGGCGGGCCTTGAAGGCGTCCACTTCCGCGGCGTTGCTGCCGTCGCCGGTCAGCCCGCTCGCGTCGAGCACGATCTGGCTGGCCGCGCCGGTCTCGCCCGCGGTCAGGATGAGCTGTGCGCCCCCGCCCGAAGCGACGACGGTCGCCGAGACCTTGCCCTCGTTTCCGCTCGCCTGGTTGATCGCGCGGGCGATCTCGGTCTGCGACAGCGTGCCGTTGCCGTCGAGATCGGCGGTCGAGAAATCGACGTCGATGCTCACGCCCGACACGGCGATGTTCAGCTTGCCGGTCACCGGGACCGGCACCGCCGGCAGGTCGGTGAACATCACCTGGTGGGCCGCCGCGAGTTGCTCGACGTGGATCGGATACGAACCCGGCATCGCCGAGGACGTCGCCGTCGCCGTGCCGTACGCCGTGTCGCTGAAACCGGCGGTCTGGCTGGTCATGCCCTTGCGGGCCGACAGTCCGTCCAGGGCGCTGCCGAACTCCGTCAGCGCCGACTTCAGCCGGGTCAGCGCATTCGACGTCGCCTGCGCCGTTGCGCGTTGCGTGTCGAGACGACTCTGGGCGGCGTGCGTATAGGCACCCGCGAGCGTCGTCGCGGTGGACACGGGGTCATAGGTGGGCATTGCAGGCTCCTTCGCGAGGAAAGACAGGGGTTGCCTCGAACAAGGCGACCCGCGGATGCCCTTGCTGAAATCGGAGCGGCCGGAACGTCATCGCCCCGACCTCCACCACACCTGCGAGGCGAGCTCGTCCTGACGCTTCTGCTCGCGCACGCCCAGTTCGATCCGCACCGCGCGCTGCTCGCGCCGCAGCACCTGCTCCAGCACCTCCCGCCTTTGCGATGCAGCCGTCAGTGCCTGCTGCGTGACCGCCATGTCGGCTTCGTGCAGCGCCAGGTCCTCGCAATGCTGCTCCACCATGCGCAGCACCGACTGCTTGTAGCCGGCAAGGTTGAGCGACAGCGCCATCGGCAGCGACGCGGGCGCACTCTCGCCGGCGCACAGTCCGCGCAGTCGCTCGATGTTGTGGCGGAAGCGGCGTCGAAGCGCCTCCTTGCTCGCCATGTCGGCCGCCAGGCGGTCGACCTCGCGCTCACGCAGGTCGACGAGCGTTCCCAGGCTGCTGGCCAGGTGGCGACGGCTCATGCCACCACCTCTTCGAGCCGGGCCACGCAGTCCGACAGCGGTGCGGCCTCGCGCGTGCCCTGGCGCAGGTAGGCCTCGATGCGCGGATACAGCTCCACCGCACGGTCGGTGGCAGCGTCGGCTCCGGGCACATAGGCACCCAGCGGAATCAGGTCGCGCACGCGCGCGTGGCACGCCGCCATCTCCTTGAGTGAACGTGCGGCACGCAGGTGCGACTCGCTCACCACCGAGGCCATGCAGCGGCTCACGGATTGCGCGATGTCGATCGCCGGGTAGTGGCCGCGCTCGGCAAGCTCGCGCGTGAGCACGATGTGCCCGTCGAGGATGGCGCGCGCGGTATCGACCACCGGATCCTGCTGGTCGTCGCCCTCGGCGAGCACGGTGTAGATGGCGCTCATGCTGCCGTCGCCGTGCTCGCCGTTGCCCGCGCTCTCCACCAGTTGCGGCAGCAGCGAGAACACCGACGGCGGATAGCCCCGCGTGGCAGGCGGCTCGCCCAGCGCCAGCGCCACCTCGCGCCGCGCCATCGCATAGCGCGTGAGCGAATCCACCAGCAGCAGCACGTGCCTGCCCTGGTCGCGGAAATGCGCGGCGATCGAATGGCACAGCTCGGTGGCCATCAAGCGCATCAGCGGCGACTCGTCGGCCGGCGCGATCACGACGATGGCCTTTCGCAGCCCCACTTCGCCCAGCGACAGCTCGACGAACTCGCGCACTTCGCGTCCGCGTTCGCCGATGAGACCGACGACGACCACGTCGGCGGCCGTCTGCCGCGTGATCAGGCCGAGCAGCACGCTCTTGCCCACGCCGCTTCCGGCCATCAGCCCCACGCGTTGCCCCTTGCCGAGCGTGAGCAGGCCGTTGATCGCTCGCACGCCGACGTCGAGGATCGCGCGCACCGGCGCCTTCCTCAGCGGGTGGACCCGCGGCGGCTGGGGGTCCAGCGGATGTTCTCCACCGAGACCGCCGAGGCCGTCGATCGGTTCGCCCAGCCCGTTGACCATCCGGCCCAGCCACGACTCGCCGATGCGCAGGCCCGATCGTTCGGGACCCGGCAGGACGCGCGCACCGGCGCTCAGCCCCATCGGCTTCTTGAACGGCATCAGGAAGGAGGTCTTCTCGCGAAAGCCCACCACCTGCGCCTCGAGCCAACCGCCCTCGGCCCTCTCCACCTGGCAGCGCTGGCCGGTATGGAAGGCGCAGCCCACGCTCTCGAGCAGCAGACCCGAGGCGCCGACCAGCCGGCCGGTGGGCGTCGCCACCGGCACCTCGTCGAGCTCGAGCCGCCGCAGCGCATCGGCGATCATGCGGCGAGCTCCTCGCTCTCGGGCACCGGCGCAACTCCGCCGCGGGCCGCAACGGCTTCGCCTGCCCTGCCGATGGGCGCGATCGCTGCGTGCGGCGGATCCGCCCGCACCTCCATCAGCTGCTTGTTGACCTGCTCCATGCAGGCGGCGAGCCGCTGGTTGCAGCCGGCGTCGACTTCGTGATCGCCGGCACGCACGCGGCATTCGCCGGATGCCAGGCGCGGATCCGCCAGCAGCGTCCAGCGGCGGAAGCGCTTCGGATCCAGTTCGCGGATGCGCCGGAGATCGTCGACGTTCAGGTACACCTCGATGCCGCCCTCGGTGACGGGCGGCATCGCGGCCAGCGTCTCGTCCACCAGCGCCAGCAGCTGCACCGGCTGCAGACCCAGTTCGCAGCGGATCACCTGGCGTGCGACACGCCCTACCAGGTCGACCACTTCGCGGCGCTTGGCCGACTGGACGTCGGCCTGCAGGCGCTCGAGCTGCTCGAGCACGGCCTCGAGCGGACGCGCCACGTCTTCGAAGGCCGCCAGGGTCTCCTGCCGCGCCTGCTCGCGCCCCTGCAGCAGGCCTTGTGCGAGCCCCTCCGCGAAGCCTTCGGCATGCCCGTCGGCAAGTCCGCTGCCGTGGCCCTCGCGGTAGCCCAGTTCCCGACCCTGCTTGAAGCCCTCGGCAAGCGACGCCTGCCACGGATCGGCTCCCGCGGATGGGCGCGGCGCCAGCAGCATGGCCTGCGACAGCGGCGGGAAGCGGTGCGGGCGATAGCTCCTCATTCGACGGTCGCCTCCGCGAAGAGCTGGAACTCGATCTCGCCGTCGTCGACCAGCGCCTTGGCGATGGCCATGATCTCGCGACGCGCCTGCTCGATCCGGCTCATCGGCACCGGACCGGCGCGGCGCATCATGTCCTCGAAGCCCTGCGCCTGGCGGCGCGGCATCGCCTGCAGCACCGCGCGGCGCACCGCCGGCTCGACGCCCTTCAGTGCCACGGCCCATTGCTCGAGCGGCACCGCCTCGATGATGCGCAGCATCACCGCCTCGGTCTGGCGCGACAGGATGAAGAAGTCGTACATGCTGAGCTCGATCTCGGAGACGACCGCCGGGTCATGCGCCCGCAACTGCTCCACGAGCTGGGCGCGGTCGCCCTGCACGCGGTTGAGGATCTCGGCGGCCTGGCGCACACCCTCGACGCTCGCGCTTTGCGTGCCGAGGCTGTCGAGGCAGCGACCCACCAGTTCGTCCAGCTCGAGCAGCAGCTCGTGATCGATCTCCGAGAGTCGCGCCACGTTGAGCAGGACCAGCTCGCGTCCCTCGGCGGGCAGCGCCTCGATCACCGCTCCGGCCAGCGCGGGCGGAAGAAAGGCGAGGAACACCGCCTGCATGCGCACGTGCTCGTCGACGATGTGGTCGGCAAGCCAGCGGGGCGAGGCCCATTGCAGCCGCGCCATCTTCGGCCGGATGGCGTCGCCGTAGATGCTGTTGAGCACGCTGCCGGCGATGTCGCTGCCGAGCGCGAGATCGAGCGAACGCTTCAGGTACGAGCGCGACGCGCCATGCACGCCGCTTTGCTCGCGGTAGTCGTCGAAGAACCTCTGCATCGCGGTCTTGACGGACTCGACCTTGATGCCGCTCATGCGCGACATCACCTGCGTCACCTCGAGCAGTTCTTCGCGCGACAGGCAGCGCAGCACCGCCGCCGCCGGTTCCTCGCCCATGCTCAGCAGCACGATGGCGGCCTGCTCGAGCGGCCCCGGGGCGCCATGACCCGGTGCGCGGCTGCTATTCGCTTCGGCCATGCTTCTGTACCCATTGCTTGACGACTTCGGCCACGCGTTCCGGCTCCTTGCCCGCGAGCACCTTCAGGTGATCGACCATGACGTCGACCGGCGAACCGGGCGGCGGCAGGTCGTAGTTCTCGAGCAGCGGGACGACCGCCATCTGCGGCGCCTGTGCCGGCAGCGCGTTCGGCAGCGTCAGCGGCGTGCTCTCGGGCGCCGGTGCAGGAAGCGCATGGGCACCGTCGCCGCTCGCCGCACCCGCACCCGCGCCCGCCAGCGCGGGCCCCTGCAGCGAAGACGCCAGGCTCTGCTGCGCCAGCCGGAGCAGCGGGCGAGCGATGAGCAGGTAGCCCAGCAAGGCCGCCAGCGCGTAGGCCACCCACTCGCCGATCCGGACGAGGTTGCCGGGCTCCTTCCACCACACCGGCGGCGGAGGCGGCGCCGGGAACGCCAGCGAGGAGACGACGAGCTCGTCTCCGCGATCGGCACGGATGCCCAGGCCGTTGCGCAGCACGTGTTCGATGTTGGCGAGCTCGCCGGGCGTCCAGCCGGTCTGCGGCGTCGGCGCGGCCGCACTGTTGAGCACCACGGCAACGCTCAGCTTCTCGAGGCGGCCGCGGCTGCGCTTGATCTGCGTGATGCTGCGGTCGTATGCGAACTGCCGGGTGGCGGCGCTCTTCTGCGCGCTGTTGCCCTCGGGCGGCGACGCCGCCCCCTTGGCCACCGCCACCGGACGGTTGCTGAGCGAACCCGGGACGCCGAGGGCCAGCTGGTTGCGGTCCTGCTCCTCGCGCATCGCCTCGCTGGTCACCCTCGGCGCTTCGCCGAACTTCTCGTGCGTCTCCTCGATGCGGTCGTTGTCGACCTCCGCGGTCACGCTGACCCTGAAGTTGTCGAGGCCGAGCGCCGGCGCCAGCAGTTCGTTCACGTTGCGGCGCACCTCGTCCTGGTAGCGCTGCGCCGCCTCGCCACCTTCGGTGGCGGAGAATCCTTCGGAGAGATCGACCCGCGCCGACAGCAGGCTGCCGGCCTGATCCACGAGGCTGACCCGCTGCGGACTGAGGCTGGCGACGCTGCCCGCCACGAGGTTGATCGTCGCGGCGATCTGCTCCTGGCTCAACTGGCGCCCGGGCTTGAGCGAGACGATCACCGAGGCGGAGCTCTGCGCACCGTCGCTGGCGACGAAGGAGCTCGACTTGGCGATCGACAGGTGCACGCGCGCCGAATCGACGGCATCCATCGTGAGGATGCTTCGCGCGAGCTCGCCTTCGAGTCCTCGGCGGAACCGCACGTCCTGCACGAACTGACTCACCCCCAGCGGATCGTTGCGGTCCATCAGCTCGAGACCGTCGGGCAGCCGGGCAACGACACCCTTCGCGGCGAGCAGCATGCGCGCCTGGCCGAGGACGGATCCGGGCACGAGGACCTGGCCGCTGTCGGGATGCAGACGATAGGGAATCCGCTCGGCGTCGAGCACCGAGAGCATCTCGGTGATCGAAACCTTTTCGCGCGCACCGAACACCGGCTTGTAGCTGGACTGGTCGTGCCACAAGTACATCAGCACGAGCGCCGTGATGCCGATGGCGAGCAGCATCAGCGGCACCAGGCTCTTCAGCAGCGCCGGCGACAGCAGCGTCGCGCCGACGGAGCGCGCGCGCAGGCGCTCCATGCCAGTCCTCAGGACGGAAATCACGGGAGAGAGCTTCGTGCTTACAGAGGAAGCTTGATCAGCTCGTCGACGGCGCCCATGACCTTGTTGCGCACCTGCATCAGCATCGAGAACGAAAGGCTGGCTTCCTGGCTCGCGAGCATCGCGCCCACGAGATCGTCGCTGCGGCCGCTGTCCACGTCGGCCATCTTCGCTGCCGCCAGGCGGTCCTGCTCGTTCACGCTGCGCAGGGCGCCGATCATGTGCGCACCGAAGCCCGATGCGCTGTCCCGGGGAGATCCATCCGTCTCGCCCGCGGTCGCCACGCCCTGCGATAGCGCCTTGGCGTCGGCCGTGATTGCGGCAAGCTGCGAGCCGATGCTCGCGTGGAAACTGTTACCCATCGATCCGCCTTCTCGTTGTCCCTGCGTGGGCGCCGCCGGGGCGTCGACCACACGGATCCATATCGGCCGATCCCTGTGAACCTTGACAGCAAAGGCTCTTCGCGGAGCTCTTGCAGGGGACGGCGCCCTGCTCGCTCATCGGCTCGGGCGCAGGCGACCGTGCGACCGGCTGGATCCCGATGGACCAGGCCGTGTGCGCGAAGAACGGGAGCAGAAGTCAGGGACCGCCCGCAAGCGGACAGGGCTTCGCAGGCGAAGCCGTCGCGTTGAAACTGGCGGTCCCGCTGTCGTAGGCACGAGGCCCTTAGACCGGAGACTTTGCGACCCCGCCTTTCGGTCGGGTGTGCCTTTGACAGTGAGTAGCAGCGAAACCATCATACGGCGCCTCGGCCGACTTGGCTGCCGCATAAAACGCTTGCGCGTGATGTTGTTCACGAGCAGCTGCATTCTCCGGTCCGCGACCCGGATTCATCGAGCGGGAATGAAGTAGCGCCGCTGCGGATGACGCGGTTCAGGCACCGGCGCAGGAGCCGCCGTCACGCGAGGATTCGCGCGCGGGCGCGCGGTCGTCGTGCCAGTCGAGCGCTTCGAAGGCATCGACGAAGCGATCGAGGTCCGCGGCGACCAGCACGTCGATGCCGCCGGCGGCTGCACGCCCGCTGCCGCCGAAACGCGCACACAGCGCGCCGGCCCCCTGCGGCTCGTCCAGCGGCGCACGCACGCTCGCCGAGAAAGCGCCGCCGCCGGTTCGTCTCAGGACCGCGTGCGCGCGCGACGGCTCGCGCCGAGCAAGCTCGTTGGCGAAGCTGCCGATCACGCGCCGGCTCCACGGCGTATCGGGCAGCACGACGACGCTGCCGCGCGTCGAGCGTCGATACGCGGGAACGGCCCGCGCACGCGCATGATCGGCCTCGCGCAGCGCATCGAGCTCCGCGGCGATGCCGTCGCGCTCGGCGAATGCGAGCGGATCGGCATGGCGCACGAGCCGCGCGAACAGCGCCTGCGGCGCGATGTGGACGTCGGATTCGCGCTCGCCGTACGCGTTGTAGTTGATCGACTCGCCGAGGCGGCGCAACTTCTCGCGTGCGCCTTCGTCGGCACCCGCGGCCGCGGCGAGCCGGTCGCCGAGCTCGCGCAGGTTGTCGCCGTAGGCGCCCACCGCGGCCCACGCGCGAAACGCTCCGTCGAGGAATCGGTCGACGAGCGCGCTCGTGCACACGCCCGCCGAGAGGTCTATGTGCGCCTCGAGCGCGGCGTGCGACGGGATCTCGTGCACGAAGTGATGATCGAAGTACCGGACGCGCACGCCGCGCTCGAGCAGGCGCAGCAGCGCACCGCGATTGCGCTGCATCGACAGGTCGCAGACGAGCACCTCGTCGCCCGGCCCCGCGTCGACGCGCTCCAGCAGCGCGATCTCGCGCTTCAAGCCGGTGACGAGCGTCGCCGGCGACGGATCGTGCAGCCGCCACTGGACGACGGCGCACAGTCCGTCGGCGTCTCCGTTGCAGACGTCGAAACGCTTCATCGGCGCGCCAGCCATTCGCGCGCGAGGCCAGCGGCGTCGACCGCGTCCGCCGTGTCGACTTCGAGCGCGAACCGCCGCTCCTCGGCGGACAGCGCTTCGCGCGTCGCCAGCTGGCGCGCGAGCACGCTCTCGTCGGCGTCGGATGGATCGGCGCCGCGCAGGCGGCGGGAGGCGATGCGCGCGCGCAGCACCGGCTCGGCCGCATCGCAGTGCAGGATCGTGAACGGAACGCCGCATCGCTCGGCAAGCGCACGGAATCGGCTGCGATCGGAAGCCCGCAGGAACGTTGCATCGACGATCGTGGGCCACCCCGCCTCGAGCGTGACGCGCGCCAGCTCGAGCAGCCGCGCATAGGTGCGTTGCGACGCGTCGGCCGCGTAGAGCCCGGCGTCGAGCCCGGAGCGCGTGCGCTCCAGCGCACCGACGCCATGCAGCCGCTTGCGCTCGAGATCCGAGCGCAGCCGGATCGCGCCCGCCGCCCCGAGGAGCCGTTGCGAAACGTGGCTCTTGCCCGATCCCGATACGCCGCAGGTGACGAGCAGACGCGCATCGCGGGCGTCGACCAGCCGCGACGCCAGCGCGCCGTAGCGCGGTCCGCCGTCGTCGTCGCCGGCCTGTCCCCGGCGGATCGATGCGACGAGCTCGCGCACGAGCGCGCGGTACGCGAGGTAGTAGCGCAGCACCCTCGCTCCGCCGTAGTCGCCGAGTTCGCCCAGCCAGACGTCCAGGAAGCGGTACGCCAGGTCGGGCCGGTCGTGCGCGAGCAGGTCCATCGCGAGGAAGGCCGCGTCGTTCTGCACGTCGATCCAGCGCAGCCCGGGATCGAACTCGATGCAATCGAAGGCGGTCACCTGCGCGTCGAGCACGACCACGTTCGCCAGGTGCAGGTCGCCGTGCCCTTCGCGGATCCAGCCTTCGCGCTTGCGTTCCTCGAGCACCGGACGCAGCCGCAGCGCCTGCGCCTCGAAGCGCTCGCGCATCCCGGCGACCCACGACGCCGACGAGGGTGCTGCCGCGGCGATGCCGTCGAGCGCGAGGGCGGTGTCGGCGCGTACGCGCTCGGCGTCTCCCCACGGCACCGCGGCATCGGCCGCCGGCGCCTCGCGATGGAAGCGCGCGAGCCGGCGCGCGAAGCGCTCGACCGTGTCGACGTCGAGCGCGCCGGCGGCGAGCCGCTCGGAGAAGAGCGCACCCGCCGGGAACTGGCGCATGCGCACCGCGTGATCGATCGGGGGACCGTCGCCCTCGAGGCGCGGCGCCTGCGGGGTGCCGTGGATCGCGACGACGTCGAGGTAGATCTCGGGTGCGAGGCGACGGTTCAGCCGCACTTCCGCTTCGCAGCAGGCGCGGCGCATCTCGAGCCGTGCGAAATCGAGGAAGCCGAGCGTCACCGGCTTCTTGACCTTCCACGCGTGCTCGCCGTCGAGCAGGATCCACGAGATGTGCGTCTCGACGAGCGCGACCGGACGGCCCAGCGTCGTCTCGAGCACGCTGCGCAACGCGTCGATCGACACGCCCGGCCCGGCACTGTTGCGCGCAATGGCATCGGCATCCATCCTGCGACGATACAGCGAATTCGAACGCGAAAGCGCCGCGCTAGAATCCGCCTTTCGCCAACGGGGAAGACGATGCGACAGGTGTTCAATTTCAGCGCCGGGCCCGCGGTCCTGCCCGAGGAAGTGCTCGCACAGGCCGCCGCCGAGATGCTCGACTGGCACGGCAGCGGGCAGTCCGTGATGGAGATGAGCCATCGCGGCAAGGAATACATGAGCATCCACGAGCAGGCCGAGCGCGACCTGCGCGAGCTGATGGGCATCCCCGATTCGCACGCGGTGCTCTTCCTGCAGGGCGGCGCCACGCTGCAGTTCGCGATGGTGCCGCTGAACCTGCTCGGCGAGCGCTCGAGCGCCGACTACGTGCACACCGGCGAGTGGTCGCAGAAGGCGATCAAGGAAGCACGCCGATTCGGCGAAGCGAAGGTCGTCGCGTCGTCCGAAGACCGCCAGTTCACCTACGTTCCTGCGCAGGCGTCGTGGAAGCGCTCGCGCGATGCCGCCTACCTGCACTACTGCGCGAACGAGACGATCGGCGGCGTCGAGTTCGGCTTCACGCCCGAGGTCGACGACGTCCCGCTCGTCGCCGACATCTCGTCGAACTTCCTGTCGCGCCCGGTCGACGTCGCCCGGCACGCGCTCCTGTACGGCGGCGCGCAGAAGAACATCGGCCCCGCCGGCCTGACCATCGTCATCGTGCGCAAGGACCTGCTCGGTCGCGCACGCGCCGGCATCCCGACGATGCTCGACTACAAGGTGCACGCCGACGCCGATTCGATGCTGAACACGCCGCCCACCTGGGCGGTGTACATCGCGGGCCTCGTCTTCCAGTGGCTGAAGCGCCAGGGCGGCGTGCCGGCGATCGAGGAACGCAACGTCGAGAAGGCCCGCCTGCTCTACGACTACCTCGACGCCACGGCCTTCTACACGAACCCGGTCGACCGCTCCGACCGCTCGCGGATGAACGTCCCGTTCCGCCTGCCCGACGCGGCGCTCGACGAACCGTTCCTGAAGGGCGCGAAGGAGCGCGGGCTGCTGCAGCTCAAGGGCCACCGCTCGGTGGGCGGCATGCGCGCGTCGATCTACAACGCGATGCCGATCGAAGGCGTGCGGGCGCTCGTCGACTACATGCGCGAGTTCGAGAAGAGCCACGGCTGACCAGGAGAGCGAGATGCGCGACCCGATCCGCGTGCTGGTGCTGAACCAGATCTCCGAAAGCGGGCTTGCGCTGCTGCCCGCGCCCCGGTACGCCGTAGGCCCCGACCTCGCCTCGCCCGACGCGATCCTGCTGCGCTCGGCCGACCTGCATTCGACGACGATCCCCCGGTCGGTGCGCGCGATCGCGCGCGCCGGAGCCGGTACCAACAACATCCCGGTGGCGGCGATGAGCGGGCGCGGCGTGCCGGTGTTCAACGCGCCGGGCGCGAACGCCAACGCGGTCAAGGAGCTGGTGCTCGCCGGCATGCTGCTCGCGTCGCGCAACCTGCCCGAGGCGCTTCGCTTCGTCGACTCGATCGACGCCGGGTCCGAGGACGTCGAAGCGCTCGTCGAGCAGCGCAAGAAGGCGTTCTCGGGCTTCGAGCTCGCCGGACAGACGCTCGCCGTCATCGGCCTCGGGCGCATCGGCTGCCTGATCGCCGACGCCGCGATCCGGCTGGGCATGGACGTCATCGGCTACGATCCCGAGATCACCGTCGACGCCGCCTGGAGCCTGCCGGCCCAGGTGCGCAAGGCGCACTCGGTCGGCGAGGCGGTGCGCGCGGCACGCTTCGTCACGCTGCACGTGCCGCTGCTCGATGCGACGCGGCGCCTGATCGACGCCGACGTCCTGCGCAGCGCGCAGCCGGGCACCGTGCTGCTGAACTTCTCGCGCGACGGCGTCGTCGACGAACCCGCGGTGCTCGCCGCGCTCGACGAGGACCGGCTGCTGCGCTACGTCTGCGACTTCCCCAGCGGCGCGGTCAACGCGCATCCGCGCGCGATCGCGCTGCCGCACCTGGGCGCGTCGACGCGCGAGGCCGAGGAGAACTGCGCACGGATGGTCGCCGAGCAGCTGCGCGACTACCTCGAGAACGGCAACGTGCGCAACGCGGTGAACTTCCCCGACACCTGGGCGCCGCGCGAATCGGCGTTCCGCATCGTCATCGCGAACGCGAACGTGCCGAACATGCTCGGCCAGATCTCGACCGCCATGGCGAACGCCGACCTGAACATCAACAACATGCTGAACCGGTCGCGCGGCGACATGGCCTACACGATCGTCGACGTCGACAGCCCGGTGTCCGAGCAGGCGATCGCCTCGATGCTGCGCATCGACGGCGTGCTCTCGGTACATTACCTGCCCGCCGAGGGCTGATCCGCCGGCGCGCAAGGTTTAGAATGGCGCGCCGCGCCGTCGCGTCGTGCCGCGCCCGCACTGCAGGCACTTCGGGGCTCGCCGAGCCGATTGTCCGAAAACCAGAGGAGATCCCGATGGACCGCCGTTCCCTGCTCAAAGCCGGTGCCGCCGCGTCGACCGCACTGGCCGCTCCGTTCGTCGTCACGCGTGCGGCGCACGCCCAGAACTACCGTCCCGAGTACCGGCTGTCGACGGTCGTCGGCACGGCCTTCCCCTGGGGCCAGGGCGCGCAGATCTGGATCGACCTCGTGCGCGAGCGCACGCAGGGCCGGATCAACATGAAGCTGTACC
>JBIQJM010000031.1:0-28733 GCA_044507525.1 Burkholderiales bacterium
CCGCACGGCGCCCACCCGGAGCCGCACTCGCAGTGGCAACGGCAAGGGCCGTGCGGCCCCGCGCAGCACCCGCGTCGCGCACGCCTCCACCCACGACACACCGACCCCTGCACACCGATGACCTCCACCGGCTACCTGTGGGTGAAGGCCCTGCACATCGTGTTCGTCACCAGCTGGTTCGCCGGCCTGTTCTACCTCCCCCGCATCTTCGTCAACCTCGCGCTCGTCCCCGACCCCGGCGCCGAGCGCGAGCGGCTGCTCACGATGGCGCGCAAGCTGTGGCGCTTCATGCAGCCGCTGATGGGGCTCGCCGTCGTCTTCGGACTCTGGCTGTGGCTCGGCTACGGAATCGGCCGCGGCAGCGGCTGGATGCACGTCAAGCTCGCGGTCGTCGCCCTGCTCCTCGTCCACCACTTCGCCTGCGGACGCCTGCTGCGCGGCCTCGCCGCCGGCACCGACCGGCGCACGCACCGCTGGTACCGCGTGTTCAACGAGGTGCCGGTGATCGGACTGTTCGCCGCGGTCGTCCTCGTCGTCGTCAAGCCGTTCTGAACGTGTCCTCGACGAGCCCGGCGTTCGATCTCTTCGCCGCCTGCCCGCGCGGCCTCGAGGCGGCGCTCGTCGACGAGCTCGAGTCGCTCGGTGCCGTCGACTGCCGCCCGCTCGGCGGCGGAGTGCGCTTCCGCGGCGATCGCGCCGTGGCCTACTCGGCGAACCTGTGGTCGCGCCTGGCCAGCCGCGTGATGCGCTCGATCGCGCAGCGCCGCTACCGCGACGACGACGACCTCTACCGGCTGGCGAACGGCGTCGAATGGGAGCGCTTCTTCGACGCCCGGCGCACGCTGCGCGTCGACGTGAGCGCGCAGCGCTCGCCGCTGCGCAGCCTGAACTTCGCGACGCTGCGCATCAAGGACGGCATCGTCGACCGGCTGCGCACCGTGCTCGGCGGACGTCCGTCGATCGACACGCGCGCGCCCGACGTGCGCGTGTTCGCCCATCTCGACGCACGCGAGGCGACGCTCTACCTCGACCTCAGCGGCGAGCCGCTGTTCAAGCGCGGCTGGCGATCCGGGGCGGACGACAAGGGCGGCGCGCCGCTGAAGGAGAACCTCGCCGCCGGCCTGCTCGCGCTCGCGCACTGGTCGCCCGACGTGCCGCTGTACGACCCGTTCTGCGGCTCCGGGACGATCGCGATCGAAGCCGCGCAGCGTGCATTCGAGCTCGCCCCCGGCAGGGCGCGCGCCTTCGGCTTCGAGCGGCTGCTCGACCACGATGCGACGCTGTGGAAGCGGCTCGTCGACGACGCGTCGCAACGCGCACGCAGCGCAGCGCAGCGCATCGCCGATGCCCCGGGGTCCGTGCGCATCGCCGGCTCCGACATCGATGCCGCGGGCATCGAACGTGCGCGACGCAACCTGCTGCGTGCCGGACTCCCCGAACACGCCGTGCGCTGGGCAGTGCTCGACGCCGCTCGCCTGCGCGCGCCCTTCGACGCGCCGGGCATGATCGTCACCAATCCGCCGTATGGCGAGCGGCTGCATGCGCATTCCGGCGAGGCGCGTGCGCGCGCTGCGCACGAAGCGGCGATGCGGGGCTTCGGAGCGGCGCTGAAGGAAGCGTTCGCCGGCTGGCGGGTGTGCGTGCTGAGCAGCGACGCGCAGCTCCCGCGCCAGCTCGGGATGCAGGAGCGGCGACGGACGCCGCTCTTCAACGGTGCGATCGAGTGTCGCCTGTTCGGCTTCGAGGTGTTCGGCCCGCGCGCAGCGCGGCCCATGCGAGGCACGCCCAGCCCGCGATGAACGACGCGCCGCCGAAGGGCGCCAGCCGCGCCGCCTGCCGGAGGCCGGCAAGCGAGCTCAGGTACAGCGCTCCGCAGAACAGCACCGTACCGACGACGAAGAGCGCTCCGGCCGCCCTCGCCGCGCGTGCGTCGGTCCTGCTGCAGGCGAAGGCGACGATGCACAGGGCGAGCGCATGCAGCATCTGGAAGCGGACCGCGGTGTCGTAGACCGCCAGCGCCTGCGGGGACAGGAATGCCTGCGCACCGTGCGCGCCGAATGCGCCGGCCGCGACCGCGACCAGCGCCGACAGCGAACCGAGGAAGAGGAAGGCGCGTTCGGCGTTCATCGGCTCGACGACTGCGCTGCTTCGCCGTCGCAGCGGCCGTTGCGCGTCGCCCGCTCGAAGGCGTCGACCACGATCGCTTCGCCGCCGGCATCCGCGACCTGCGGCGCGGCCCCGGCGCGGTGCGCGCGCACGACGACCAGCACGGTCTCGTCCTCGCGTGGGGCCAGCTCGGTCCAGGCGGCGTCGAGCGCCGCGTGCGCGCGCACCGGCAAGCTCCTGCCGGTTGCGCAGTCGACGAGGATGCGTTGCGCGCCGACGCGACGGTAGACGCCCACCAACCGTTGCGAAACGGGCAGCGGATCGACCGCCGGCAGGCGGACCAGCACGCCGCCGACGAGTCCGTGCAACTCGCGGCCTTCCGGATCGACGATGGTCAGCTCGTCGGGCGCGCTCCGGCGCAGGACGCGGATCCCGTCCGGCGACTCGAGCACGATGCGATCGGGCGTGTCCGCCGGTACCGACCAGCGGCCCTGCTCGTCGATCGGCTGCCCTCCCGCGGGCAGCTCGCGCAGCCGATGGCTGCCGTCGGCGAAGATCGTCACCGTCAGCCGACGCTCGACGCACCCGTCGCACGAGTAGGTGCCGGAATAGCTGCGCGCGCCGGGATAGGCCTGCGCGGCAGCCGCTTCGCCGCCGTCCGTGCGCGCGTCGGCGCCGCCGCGAACCGCGGACGGCGCGGTCTCGCCGGCATCGCCGGCCCGATCGGAGGGTGCGCGCACCGCGCAGGCAGCGAGCGCGACGCCGGCGAGCACCGGGATCGCCAGCCGCGCGAAGGCCTGCGGCGCGCTGCGGACGCGCCGGTCACCACGCATAGCCGAGCCCGATCAGCCAGCTTGCGTCGGTCGCGCGGCGTCCGTCCGTCGGCTCTCCCTCCCACTCGAGGTTCAGCTGCAACGAAGCGGTCAGGCCCGAGACGAAGGGCACGCGGATCCCGCTGCGGCTGCGCACGGTCACCTGGCCGAAATCCTCCAGGTTCCAGTAGCCCGCATGATCGTGGAACAGCTCCGCCGAGAACCACGGAACGCGGTGGGTGAAGTCGACGCCCCAGCCGAGCGCCGGAAAGGTCTCGTCGCGCCCCTCGTTGCGCCGCAGGTCGACGGCGTCGAGACCGCCGCGCAAGGACAGCTGGGTGCGTTCGCTGGACAGCAGTTGCGTTCCGAAGCCGGCGCCGACCGCGGTTCGCAGGTCGATGTCGCGAAAGCGGTCTTCTTCCATCGAGGCGCGCAGGTAGCGAAAGCGCTGCGTCCCGGCGAGAAAGCGGTCGTAGTTGCCGGTGAGCAGCCAGTTCGACGAGACGAGGTTTCCGTGGTCCCGTTCGCGTCGCGCCTTCAGGCCGAGCGAGTAGCGCCAGTCGCGCGCGCTCGTGTTGAAGTCCGACTCGACGAACAGGCGCTCGCCCTGGCTGTTGCCCTGCAGGATCGCTCCCGAGAGCGTGATGCGCCCGTCCCGCGAGACGCCCTCGCCGCTCTCCTCGGGCTTCGGATTGATGTAGCGGATCGAACGCGAAGCGACGTCGAGCGGCGTACGGTCGGGCGGCTTGTCCTGCGCCGCCGCGGCCGGCTCGCCTTCGGCGGGCGACGGCCCGAAGACCTCCTCGCGCGGGATCGGCGTGACCAGCAGCCGCCCCGGGTCGCCGGGGGCGATCTCCGCCCATTCGGTGCGGTCGGTGCGCTCGCGCATCACGATGACCGGCTTGTCCGTCTCGATCGCACGAATCTCCAGGCGCCGGATCTGCATCTCGCCCGCCCAGGTCGTCTCGAGCGTGAGCGCGTCGGGCGACAGGTGCAGGATGCGCCCGGTGAGGCGGTCTCCGTTGTGCAGGAAGACCGTGTCGGCGCTCGCCACGCCCGCGACGGCGCAGGCGCAGGCGGCGGCGACGACCCGGGCGAGACCCTGCGCGCGAACCTGGCGAACGACGCCTCGCGACAGGCGACGCAGGAACCCCGAACACGACATGCAGGGCGTTATAGACGATCGACCGGGACGACGCAAACGCAGCGCGCACGGCGGGCGCTTCTCACGTATAATCAACCGTTTAGCTGTACCAGCGCCCCGCTGTCGGCACGATGCCGGCCCCCGGGGCCGTCGGGGCGCCCGCCGGGTGCGGGTTCCGGGCGCCGCCATGCATCGCATTACCCCGCACACGCGCCTGCGTGTCGTCCGCGGATCCCCGGTCGGCACGAGAATTGCCGTATCCGATTCGCATGCCGGTCGAAGCATCGGGCACCGGCGCCCGAGCGTCGCTTCGCACGGCCGGTTCGGCGTTCCCGGGGGCGCAGCAACAGGAGCCCGCAATGGCCAAGGAAGAACTGATCGAGATGGAAGGCATCGTCGCCGAAGTGCTGCCCGATACGCGGTATCGGGTCACGCTGAACAACGGCGTCGAGGTATCGGCCTATGCGGCCGGCAAGATGAAGAAGCACCGGATCCGCGTGCTTCCCGGCGACCGCGTCACGATGGAGCTGTCGCCCTACGACCTGACGAAGGGCCGCATCCGCTTCCGCCACAAGGACTGAAGCGGGTCCTTTCCTCTCCTCTCGGCCGGACCGTTCTCAGACGATGCCGAGGTGCTCGGTGTTGCGCGCGAGGTCGCGCTCGGAGCGCTTGCTGTTCAGCTTGATGTTCAGCCGCAGGTCGTTCACCGAATCGGCGTTGCGCAACGCATCGTCGTAGCTGATGCGGCCCTGCTCGAACAGGTCGAACAACGCCTGGTCGAAGGTCTGCATCCCCAGCTCGCGACTCTTCTTCATGATCTCCTTGATCCCGCCGACGTCGCCCTTGTAGATGAGGTCGGCGATCAGCGGCGAGTTCAGCATGATCTCGACCGCCGGCACGCGCCCCTTGCCCGTGAGCGAGGGAATCAGGCGCTGCGAGATGATCGCCTTCAGGTTCAGCGACAGGTCCATCAGCAGCTGCGCGCGCCGCTCTTCGGGAAAGAAGTTGATGATCCGGTCGAGCGCCTGGTTCGCGCTGTTCGAGTGCAGCGTCGCCAGGCACAGGTGACCCGTCTCGGCGAAGGCCACCGCGTGCTCCATCGTCTCGCGGTCGCGGATCTCGCCGATCATGATCACGTCGGGCGCCTGCCGCAGCGTGTTCTTCAGCGCGATCTCCCAGCTCTCGGTGTCGACGCCGACCTCGCGGTGCGTGACGATGCAGTTGCGGTGCGGATGCACGAACTCGACCGGGTCCTCGATCGTGACGATGTGGCCGTGCGACATCTCGTTGCGATGGCCGATCAGCGCCGCCAGCGTGTTCGACTTGCCCGAGCCGGTCGCGCCGACGACGATCATCAGCCCGCGCTTGGTCAGCGCGAGCTCCTTGAGCAGCGGCGGCAGCTGCAGCTGCTCGAAGGTGGGGATCTCGGTGTTGATCGTCCGCAGCACGATGCCGACGCGGTTCTGCTGCATGAAGGCATTCACGCGGAACCTCCCGATGCCGCCGGGGCTGATCGCGAAGTTCACCTCCTTGTGCGCCTCGAACTCGGCCGCCTGCTTGTCGTTCATCACCGCGCGCGCGAGCTCCACCGTGTGCTGCGGCGCCAAGGGCGTGCCCGATACCGGCTGCACCCGGCCGTCGATCTTGAACGCAGGCGGGAAGTCGGCGGTGAGGAACAGGTCCGAACCGTTTCGCGCGAGCATCAGCTTGAGCAGGTCGTGGAGGAACTTGGCGGCTTGTTCGCGTTCCATTCGTAGACACCCTCCTGGAAGACCGGGGACGGACCCGGGTTTCGGGAAGCCGGGGCCGTCCCCGCTTTCCCCCTCGGTTCCGGTCGCGTTCAGCCCGGGAAGTTTTCCTTCACCGTCGCGACGGCGCGTGCTTCGTGCATCGAGATGACGTTGCGCCGCACGAGATCGGCGAGACACTGGTCTAGCGTCTGCATGCCGAGCGAACCCCCGGTCTGGATCGCCGAGTTCATCTGCGCGACCTTCGCCTCGCGGATCAGGTTCCGGATCGCCGGCGAGCCGATCATGATCTCGTGCGCGGCGACGCGCCCGTTGCCGTCCTTCGTCTTCAGCAGCGATTGGGAGATCACCGCGCGCAGCGACTCCGACAGCATCGAGCGCACCATGTCCTTCTCGGCGGCGGGGAACACGTCGATCACCCGGTCGATCGTCTTGGCCGCCGACGAGGTGTGCAGCGTGCCGAACACCAGGTGGCCGGTCTCCGCCGCCGTCAGTGCGAGGCGGATCGTCTCCAGGTCGCGCAGCTCGCCGACGAGGATGATGTCGGGGTCCTCGCGCAGCGCCGAGCGCAACGCGTTGTTGAACGACAGCGTCATCGGACCGACCTCGCGCTGGTTGATCAGGCAGCGCTTCGACTCGTGCACGAATTCGATCGGGTCCTCGACGGTGAGGATGTGGCCGTAGACGTTCTCGTTGATGTGGTTGATCATCGCCGCCAGCGTCGTCGACTTGCCCGAGCCGGTGGGCCCGGTGACGAGCACGAGGCCGCGCGGCGTCATCGAGATCTCGGTGAAGATCTTCGGCGCGTTCAGCTCCTCGAGCGTGAGGATCTTCGACGGGATCGTCCGCATCACCGCGCCCGCGCCGCGCTGCTGCACGAAGGCATTCACCCGGAAGCGCGCCAGACCCGGAATCGCGAAGGAGAAGTCGCACTCGAGGCGCTCCTCGTACTCCTTGCGCTGCGAGTCGTTCATGATGTCGTAGATCATGCCGTGGACGTCCTTGTGCTCCATCGGCGGCAGGTTGATCCTTCGCACGTCGCCGTGCACGCGGATCATCGGCGGCAGCCCGGAAGAAAGGTGCAGGTCGGACGCCTTGTTCTTCACGGCGAATGCGAGCAGTTCGGCGATATCCATCGGAATCCTTCGCGGGTCGCGCTGTTATCGTTGCGCTGTGCGCACGGTTGCGCTCCTGAGCTTCTTGCATCGATCTTCGGGACCCCGCCGCTTCCCGGCAGCGGCGGGCAGTCCGGGCGGTCCACCGAACGATGAACGGCCAGTCTCCGTTGCACCAAAACTACGAGCGGGTCCTCGCCCGCATCGCGCGCGCGTGCGAGGCCGCCGCGCGGCAGCCCGCCTCGGTGCGGCTGCTGGCGGTCAGCAAGACCTTCCCCGCCTCCGACGTGCTCGCGCTCGCCGCGCTCGGGCAGCGTGCGTTCGGGGAGAACTACCTGCAAGAGGCGCTGGACAAGATCGCCGCCTGCCGCGACGAGCGGTCGCGGGCGGAGAACGGCAGCAGCGGCGCTTCGCGGGCGGCGATCGCCGGTCCCGGCGCGCCGCTCGAATGGCATTTCATCGGGCCGATCCAGTCGAACAAGACGCGGCCGATCGCCGAGCACTTCGACTGGGTGCATTCGGTCGACCGCGAGAAGATCGCGCGCCGCCTCGCGGACCAGCGGCCCGATGCGCGCGGGCCGCTGCAGGTCTGCGTTCAGGTCAACGTGTCGGGCGAAGCGTCCAAGAGCGGCGTCGAGCCCGGCGATGCGCCGGCGCTCGCACGGGCCTGCGCGGCATTGCGCTCGCTTCGACTGCGCGGGCTGACGGCGATTCCCGAGCCGACCGACGACGTCGCCCTGCAACACCGCCGCTTCGCCGAGCTGCGCCGTCTGCACGAACGGATTCGCGGCGAGCTGCCCGAGGAGGCGGCTCGCCACTTCGACACGCTTTCGATGGGAATGTCGGCCGACCTGGAGTCGGCGATCGCCGAGGGCGCGACGATCGTACGGATCGGAACGGCCTTGTTCGGCGCGAGGCCCCCGCGGGCCTCCTCTTGAGCGACGGGGAAGGCGAAGCCTCCCCCGTCTGCAGGCCTCAGGCCATCGCCTTCACGGCCGCCGACAGCCGGCTCTTGTAACGGGCGGCGGCGTTCTTGTGGATGATGTTCTTGTCGGCGATGCGGTCGATGATGCCTTGTGCCGACTGCAGGCTGGCGCGGGCCGCCTGCGCGTCGCCCGCGACGATGGCCTTGCGCACCGACTTGATCGAGGTGCGCAGCCGCGAGCGCAGGCTGGAGTTGTGCAGGTTGCGCTGGACCGCCTGGCGGGCGCGCTTGCGTGCGGAAGCAATGTTCGCCATGAGAGAATCTCGCTCGTTTTCGATCCGGTCGCGCACAAAAGCGGGCGCCCGGAAAAATTCCGGAAAGCCTTGAATCATAACCGACTTCGCGGGACCGCATCAAGGCGGCCCCGCCCACGGCTGCGCGACGCGGGGCGCCGATGAGCCTGGCGAGATCCGCCGCGACGGTCAGCGGCCTGACGCTGCTGTCGCGCGTCACCGGGCTCGTGCGCGAGAACATCATCGCGGCGGTGTTCGGCGCGACGGGCTTCACCGACGCGTTCTTCGTCGCCTTCCGCCTGCCGAACCTGATGCGCCGCCTGTTCGCAGAGGGCGCGTTCTCGCAGGCATTCGTCCCGATCCTCGGCGAGGCGCGTGCACGGGCCGAGCGCGAGCATCCGGGCGACGAAGCGGCGGCGGTGGCCGCGACCCGGCTCGTCGTCGACCGCATCGCCACCGTGCTGTTCTGGGCGCTGGTGGCCGTCTCGGCGCTCGGCGTCGTGGCGGCGCCGCTGCTCGTCACCGTCGTCGCCTCGGGCCTGCGCGCGCAGCCGGAGGTCTTCGACGCCGCGGTCGTGATGACCCGCTGGATGTTCCCGTACATCGTCTTCATCTCGCTGGTGTCGCTCGCCGCCGGCGTCCTGAACACCTGGCGTCGATTCGCCGTGCCGGCGGTGACGCCCGTGCTGCTGAACCTCTCGTTCATCGGGGCGGCGATCGGCCTGGCCGACCGCTTCGATCCGCCCGTCTACGCGCTGGCCGCGGGCGTCGTGCTCGGAGGCATCGCGCAGCTCGCACTGCAGGTTCCGGCGCTGCGGCGCATCGGCATGCTGCCGCGCATCGGCGTCGGCCTGCGCGCGGCCCTCGCGGACGAGCACACGCGCCGCGTTCTCGCCCTGATGGCGCCGGCGGCGCTCGCCGTGTCGGTCGCGCAGATCAGCCTGCTGATCAACACGCACATCGCGTCGCGGCTCGAAGAGGGGAGCGTCTCGTGGATCTCCTTCGGCGACCGGCTGATGGAGTTCCCCACCGCGCTGCTCGGCGTCGCGCTCGGCACCGTGCTGCTGCCGACGCTGGCGCGCGCCCGCGCGACCGGCCGCGACGACGAATACCGCGCGCTGCTCGACTGGGGCCTGCGTCTGTGCGTCGTGCTCGCCGTGCCCTGCATGGTGGGGCTCGCGATGCTCGCCGAACCGCTGACCGCGCTGCTCTTCCACTACGGCCGCTTCGACGCGCACGACGTCGAGATGACGCGGCTCGCCGTCAGCGGATACTCTCTGGGCATCGTCGGCCTCATCGCGATCAAGGTGCTCGCACCGGGCTTCTACGCGCAGCAGGACGTGCGCACGCCGGTGCGCATCGCGCTCGTCGTGCTCGTCGTCACGCAACTGCTGAACGTGCTGACCGTCCCGTGGCTGCGCCACGCCGGCCTGACGGTGTCGATCTCGCTCGGTGCGCTCGTGAACGCCGCGCTGCTGCTCGCCGGCCTGTACCGGCGCGGCTCGTGGCGTCCGTCGCCGGGATGGACGAAGTTCCTGCTGCAGACCCTGCTCGCCGCCGCGGCGCTCGCCGTCGCGCTGCGCTACGGCGCCGGCCGCTTCGACTGGATCGCGTTGCGCGAGACGCCGGGTCTTCGCGTCGCGCTCGTCCTCGGCCTCGTCGGCGCGGGCGCCGCCCTGTACGGACTCGCGTTGCTCGCGCTCGGCATGCGCCCGCTGCACCTGATGCGTGCCGGCAGGCACCGCACCGCATGAGCCTCGACCCACCCTCGCGCGTCCGCGCGCGCCGCGTGCAGCGGCGACGCCCCGCGACGCCCGTTCCTGGAAAGCCAGCATGAAGATCGCATTCATCGGCGGCGGCAACATGGCCGCCGCGCTGATCGGCGGCCTCGTCGCGCGCGACGTCGCCCCGGGTTCGTTCGTCGTCGTCGAACCGGCCGCGCTGCAGCGCGAGACCCTGCGCGAACGCTTCGGAGTCGTCGCGATCGAAGCGGCCGACGCCGAGGCGCTGCAGGGCACCGAGCTCTGCGTGCTCGCCGTGAAGCCGCAGCAGATGCGCGCGGCGATCGACGGACTGGGCCCGGTGCTCGCCGGCGCGCTCGTCGTCAGCATCGCCGCCGGCATCCGCAGCGGCGACCTCTCGCGCTGGCTGGGCGGACACCGCCGGATCGTGCGCGCGATGCCGAACACGCCGGCGCTGATCGGGCGCGGCGTCACCGGGCTCTTCCCCTTCGACGGCGTCGCCGAGGTCGACCGCGATCTGGCCGCACGCACGCTCTCGAGCGTCGGGGAGGTCGTCTGGGTCGATTCCGAGTCCGCGCTCGACGCCGTGACCGCGGTGAGCGGAAGCGGCCCGGCCTACGTGTTCCTGATGATGGAAGCGATGCAGCAGGCGGCGCGCGCGCTCGGCCTCGACGAACGCCAGGCGCGCGCGCTCGTGCTGCACACCTTCGCCGGCGCCTCCGAGCTCGCGCTGCGCAGCGACGAGCCGGTCGCGTCGCTGCGCGCCCGCGTCACGTCGAAGGGCGGAACCACCGCTGCCGCACTCGAAGTCTTCGAGGCGAGCCCGCTGCGCACGATCTTCACCGACGCGCTGCGCGCGGCCGAGCAGCGAGGCGCAGAGCTCGGCGAGGAGTTCGGGAAGTAGCGCCGCCCGCGGCGAAGCGACGAACGCGCAAGGCCCTACACCAGCAGGTCCACCGCGATGCCGGCGAACACCGCCGCGCCGAACCAGTTGTTGTGGTTGAACGCGCGGAAGCATCCGGCCCGGCTGCGGTCGCGGATCATCGTGTAGTGCCACGCGGCGATCGCGCCGGCGACGGCCAGGCCGGCGTAGTACGGCGCGCCCAGCTGCTCGATGCGACCGACCTGCACGAGCATCGCGACGGCGAGTGCATAGCAGAGCATGACCATCGCGACGTCGAAGCGGCCGAAGGTGATCGCTGCCGTCCGGATGCCGATCTTCAGGTCGTCGTCGCGATCGACCATCGCGTATTCGGTGTCGTAGGCGAGCGCCCAGAAGACGTTCGCGGCGAGCATCCAGCCGGCGGTCGGCGGCAGCGTTCCCTGTACCGCGGCGAAGCCCATCGGAATGCCGAAACCGAAGGCGATGCCGAGGTAGGCCTGCGGCAGCGCGAAGAATCGCTTCGTGAAGGGGTAGCTCGCGGCGAGGAAGGCCGCGATCGCGGCCAGCGCCCAGACCAGCGGCGGAAAGGGCAGCACGAGCAGCAACGCGACCAGCGACAGGGCGACGAAGACCGCGATCGCCTCCCAGGGATGCAGCGCGCCGCTGGCGAGCGGCCGGTCGCGGGTTCGCTCGACGTGCCCGTCGAAATCGCGGTCGGCCCAATCGTTGATCGCGCAACCGGCCGATCGCATCAGCAGCGTGCCGAGCACGAACGCGAACAGCACGTAGTTGCCGGGCCAGCCGCCGGCCGCGACGAAGAGCGCCCACAGCGTCGGCCACAGCAGCAGCAGCGTACCGATCGGGCGGTGCAGGCGCGTCAACCTGCCGTACAGGCGCACGCGCTCGCGCGCCGCGAGCATCGGCGAGGCGTCCGACGCGTTCATCGCGGTCGCCCGACGTAGTGCTCGACGCGCGGCCGCGCGGCGCCCGCGCGGCGGGAATCGACGGCAGCAGCCTCGTGCAGGCGGCCCTGCCCGGGGGCGTCGCCCACCTGGCCGCCCCCGCCGACATCGAGCCCCGCTTCGTGCATCTTGCGCAGGTTCTTCTCGCCGATTCCGCGAACGCGGCCGCGCAGGTCGTCGAGGTCGCGAAAAGGCTCGCGCTGGCGCGCCTCGACGATCCGGGCCGCCATGGCCGGGCCGATGCCGCGGATCGTCTGCAGCTCGTCGGCCGAAGCCGTATTCGCGTCGACGGCCAGCGACGCGCCCGCCGCCGCGCCGAGCACGGCCAGGCACAGCGAAAGCCCCAGCGGGCGGAGGATCGCGCGCAGCCCCCGAACCGCGGACGGCGCCCGGGCGCTCACTCGAACAGCTCCTGCAAAGTGGCCGCGGCGGTGCCGAGCTTGCCGACGACGATGCCGGCGGCGCGGTTGGCCACCCGCACCGCTTCGTCGATCGGGCGCCCGGCCGCCATCATCGACGCCAGCACGGCGACGACGGTGTCGCCCGCGCCGGACACGTCGTACACCTCGCGCGCCTGCGCGGCCACGTCGAGCGCGCCGTCGGACGAGAACAGCGTCATCCCCTCCTCCGAGCGCGTGAGCAGCAGGTACCGGACGTCGAGCGACTCGCGCAGCGCCTGCGCCCGCGTACGCAGGTCGGCCTCGTCGCGCCAGCTGCCGACGACCTCGCGCAGTTCGGCCCTGTTCGGCGTGAGGATCGTCGCGCCCGCATATCGCGAATAGTCGTCGCCCTTGGGATCGACGACGACGGTGCGTTGCGCATCGCGCGCGAGCGCGATGAGCGCGTCGATGCGCGCCAGCGCCCCCTTGCCGTAGTCGGAGAGAACGAGCACGTCGCAAGACGGCAGCGCTGCACGCACCGATTCGTGCGTCCGCTCCAGCATCGGCTCGCCGGGGGCCTGCTCGAAATCGACGCGCAGCAGCTGCTGGTTGCGCCCGATCACGCGCAGCTTGATCGTCGTCGGCACCTGCGGGTCGCGCGCCGCCTCGAGCCCGACGCCGCAGCCTCGGGCCAGGGCCTCGACGCGCGAGCCCGGCTCGTCGGCGCCGACGACGCCGACGAGCGTCGTGCGCACGCCGAGCGCGGCGGCGTTGAAAGCGACGTTGGCCGCACCTCCGAGACGCTCCTCGCTGCGGGTGACGCGAACGACCGGCACCGGGGCTTCCGGCGAGATGCGCGAGACGTCGCCGAACCAGTATCGATCGAGCATCAGGTCGCCGGCGACGAGCACGCGCGCCGCGGTGAAATCGGGAGCGGCGGCGCGCGGCGGGCTCTGCTCGTGCACGGACTCACCCACGTTCGAGCTCCTCGCTGCGCTTCGGTGCGTAGGTGTCCCAGCGGTTGCAGCCGGGGCACTGCCAGTAGAAGCGGGTTGCCTTGAAGCCGCAGTTCGCGCAGACGTAGCGCGACAGGCGCCTGGCCTGCGCCTGGATCAGCTGTTGCGCGAGCTCGATCTCGGTGCGCTCGCCGTCCTCGAGCAGAGTGGCTTTCAGGCTGAGCAGCTTGTCGAGGCCGAGCAGCGACGGCGAGGCACGCAGCGCCTCTTCGGCCCAGCGCACGGCGCGCTCACCTCCGTCGCGCGCGGCGCGCGCATCGACGAGCGCGGCGAAGGCGTCGATCGACGGATGCTGGCGCTGCACCTCCTCGAGCGTCGCGATGCCCTCGTCGCGCCGGCCGACCGACGCGAAGGCGTCGAGCCAGTTCTGCGCGACGAGCGCGAGCCAGGCCGGGGTCGAACGCTGGATCTCCTGCCACGCGGCGATCGCCGCGTCGGGCCTGCCCTCGGCGAGCGCGATCTCGCCGCGCAGCAGCGCCGCACGCGGATGGCGGGGATCGGCGCGCGACGCGAGCTCGAGCTGCTGCTGCGCTTGCGCCGTGCGCGCGGGCGAGTCGCCGCCGAAGGCCTGCGTCGCGAGTTCGCAGCGAAAATGCGCGATCTCGCGCGAGCGGTTCTCGCCGAGGTCGCGCTGCAGTCGTTCGGCGAGCTCGATCGCCTGCGGCCAGTCGCGCACCATCTGCGCGATCTCCAGCCGGTGCTGCAACGACTGCAGCCCGTAGCGCGTACGCTCCAGGCGCTGGAACGCGTCCTCGGCGCGATCGAGCAGGCCCGCCTTCAGGTAGTCCTGGCCGAGCTCGAACAGCGCCTGCTCGCGCTGCGCGGCGTCGAGGTCGCCGCGTTCGACGAGGTTCTGGTGCACGCGGATCGCACGATCGGTTTCGCCGCGGCGACGGAACAGGTTGCCGAGCGCGAAATGCAGCTCGATGGTTTCCGGATCGACGCGCACGACGTCGATGAAGGCGTCGATCGCCTTGTCGGACTGCTCGTTGAGCAGGAAGTTCAGGCCGCGGAAATAGGCGTCGGGCAGGCCGTCGCGCTGCACGGCAGTGGCCGCCTGGCCGGTTTCATAGCGCGACGCGAACCAGCCGAGCCCGAAGAACAGCGGGATCGCCAGCAGCCACCAGGTTTCGAACTCGAGCATTCGCGCCGCCGCGCCAGCTCACACGCCGAGGCCGGTGGCCGGATCGGGCACCGGCTCGTTCGTCACCGGCACCGGCGCGGGCGCATTCGCCTCGGCCGGGCCCGCGGCATGTCGCAGCGCCTTCGTGAGCCGCGCGATCTCCCGGCGCTGGCGAAACAGCGAGGGCACCGCGGCGAGCAGCCCCAGCACGACGCCGGCGATCAGGAAGACGAGCAGGAACACGACGAGCGGCGCGTGCCACGACAACTGCCCGACGAGGAAACGCAGCTCGACGCTGTCGGTATTCGACAGCGCGAAACCGAGCGCCGCGACGAACAGCGCGAGATTGAACAGCCACGTGAAGAAACGCATCGACGCCCCGCGCGCAGAGGATGACGGACGCTATTCTGAACGAGGCGGGGCGTGTGCAGTGTCGGCCCTTCGGCCGAGGCTGCGCAGGGAAGGCTCAAGGGCGACGGGCCAGGGGTGGACCCCCTTCACCCTTCACCCTTCCTCCTTGACTTCCTTTGCCCCGTCCACCCGCTCCCGCAACTGCTTCCCCGGCTTGAAATGGGGAACGCGTTTCTCCGGGACGAGCACTTTCTCGCCGGACTTCGGGTTGCGGCCGATGCGGGGGGGACGGTAGGAGAGCGCGAAGCTGCCGAAGCCGCGGATCTCGATGCGGTTGCCGCTGGCGAGCGTGCGCGCCATCGCGTCGAGGATCGTCTTGACGGCGAACTCGGCGTCCTTGGCGACCAGTTGCGGATAGCGTTCCGCGAGCCGGGCGATCAGCTCCGACTTGGTCATCGCCTCGGGTGCGTCCGCGGCGTCGTACGAATCGTAGTCGTCCGGATGCAATGCCATCTCGTGCTGCTCCGCTTGGAACCGGCACCGGGGCCGCTCGCGCGGCCCCTTCGGAAACATGCGGAAACGTGCGCCGCGCGGCTCCGGCCGCGCGGCGCGACGCCTCACTCCTTCGGCGTATCGAGCTTCGCGCGCAGCAGCGCGCCGAGGTTCGTCGTGCCGCTCGCCGCACCGCTCTCGGCCTGGATGCGCTGCAGCGCCTCGGCCGTTTCCACCGTGTCGCGCGCCTTCAGCGACAGGTTGATCGAGCGGTTCTTGCGATCGATGTTGACGATCATCGCCTCGATCTCTTCGCCTTCCTTCAGATGCTGGCGGGCGTCCTCGACGCGGTCGCGCGAGATCTCGGAGGCACGCAGGTACCCCTCGACGTCGCTGCCCAGGTCGATGACGGCGCCCTTCGGGTCGACGGTGCGCACCGTTCCGCGCACGACCGCACCCTTCTCGTTGGTCGCCGCGTAGTTGGTGAACGGATCGCCCTCGAGCTGCTTGACGCCCAGCGAGATGCGCTCGCGCTCGGTGTCGATCGCCAGCACCATCGCCTCGATCTCGTCGCCCTTCTTGAAGTTGCGCACCGCTTCCTCGCCGGGCTGGTGCCAGGAGAGGTCGGACAGGTGCACGAGGCCGTCGATGCCGCCGGGCAGGCCGATGAACACGCCGAAGTCGGTGATCGACTTGATCGTGCCGCGGACCTTGTCGCCCTTGCGGTGGTTGTCGGCGAACTCCTCCCAGGGGTTCGGGCGGCACTGCTTCATGCCGAGCGAGATCCGGCGGCGGTCCTCGTCGATCTCCAGGACCATCACCTCGACCTCGTCGCCGAGCGCGACGATCTTGCCGGGGTTGACGTTCTTGTTCGTCCAGTCCATCTCGGAGACGTGCACCAGGCCCTCGATGCCCGGCTCGATCTCGACGAACGCACCGTAGTCGGTGATGTTCGTGACCTTGCCGAACATGCGCGTGCCCTGCGGGTAGCGCCGCCCGATGCCGACCCACGGGTCGTCGCCGAGCTGCTTGACGCCGAGCGATACGCGGTTCTTCTCCTGGTCGAACTTGAGCACCTTCGCGGTGACTTCCTGGCCGACCTGCAGCACTTCCGTCGGGTGGCGCACGCGACGCCACGCCATGTCGGTGATGTGCAGCAGGCCGTCGATGCCGCCGAGGTCGATGAACGCGCCGTAGTCGGTGATGTTCTTGACCACGCCGTGGACGATCGCGCCCTCGTGCAGCGTCTCGAGCAGCTTCGCGCGCTCCTCGCCCTGCGTGAGCTCGACCACCGCGCGGCGCGACAGCACGACGTTGTTGCGCTTGCGATCGAGCTTGATCACCTTGAACTCGAGCGTCTTGCCCTCGTACGGCGTGGTGTCCTTCACCGGGCGCGTGTCGATCAGCGACCCGGGCAGGAACGCGCGGATGCCGTTGGTCATCACGGTGAGCCCGCCCTTGACCTTGCCGGTGATCGTTCCGTCGACCTGCTCGCCCGACTCGAGCGCCTTCTCGAGGTTGATCCACGCGGACAGGCGCTTCGCACGGTCGCGCGACAGGCGCGTCTCGCCGTAGCCGTCCTCGAGCGCCTCGATGGCGACCGAGACGAAATCGCCGTCCTTGACGTCGAGCTCGCCGCGATCGTTGTGGAACTCCTCGATCGGGATGAAGCTCTCGGACTTCAGGCCGGCGTTGACGACCACGAAGTTGTGGTCGATGCGCACCACCTCGGCGGTGATGACTTCGCCCTGGCGCATCTCCTGGCGCGACAGGGATTCCTCGAACATGCGCGCGAAGCTTTCGGCCTCGGTCGAGGGGGCGGATACCGACGTTGCGGTTGCTGTATTCAAATTGATTCCCGTATGACGATGTCTCGCCGGGCGACTCGTACGGAACGATGCAATGGCCCAGCGGTGTTGAGAAAACCGGGCGGCCGTTCAGCCGGTCCGGCGCCTGCGCGCGTGATACGCCTTCAGCACCCGTTCGACGGTGGCGTCGACGTCGAGATGCGTGGAGTCGATCACGATCGCGTCTTCTGCGGGCCGAAGCGGAGCGACGGAGCGGTTCGCATCGCGTGCGTCGCGCTGCTGCAGATCCCGCAAAAGGTCGGGGAGTTTAGCAGAAAACCCCTTTTCGATCAACTGCTTATAGCGGCGCTCGGCGCGGGACCCGGCGCTCGCCGTCAGGAAGACCTTCAACTCGGCGTCGGGAAACACGACGGTGCCCATGTCGCGGCCGTCGGCGACGAGGCCGGGCGGCCTGCGAAAGCCGCGCTGCAGCGCGAGCAGCGCCTCGCGGACGGCGGGAAGCACCGCCACGCGCGAGGCGGCGTTGCCGACCGACTCGTCGCGCACGACCTCGGTGACGTCGTGGCCGGCGAGCTCGATGCGTCCGGCGGCGAAGCGCACCGGCAGCGCCCGCGCGATCGCCGCGACCTGCCCGGCGTCGTCGAGATCGGCGCCGTCGCGCTGCGCCTGCAGCGCGCACAGGCGGTACAGCGCGCCGGAATCGAGGTACGACCACCCGAGCGACGCCGCGACGCGCTCCGCGACCGTGCCCTTGCCCGATGCGGTCGGGCCGTCGATCGTGATCACCGGCACGCTCACCGCGCGCACTCCCCGCCGATCGCGGCTGCGCCTGCGGTCACGCGCCGCGCTCCTCGATGGCGAGGCCCGCGCTGCGCGCCAGCTCGACGAAGCCCGGGAACGAGGTCGCGACGTTGCGCGTGTCGTCGATCACCAGGTCGCCCGACGAACGCATCGCCGCCATCGCGAGCGACATCGCGATCCGGTGGTCGTGGTGCGCGTGCGCGCGTCCGGCGCGAAAGACCGCGTCGTCGCCGCCGCGGCCGTCGATGACGATGCCGTCGTCGGTCGGCCGCGTCGCGAAGCCGAAGGCCGCCAGCCCCTCGGCCATCGTCGCGATGCGATCGGACTCCTTCACGCGCAGCTCCTCGGCGCCGCGCACGATCGTGCGGCCCTCGGCGCAGCAGGCGGCGACGAAGATCGCCGGGAACTCGTCGATCGCCAGCGGGACGAGCTCGGGCGGGATCTCGATGCCGCGCAGCGGCGCCGAGCGCACGCGCAGGTCGGCGACCGGCTCTCCGCCCGATTCGCGCTGCGCGAGGACTTCGATGTCGGCGCCCATGCGCCGGAGGATCTCGAGGCAGCCGGTGCGGGTCGGGTTGATGCCGACGTGCTCGAGCGTGAGGTCGGAGCCGGGCGCGATCGACGCGCCGACGAGGAAGAAAGCCGCCGACGACAGGTCGGCCGGCACGTCGACCGCCGTGGCGCGCAGCGCCTGCCCGCCGCGCACCGAGACGACGCGTCCGTCGCTGCGCACCTCGACGCCGAAGGCGCGCAGCATCCGTTCGGTGTGGTCGCGCGTGGGCGCCGGCTCGACGACCACGGTCTCGCCCTGCGCGTACAGGCCGGCGAGCAGCAAGGCCGACTTCAGCTGTGCGCTCGCCATCGGCAGCTCGTAGCGGATCGCGTGCAGCCCTTCGGACGGCAGGATGCGTACCGGCGGAAGGCCGTCGCGCGTCTCGATGCGCGCGCCCATCGCCGCCAACGGATCGGCGACGCGGCGCATCGGCCGGGTCGACAGGCTCTCGTCGCCGACCAGCGTCGACTCGAATCGCTGCCCGGCCAGCAGGCCCATCAGCAGCCGCATCGCGGTACCGGCGTTGCCGCAGTCGAGCGGCGCGTTCGCCGCCCGCAGGCCGCGCAGGCCGACGCCGTGCACGACGACGCGCGCGTCCTGCGGGCCCTCGATGTCGACGCCGAGCGCGCGGAAGACGTCCATCGTCGAGATCGCATCGGCGCCGGTGAGGAACCCCGAGACGCGCGTCGTGCCCTCGGCGATGGCACCGAGCATCACCGCGCGATGCGAGATGGACTTGTCGCCCGGGACCCGGATGCGGCCCACGAGGCGGCCGCCGGGGGCGGCGCGGAAACTGCGCGACATTGAAATTGTTCCTCGGGCCGCTGCGGCCGGCGCCCTACAGTGACGAAATGAACGACCGTACGGAGCCGATTCTACCGAGCCCGCCCTGCGCTCCCGGCCAGCCGCTCGACGCACGCGCGCAGCGCCTGCTCGACTCGCTGCCCGTCGAGCATCGGCTCGCCGTCCTGCCTCGGCACTATCCGCACGTCGTGAACCGGCTCGCCGCCGACTGGCAGCTGCCGCGGCGCATGACCGCCGTCTTCGACGAGCTGCTGCTCGACGCGCGCGGCACGCGCGAGGGATTTCCCTTCGAGGCCGCACGCGAACTGATGCAGTTGCGCGAGTACTACATCGGGACGCTGCACCCGGAACTGCGCCCGCGGCTCACCGCCCGCGACCCGGAAGCCTGGCGCTGAAGGACGCGCCCGCCTCGGGCGCGCGAACGCCGACGGTCCCGGCCGCTCACGCGAGCCGGTTGCGCCAGCGACTCGCCGTCGAGAAGATCCGCACCAGCGCGTCCCGATCGCCGTCGCGCAGCGCCGCCTGCACCGCATCGGCGCTGTCGCGAAAACGCTGCGCCGACTCGAGGCAGGCGTCGCGGTTGTCGAGCAGGATGTCCGCCCACAGCGTGGGCGACGATGCGCCGACGCGCGTCGTGTCGCGCAGCCCCGCCCCCGAGTGCTCGAGCGCGTGCTCCGACAACTCGCCTGCGGCGATCGCCGCCGACAGCGCGAAGGCCACCGCATGCGGCCAGTGCGAGACTTCGGCGAACAGCCGGTCGTGCAGCAGCGGATCGAGCATCGCGACGTCGGCGCCGGTCGGCTCGAGCAGGCGGGTCACCGCCTCGCAATGCTGCCTGGGCGTCGCATCCACCGGGCACAGCAGCCAGCGGCGACCGCGGAACAGGTCGGGATCGGCCGCCTGCGCACCGCTGTGCTCGGAACCGGCGATCGGATGGCCGGGCACGAAACGCAGGAAGGCGTCGCCGAGTCCGGCGCGTGCGCCCTCGATCACGCTTCGCTTCGTGCTCCCGCAATCGGTGACGACGGCCTGCGCGTCGAGCGCCTCGCGCATCTGCGCGAAGAGCGCCGGCATCGCCGGCACCGGCGCGGCGACGACGACGAAGGCCGCCCCCTCGACCGCCTCGCCCACCGAAGCGCAGGCGGTGTCCAGGTGGCCCAGCGCGCGGGCGATCTGCGCGTCGTCGCCGGGCGAGTAGCCGGCGACGTGCACGCCGTTGCCTGCTCGCGACAGCGCGGCGGCGAGCGACGCTCCGATCAGCCCGACGCCGAGGATCGCGACCTTGCGTCCGTTCATTGCCCGCCTTTCACGCGCGAGCCATCGCCCGTTCGAAGGCGTGCAGGAAGACCTCGTTCTCCTCGGGCAGCCCGACCGAGACGCGCAGCCACTCGGGCAAGCCGTAGTTGCCCACCGGCCGCACGATGATGCCGGCCCGCAGGAGCTCTTCGTAGACGCGGCCGGCGTCGCCCACGCGCACCAGGACGAAGTTGCCGTGCGAGGGCACGTATTCGAGGCCCATGCGCGCGAAGGCGTCGTGCAGCCGCTGCAAGCCCGCGCGGTTCATCTCGTAGCTTCGCTGCAGGTACGCACGATCGCCGAGCGCGGCGATCGCCGCCGCCTGCGCGACCGAGCTCACGTTGAACGGCTGGCGCACCCGGTTCATCAGGTCGGTGAGCTCGGCCTGCGCGATCCCGAAGCCGACGCGCAGACCGGCCAGGCCGTAGGCCTTGGAGAAGGTGCGGCAGACGATCAGGTTCGGGTGCTCGCAGACGCGGCCGATCGAATCGGAGCGCAACGCCGGTTCGAGGTACTCGTCGTAGGCCTCGTCGAGCACGACGACGACGTCCGACGGCACCGATGCGACGAAGGCTTCGATCTCCTCGCGCGGCAGCCAGGTGCCGGTCGGGTTGTTCGGGTTCGCGATGAACACCACGCGCGTGTCGTCGGCGATCGCCGCGCGCATCGCGTCGAGATCGTGACCGAGCTCGCGCGCCGGAACGACGATCGCGCGCGCGCCGGTCTCCTGCGTCGCCAGCGCATAGACGGCGAACGAATACTGCGAGTACACGGCCGAGGCTCCGGGCTGCAGCAGCGCGTGCGCCGCCAGCTCGAGCACGTCGTTCGAGCCGTTGCCGAGCGTGATCCACTCGGGCGCCACTTCGTAGCGCCGCGCGATCGCCGCCTTCAGCGCGAAGCCGTTCGAATCGGGATAGCGCGACAGCTCGGCGAACTCGGCGAGCATCGCGGCACGCGCCGACTCCGGCATGCCGAGCGGGTTCTCGTTCGACGCGAGCTTCACGATGCGATCGGCGTCGAGACCGTATTCGCGGGCGAGTTCGGAGATCGGCTTGCCGGCCTGGTACGGCGCGATCGCGCGGACGTAGTCGGGTGCGGGAATCGTCATGATGGGGCGTTGCGGCAGGGATGGACGACCGGGAATCGAAAGGGCACGCGCCCGTGGCAGGCGCCCGCGTCGGCGACGAGCGTTCGCGCCCGCGCCGACGCAGGATAACCGACCTTCAGCCGGCGGCGCGGGGATACGAGCCGACGATCCGGCAGAAGCTGGCCTGCGCGGCCATCTCGCCGAGCGCCGCCGCCACCGCCGGATCGTCGCGATGACCGATCAGGTCGATGTAGAACAGGTACTCCCATTGGCCCTGGCGCGCCGGGCGCGACTCGAATCGCTTCATCGAGACGCCGTGGCGTGCGAGCGGCTCGATCATCGCGTGCATCGCGCCGGCGCGATCGGGAACGGAAAGGATCACCGAGGTCTGGTCGCTGCCCGACGGCGCGCAGGCGTATTCGCCGATCACCGCGAAACGGGTCCGGTTGTGCGCGTCGTCCTGGATGCCGGTGGCGACGATCTGCAGGCCGTAGCGCGCGGCCGCGTGCTCGCCCGCGATGGCCGCCGTGCGCGGGTCGAGCGACGCCAGGCGCGCCGCCTCGGCGTTGCTCGCGACGGGTACGCGCTCGATGCCGTGGCCGTTCGCGTCGAGCCAGCGTGCGCACTGCGCGAGCGACTGCGGATGCGAGACGATGCGCTCGACGCCGTCGAGCGACGCGGCGAGCGCCATCAGGTTCTGCCGCACCGCCAGCGAAATCTCGCCGCTGATCGTCAGCGGGGTCTGCAGCAGCAGGTCGAGCGTGCGGCTGACGGCGCCCTCGCTCGAGTTCTCGACCGGAACGACGCCGAAATCGGCCCCGCCCACTTCCACCGACCGGAACACCTCGTCGATCGAGGCGCAGGCGATCGAATCGACCGACGAGCCGAAATACGCGAGCAGCGCCTGCTCGGAGAAGGTGCCGGGCGGTCCGAGGTAGGCGACGCGCAGGCGCCGCTCGAGATCGCGGCAGGCGGAGATGATCTCGCGCCAGATCGCCTCGAGCGCGTCGCCCGGGAGTGGCCCCGGGTTGCGCTCGCGCAGCCTGGCGAAGATCTGCGCCTCGCGCTCGGGGCGCATCACCGGAGCGTCGTTGTGCTTCTTCCACTCGCCGACGCGCTGGGCGAGGCGCGCGCGCAGGGCGATCCGCTCGAGCAGTTCACCGTCGACGCGATCGATCTGCGCGCGCAGGGAATCGAGCGACTCGCTCGCGGCGGGTTCCGCGCGATTCGCGCCGGCGTCGGGATCGGCCATGATGGCTGGCATCCTATCAAAGCGCCGCGGGCGCCGGCAGCAGGTAGAGCAGCCAGGGCAGGGTCAGCGACGCGACGAGCGTCGCCAGCGCGATCGTCGTGCTCACTTCGCCCACCTGCCTCTGGTAGCGCTGGGCGAACAGGTAGACGTTCGCACCGGTCGGCAGCGCGGCGGCGACCGTCGCCACCGCGAGCGGCAGCGGCTCGAGCCGCAGCAACCACGTCCCGGCGCCCCAGACGAGCAGCGGAAACAGCGCGGTCTTGACCGCCGTCAGCGCGGCCGCCGTGACGAAGCCGGCGCGCAGGTCGAACTGCGCGAGCGACGCGCCGAGGAGCACCAGGCACATCGGCGTCGCCGCGGCGCCGAGCATCGCCAGCGCGCGATCGAGCGGAACCGGCAGCGGCCAATGCAGCGCAGACCACGCGAGCCCGACCAGGATCGGCAGCACCACCGGATGGATCAGCGCCGAACGCGCGACCTGCAGCAGGTGCGCGCCGAGCGTGCGCCACGAGCGCGCGTCGCCGGCGCCGCGATCGATCAGCGAGGTCTCGAGGACGAGCGTGCCGAGCGACAGCAGGACGAGCGCGTGCCACGCGATGATCGTCAGCAGGAACGCCAGCCCGGTCTCGCCGTAGGCGAGTCGCACGACCGGGATGCCGAGCATCACCGTATTGCCGAACACCGCGCCGAGCGCGTGGATCGTCGCCGTGGCCGCGCCGCGGCCGCGCATCCACTGCACGAGCAGCACCGCCGCGAAGAGCGGCAGCCCGACGGCGTAGTAGGCGAGCGCCGCGCCGGGCGTGAGCCGGTCGAAGTCGACGCGCGCGATCGCACCGAACAGCAGCGCCGGCATGAAGATGAGGAACGCCGCGTCGGACAGCACCCGCACGCCTTCGCCGTCGAGCAGCCGCCGCCGCGCGGCGACGAAGCCGACGAAGATCAGCACGAATACCGGAAGGACGATCTCGCCGAACAGCGCCACGTCTAGCCTGCGGGCGATCGGTCGAGCGAAGGGACCGCGCTCGCGGGCCGGGGCCCGCCCACGCTAGTCGGTCTCGCCGTTCGGGTCGTCGTCGGGCAGGCGATCGTTGGTGTCTTCCTCGATCTCGTCGCGCTCGTTCGGCATCGGCCCGCTCGGGCCGAGCTCGTTCGCGGCGGCGGTGTCGAACTCGCCGTCGACGCTCTCGGCCGCGTCGCGCTCGACGACGCGCTGCACGCGCGACAGCGTCGTGCCTTCGTCGACCGCGATCAGCGTCACGCCCTGCGTGGCGCGGCCCATCTCGCGGATCTCGCTCACGCGCGTGCGAACGAGCACGCCGCCCGTCGTGATCAGCATGATCTCGTCGCGCGGATCGACGAGCACCGCGCCGACGACCTTGCCGTTGCGCTCGCTCGTCTGGATCGCGATCATGCCCTTGGTGCCGCGGCCGTGGCGCGTGTACTCGCCGATCGGCGTGCGCTTGCCGAAGCCGTTCTCGGTGGCGGTGAGCACGGAGAGATCCTCGCCGTTGGCGACGAGCATCGAGATGACCTGCTGGCCTTCCTCGAGCGACATGCCGCGCACGCCGCGCGCGTTGCGCCCCATCGGGCGCACGTCGTTCTCGTGGAAGCGCACCGCCTTGCCGGCGTCGGAGAACAGCATCACGTCGTGCTCGCCGTCGGTGACCGCGGCGCCGATGAGGAAGTCGCCGTCGTCGAGGTCGACCGCGATGATGCCGGCGCGGCGCGGATTCGAGAACTCGGTGAGCGGGGTCTTCTTCACCGTGCCGAGGCTCGTCGCCATGAAGACGAAGTGCGACTCGTCGAAGGACTGCACCGGAAGCACGACGGTGATCTTCTCGCCGTCGGCGAGCGGGAACAGGTTGACGATCGGCCGGCCGCGGGCGTTGCGCGTGCCCTGCGGCACCTCCCAGACCTTGATCCAGTAGACGCGCCCGCGGTTCGAGAAGCACAGGATGTACTGGTGCGTGTTCGCGATGAAGAGCTGGTCGATCCAGTCTTCCTCCTTCATCGCCGCGGCCTGCCTGCCGCGCCCGCCGCGTTTCTGCGCGCGGTACTCCGACACCGGCTGGCTCTTGATGTAGCCGCTGTGCGAGAGCGTGACGACCATGTCCTGCGGAGCGATCAGGTCCTCGGTGTCGATCTCGCTGACGTTCAGCTCGATCACCGAGCGGCGCGCGTCGCCGTATTCGGACTTGATCGCCTTCAGCTCGTCGCCGACGATCGCGGTGATGCGCTCGGGCCGCGCGAGGATGTCGAGCAGGTCGATGATCTGCCCGATCACCTCGCGGTATTCCTGGACGATCTTGTCCTGTTCGAGCCCGGTGAGCCGCTGCAGCCGCATCTGCAGGATCTCGGTGGCCTGCGCTTCGGAGAGCCGGTAGGCGTCGCCCTGCAGCCCCACCGACGCGTCGACGCCTTCGGGCCGGAACTCGGCGATGTCGCTGCCGGCGCGCTCGAGCATCTCGCGGGCGACGCCCGCGCGCCACTCGCGCGCCATCAGCCGCTCCTTCGCGATCGGCGGCGTCGGCGAGGCCTTGATCAGCTCGATCATCTCGTCGACGTTGGCGATCGCCACCGCGAGCCCCTCGAGCACGTGTCCTCGCTCGCGCGCCTTGCGCAGCTCGAACACGGTGCGCCGCGTGACGACCTCGCGCCGGTGCGACAGGAACGCCTCGAGCATCTGGCGCAGGTTCAGCAGCCGCGGCTGGCCGTCGACGAGCGCGACCATGTTGATGCCGAAGGTGTCCTGCAGCTGCGTCTGCTTGTAGAGGTTGTTCAGCACGACCTCGGGCAGCTCGCCGCGCTTCAGTTCGATGACGACGCGCATCCCCGACTTGTCGGACTCGTCGCGGATGTCGGAGATGCCTTCGATCTTGCGTTCGTTGACCAGCTCGGCGATGCGCTCGAGCAGCAGCCGCTTGTTGACCTGGTACGGCAGCTCGTCGACGATGATCGCGCTGCGGTTGCCGCGGTCGAGCTCCTCGAAGTGCGTCTTCGCGCGCATGACGACCCGGCCGCGGCCGGTGCGATAGCCCTCGCGCACGCCCTGCACGCCGTAGATGATCCCGGCGGTGGGGAAGTCGGGCGCGGGGACGATCTCGATCAGCTCGTCGATCGTCGTCTCCGGGCGCGCGAGCAGCGCCAGGCAGGCATCGACGACCTCGTTCAGGTTGTGCGGCGGGATGTTCGTGGCCATCCCCACCGCGATGCCGGCCGAGCCGTTGATCAGCAGGTTCGGGATGCGCGCGGGCAGGACGGTGGGCTCGTTCTCCTTGCCGTCGTAGTTCGGCTGGAAATCGACCGTTTCCTTGTCGATGTCGGCGAGCATCTCGCCGGCCAGGCGCTGCAGCCGGCACTCGGTGTAGCGCATCGCCGCCGCGTTGTCGCCGTCCACCGAGCCGAAGTTGCCCTGCCCGTCGACGAGCAGGTAGCGCAGGGAGAAGTCCTGCGCCATGCGCACCAGCGTGTCGTAGATCGACGCGTCGCCGTGCGGGTGGTACTTGCCCATCACGTCGCCGACGATGCGCGCGCACTTCACGAACGGCCGGTTCCAGACGTTGTTCGCCTCGTGCATCGCGTACAGCACCCGCCGGTGCACCGGCTTCAGGCCGTCGCGCACGTCGGGCAGCGCGCGCCCGACGATCACGCTCATCGCGTAGTCGAGATAGGAGCGACGCATCTCCTCTTCGAGGCTGATGGGGAGCGTCTCTTTGGCGAAGGAATCCATGCGTCGGTGGTGCGGCAAGGAGCGGCCGGAAACGGCGGCGAACGGTGGCGGGAAACGACCGCCGGCGGCGCAGAATGGCGCCAGCGGCAAACCGGCTATTTTACCATGCGGGATGTGCGCTTCCGGGCGCGACGCGGCCGGTGCCGCGCCGCCCCACCTCCCATCGCAGGAAGACGAACATGCCGACCTCCGAATCGCCCGCGCGCCAGCTGATCGAAGCGCAGTGGATCGCGCCGGTGCGCGCCGCCGACGACACTGGCGAGGAGTGCCTCGTCGACCACGCGGTCGTCGTCGAGGACGACCGCATCGTCGACGTGCTGCCGGCCGGGCAGGCGAGGCAGCGTCACCCGCAGGCCGAGCGCGTCACGCTGCCCGGGCACCTGCTCGTTCCCGGATTCGTCAACCTGCACGCGCACGCCGCGATGTCGCTGCTGCGCGGCGTCGGCGACGACCTGCCGCTCTCGGCGTGGCTGCGCGAGCGCATGTGGCCACTCGAATCACGGCTGGTCGACCCGCAGTTCGTGCGCGACGGAGCGACGCTCGCCTTCGCGGAGATGCTGCTCGGCGGCACGACCTGCGTGAACGACATGTATTTCTTCCCGGAGGCCTCGGTCGAGGCGGCGCTCGCCGTCGGCATTCGCAGCGCGCACGGGATCGTCGTCGTCGACTTCCCGACCGTCTACGCGAGCGACCCCGCCGAATACCTGCGCAAGGGACTGGCGCTGCGCGACCGTATGCGCGACGAGCCGCTCGTCAGCTTCTGCCTGGCGCCGCACGCGCCGTACACGGTGGGCGACGAGACGCTGCGCGGCATCGCGACGATCTCGCGCGAGATCGCGCTGCCGATCCACATCCACGTGCACGAAACCGCCGAGGAGATCGCCGAGGGGCTCGCACGGGACGGCAAGCGGCCGCTCGCGCGACTCGATGCCCTCGGCCTGGTCGGGCCGGAAATGATCGCCGTGCACGCCGTCCACCTGGACGACGAGGACCTGCACCGGCTCGCCGCCTCCGGCGCATCGGTCGCGCACTGCCCGCATTCGAACCTGAAGCTCGCCTGCGGCATCGCACCGGTTGCGAGCATGCACGCGATGGGCATTCGCGTCGGCATCGGCACCGACGGATCGGCCAGCAACAACCGCCTCGACCTGCTCGGCGAGGCGCGGACCGCGGCGCTGCTCGCCAAGGCGACCAGCGGGCGCGCCGACGCCTGGTCGGCCGGTCGCACCTTGCGGGCGATGACGCTCGACGCCGCCACCGCCCTGGGCCTGGATTCCCGCATCGGCTCCATCGAGCCCGGCAAGCAGGCCGACCTCGTCGCGCTCGATCTGCGCGCCGCCGAGCTGGCCCCCGTTTACCACCCCGTTTCGCAGCTGATCTACGCGTGCGGACGCGAGCACGTGAGCGACGTCTGGGTGGCCGCAAAGCGTGTTGTTCACACGCGACAGCTCGCTGACCCCCTGGTCAGGGACGCCCTTTGCGAGGTAGTTGGTCGAACAGGCGTGTGGCAGAATCGGGTTGGCGAAATCTTGTCAGGTCGGGCCTGAATCTGGGCCGATTAACGCGCCTGCCAGCGTCGTACACAGACTTTCAGGTCTACCGAAAGGAGAAACATGAATAAACCGGTCAAGCTGACCTGCGTCGTCGCTGCAGCGATGATGTCGGTTTCGATGGTCGCGGTCGCTCAGGTCGCGCCCCCCAATAAATCCGGCTACGTAGTCAGTCCCGACCGCAACGTGGTCCGCAGCGGCGCAGGTACCTGCGTGCACACGGGCTACTGGACGCCGGCGGACGCGTTCCCGGGTTGCGACGACGACCTCCTTCCGAAAGCTCCGCCGCCCGCGGCGCCGCAGCCGGCTCCCACGCCGCCCCCCGCGCCGGCTCCGAAGCCCGCTCCGGCCCCCACGAGCGAAAAAGTCACCTTCGCGGCCGATACCTTCTTCGATTTCGACAAGTACGCCCTGAAGCCCGAAGGCAAGGCGCGCCTCGACGAACTGGTCCAGAAGATCCAGGACATCACCCTCGAAGTCGTGATCGCCGTCGGCCACACCGACAGCATCGGCACCCATGAATACAACATGGCCCTGTCGATCCGCCGTGCCGAAGCCGTCAAGGCCTACCTGGTCAGCAAGGGCATCGAAGCGAACCGCATCTACACCGAAGGCAAGGGCAAGACGCAGCCCATCGCCGACAACCGTACCCGCGAAGGCCGCGCGAAGAACCGCCGCGTGGAAGTCGAGGTGGTTGGCACGCGTACGCGTCGCTGATCCCGGACTCTTGCGGCCGGCTCGCCGGCCGCCCTCCAGAAAC